>NZ_QTQH01000017.1:0-164015 GCF_003853805.1 Burkholderia sp. Bp8994
CAGCCGCGCGGGCTTCCAGCGCCAGCCGAGCACGACGAGCGCCGGCACGGTGCCGATCATCACCGCCTTGTCGTAGTCATTCATGTGTTCGTTGTAATGCACGAACGCATGGCCTGCGCCCGCCACGAGTGCCAGGGCGAACAGCCAGTCGATGACCGACCGGCGTGCGAGGAACGGACGGTCGTCGCCCGGCCCGCACGCGCGAACCGCGGCCGGCGCGCGAAGTCGTCGAGGCAGCCGATACAGTGACGCGGCAACGGACATCATGCCGCCGCGTGACGATTGAATGGCTTTCATGAGCGTCACCAGGATGGAACCATCGGATGCAAATAAAAAGAGGCGCCCCGCCCCGGGGGAGACGAGACACCTAAACGATCGCCGCCGGCGCCGCTCGTCTGCCCGCCCCGCGGCACCTGCCGCATGTGACGCCGGTTCGGCGCCGGCGGCTCATTGCTCGACCGACGGGCTCGCCGGGCTCGCCGGAGCGTCGGCTTCCGGCGGAAAGGCCTCGACATAGGCCGCGACCGCGCGCATTTCCTGCTCGGTCATGTTCGCGCACACCCCCTTCATCACCGCACCGCGTGGGCGCGTGTCGGTTTCCCGGAAAACCCTCAGCTGCTTCAGCACGTAGTCCGCGTGCTGGCCGGCGAGCCGGGGAAACCCGGTCATGCCCTCGCCATGCTGGCCATGACAGCCGACACAGGCCGACACGCCCTTGTCCGGCAGTCCCGATACGAAGATCGCCTTCCCCGCGTCGAGCAGCAGCCGATCGCCGACCTCGCCGAGCACCGCCGGCTGGCTCGAGAAATAATCCGCGAGCTGGTCGATCTGCGCATCGGTCAGATGCGTGAAGCCCCACATGTAGCGCTTCGCATTCGGATCGGCGCGCGCGTGATGCTTGAAGTCGGTCAACTGGTCGACGAGGTATTCCTTGCGTTGCCCGGCGAGCTTCGGAAACATCGGCGATACCGACACGCCGGTCGCGCCATGGCAGTTCGAGCACACCTGCAATGCAATGGTCTTGCCCGACACGGCCGGATTGTCGACTTCCCGCGACCGCTCCAGGTCGTGACAACCCGATGCCGCCAGCACCAGCGCAAGCCAAGCGAAATGGGTCACCTTGTTCATGTCAGCGCTCTCCCTGCCGCAATGTCCGTCGCCCCGCCGGGTGTCAGAATGAAGCCAGCCATAGATAGATGAACAGCGTGTCGTTGTCCCTTGCATTGCGTCCGTTGCCGTCGTAGTTGGTCGTCGCGCCGAGGAACTTGGTGAAGTGCGTGTACTGGATACCGATTCGCACGTGCTGATCAGGTATCCAGAATATTTCCGGCGTCCACCCCTGCGTATTCGGATGGAAGTTCGCGCTCGCCGCATAGGCGGCGCTGTCCGCAGTCCCCGTCGTATTGAAGAACGACAGGCTGACGCCGTACTTCGACTGGTAGATGTACGACGCCTTGAGCCGCAACGAATTCAGGTTCGCCGCCGTGTTGTCGCTCACGACGAAGTTGTTCGGATCGTGAATGTTCTCGCGCACGTAGCGCGCCTGCGCGGTGATCGTGTGCGGCTCCAGCAGGTACTGGTACTGCGTGTCGAAACCGTAGTCGCGATAGCGCGTCACGCCCGTGCCGAAGATCGGGAAACTGTTCGGGTCGTTCGGATAGACGTTGACGCTCAGCCCGAACGCGCCGACCATCAGGCTGTGCGGCCCCCATTCGCGCGTCAGCGCGATGCGCGCATACGGGTTGTAGCCGCGCAGATAGACCTGCGGGTGGTCCGGGTTGCCCGCGTGGTTACCCTTGCTCAGGAACGACCAGATGCCGTCGGCGGTGCTGTAGGCGGTCAGCTCCGCATAGACCGTCTTGTTCCAGTACAGGTACCCGCCCATGCCGACGACCTGCATCGCGAGACCGCCCTCGATGATCGGCGTGACCGGAACGCCGGCCACCGGGCTGATCGCCGAGCCGATGTACGGATAGCTCCAGGCCGGCGCGGTATTGAATACATCCTGCACGGTCGGGTTGTTGTGGAGCGTCAGGCCGAGGATCAGATCGTTGGCCGGAGACATGATCCGGTCGACGAAGCGAAAGTCGGTGTTGTCCGATGCCCACCAGCCTTTCCATTTTCCGTTGGCATCCTGATGATCGTAGTTCGCATAGGTGAACTGTGCGAACCCGCCGAGATGGTCGGTGATCTTCCCGGCGAGGAACACGCTCGCGAAGTCGAAGATCGGCAGGCCGTTCTTCGGCGTGACCGGATTGCCGCTGGCGTCGCTGTTGGCTCGCGTCTTGCTCATGTCGGCGACGGCCATCGCCGCGAGCGGAATCGTGCGCTCGCCCAACGTATAACCGTTCAGCTTGAACATGCGCCCGTACGGCGTCAGTTCGGGAAACTGGCCGCCGGCGTGACACGCGACGCAACTTTGCCCGGTCTGGCGCGCGAAGATCGGCAGCGCCTGCCCGACGGACGCGTGCAGCAACGCGAGCGCCACGATCACGATCATCCAGCCGCGATGCGCCCGGCGATGACGCGTGTCATGCCCGACAAGAAACGTTGTCATGGCGGTTTCCCTCCTCACGCCGTGTGGCCCGCGCTGCGCCGGAACGTCGCGCGATGCCTTCATTGTGCGAAGCGTCCGCGAGACCCGGCATGGGGAGATTTCCTCCATTCGCGGTCTGATTCCTACTCCATCTCGACGCGCGCGGCCGCTCAGGGAACGATCCAGCCTCCGTCGGCGGCAAGCTTCGCGCGATCCGGCCCGGCGAACCGCGCGATATAGCCGCCCTTCGACGCGAAGCGCTGCCCGGGCGCGAGCGTCAGGCGCGGGTAGTAGCCGGTCAGGATGCGACGTTCGAGCATGTCCTCGATGCGCTCGACGAGATACTCGCCCACGAACGCATCGACCAGATGCTTCAGCGTCTCGGCGAGCAGGCCGCATGCGAGATACGTGTCGGCCTGCACCTGCGGCGCGACCATCGGGATGTGCCGGATCGTGAACCAGCCGAACGCGTAGTCGACGCGCACGCGCCGCCCTTCGGGCAAGTCGAACGGATAGGCGACGCGCGTCACGCCGCGCCAGCGCGTCGGCAGCGGCGTGCTGTCGAGCCCGCCGAGCAGCCCCGACATGAACACCGTGTCCGACGCGGGCGGCACATGCTCGAGCGCCGCGAGGTCGGGTGGCCGCAGCCACAGCACGAGTGCATCGTCGCGCGGCATCCCGTGCAACGCATGTGCGACATCCTCGTGAGGCGCAAGCGCACGGTTCGACACCGCGATGCCGTGCGCCTTCAGCGCGGCGGCCAGCGCCTGTGCGCCCCGCTCGCCGTTGTCGCCCGCGCGATAGACCTGCCTGACCGTCTTCACCGGCCGTGCACCGGCTTCGTCCAGGATGCGCTTCGCGATCAGGTCCGACTCGAGCAGCACGCCGCGCGAGAAGTACACGGAATAGAAATCGTGATCGGTCTCGACGGGCACCTCGACGTTCGGAAACAGGCACGGCACGGCCTGCTGTTCGCAGAAGTCGTGAACGGGCGCCCAGTTCCTGCCGCCGAGCCCCGACACGACGGCCAGGACCGGCTGTCGCGCGAAATACTGCCTGAGCTGCTCATGCCACGTGTCGGGCGGGCCGGTGAGCGACCAGACGTGCAGCTCCCAGCGCCGATTGACCATGAACATCATTTTTCGCGTCGAGCGCAGCGGCGGCGTCGCGCCGATCGGAAACGCGTTCTTGTCCGCGAAGTAGTGCTGCAGGACGTCGAGCATGCCCGCCCGCTTCACCGGGTCCGCATCGGACGTGACGATCGTCGCGAAATGCAGCACCGTGTCGGTCACGCCCGACGGCCGGCGGCGATCGAGGCGCTTCAGATAGGCCGTCAGCGCAGCCATGTCGGCATCGCCGAGCGCGTACTGCGGCATCAGCCTGCCGAGCGGCTGGCCATCCGGGGCGGTCCCGTCGCGCACGGCCCGCGCGAGCCGTTCCTCCGTGTACGGTTCGCGATCGGTGCGCATGCCGGCAACGTACGGGATGTCGAGATCCTCGTCGGTTTGCGCGCGCGGATGCGCCAGATAGCGCCACGTGATCGGCGGGACCGTGTTGTTGCCTTCCTTCGAACCGAGGCCGCTGCGCCGGTGGCAATTGATGCAGGCGGCCGCCGCGCCGCGCAGGCGCACGCCGTCCGGATGCACGGCTTCGAGCGGCGCGCCCGAACCGAGGATGCCGCGCTGGTAGATCGCCTCGCCCGCGTCCGCCCGCGCGACGGGCACGGGCACGGGCGCGACCGGCGCGACGGGCTCGGCGGGCGCCACCTCGTCGCAGCGCGCGTAACCGGCGGGCGCGCACAGCGCGGCCAGCAACATCCAGCGCGCCAGCCGGCGGCTCACGGCAAGCGGACGCGCCGCCACGAGGACGCGCAGCCGCCGCCGGATGCCGTTCATGGCCGTGCCGTCGGCAGGCCGGCACGCGGCGGCGCCGGCGACACGCTCGCATCGATCGCGACCGAACGGCGTCCGCCCGGCGACGCGGGCCGCGTGAAGATCGCATCGTCGAGCGGCGGATTCAGCGACACCTTGTCGATGACCAGCGTGTCCCTGTTCGGGGAAGCCGCCGTACGGCTTTCGATCCTGAACGGGATCTGCAGGCCGTCGACGCCCTTGAAATCGCTGTAGCTCACTTCGACGGTGACCAGGCCGCGCGGGCCGCGCAACTGACGGTCGATCTTCACGTCCAGGAACGTGCGGCCATCGATCCACACATGGCGAACCGCGCCGGAAGGCAGCGTCACCGCGAGGCGGTATGCATCGTGGCCGCCGATCTGGTCGACCCCTTCCAGCGCCACGCCGACGCCCTTCGCGTCGTGATCGATCAGCGGCCCGTCGATCACCTGCTCGTCACGCGCCGACCTGATCTCGTCGCCCGAATACGGCCGCGGACTCGCGCCCAGCTTCCAGCCTTCCCGGCCGTCGAAGACGCGCACACTCTTCTCGTTCAATACCGTCAGCTCGAAGCGCGTCTTGTTTGGCCGCTTCATCGCGAGGACGAACGGCATGTCCCGCACGGGGGCGTTCGCGCTGTCGACATGGCCGAACCAGACCATCGTCCGGACCTTGCGCCATGCGTCGAGCCCGCCCCGCGCGGCGACATTCTTCTCGACGATCTGGTCCGCGGTGAGACCCTGCCCCGGTACCTGCTTGCACGCGCACAAGGCTGCCGCCATGCAGGCGGCGAGCACCCACGATTCGATTCGCTTCATGGCCTCGGTCCTCGCCCAATCGTCCGGCTAGCGGCTCGACACCCTGGCCGCCCCGAGCTGCGGCTTGCCGAACGACGCATCGTCCACCGGCTGATTCACCGCCACGTGATCGATCGTCAACTTGTGCGTGCCCTTCACGCCGGCAACGGCCGTCTCGAGCGTGTGCGGCACGACGATTCCCCCCTCCTTGCGGAAGTCGCGGAAGAACACGGAGACGCCGTGCGTCCTGCCGTCGAGCACGCGCGGCTCGCCGTCGATCTTCAGCTCGAGGAACGTGGCCGCATCGATCCACACGCGACGCTCCGCGCGCTCTTTCGTCGTCACTTTCAACACGTAGGCGCGATGCCCTTCCACCGTTTCCGAGCCGATCAACTGAACCGTGCTGCCCTTGCTCGCGTAATCGACGAGCGGCCCGTCCAGTTCCGCGGACTGCGCCGCCGACTTCGCCTCGGCCGGCGTATAGGGCTCGACTTCGTCACGGCCGAGGAACGGCCGGACTTTCCAGCCCTGCGCACCGTCATAGACCTGGAACGCCGTCTGCCCGTTGAAGCGGACTTCGAAGCGACTCTTGTGCGGACGCTTCATCGTCATCACGAACGGCAGCGCGGTGTTCTTCTTGCCGCCGGCCTCCATCAGCCCCGACATCGTCAGCGTGTTGACCGTGCGCCACGCTTGCAGCCCGCCGCGCGCCGCCACGTTGCGCTCGACGATCTGCGCGGCGCTCGCTTGCCCCGCCGATGCTGCCTTGGCCTGGGCGGTGCCTGCCGCCGAGGCCGCGATCGAGTCGGGCGCCAGCGCAAGCAAACCCGCCAATGAGACCGCCCCCATTGCTACCGAAAGAAACCGGGTCATGAGTCTTCTCCTGTTCCCGTGCCGCGCATCGCGGCCGCATCGTCATTCGACCAGCAGCCCGTCGATATGCAACGATCCGATGATCACGTTCACGCGTTCGCCGACCTTGACGACGTTGCCCTTGTTCGAAAACACCATCCAGTATTCCCGGCCGGCTTCGAGCCGGCCGCTTTGCCGCAACTGGCCAATCTTGTCCATCACCGGCACCTCGAGCAGCGCGTGACTCGTCTGCCCGTACAGATACGGTGTCGCGCTCCTGTCGGCTAGCCGCTTCGCCGCGGCCGGATCGGTCACGCGGTAGCTGAAACGAATCAGGTTGTCCGATGTGATGCGGTGCACCTTCAGGTTGTCGATCCCCCTCGTCATCATGTAGTAGGTTCTCGCGCGCCGCGGAAGGTCCGGCCGGTATGGCGAATGCTTCGCACCGGCGCCGGGCGTAGCGGGCGCGCCCTGCTGCGCCGCGGCCGGCTCTGCGACGGCTGCGGCGGCGAGGCAGGCGGCGACGGCGTAAAGCGCCGCTCGCCTGCACGGCAAACGTGAACGGATCATGGCCCCCTCCCCTTCAAGGTCGATTCAGCGCCGCGCCGAACCCAAGCGGATTGTTTGGCAAGCCGCCCACGACACCGGCCGGCGCGGTCGGCGCCGCCAGCGGAGCGATCGGCAGGCCGCCCACGGCGCCGGCCGGCACGTTCGGCACCGCGAGCGGAGGGATCGGCAGGCCGCCCACCACGTCGGTCAGCACCGTGCCGAGCGCCAGCGGATCGATCGGCAGACCGCCCACGATGCCGGACGGCAGGAACTCGACCGCACCGATGTCGTACTTCCCCTGTTGCGGACGCGTCGTGCCGAAGAAATCATGATTCGGCGCACCCGCCTGCGTTCCCGCGTTGATCGCGGGCGAACCTGCGCGCGGCGAGTAGTTGCCGAGCAGCACGCCATACCCGGCGCTACCTGACGCGATCGACATGTTGAACAGCGACAGCGGGCCGTACGACATGTTGATCCACTGATTGCCCTCGTCCGGCACCGCCGATGGCAGCAGGCTGAACAGCGGGTTCGGAAGCACCGTGTCCGAGATGCCGGGCGGCACCGCGAAGCCGTTTCCGCCTCCTTCCGGCGGCACGCGCGCGCCATTGCAGTACTGGCTCACGACCGACGGGTTGGCCCCGCTGTTGTTCGCGCCCGGGTAGTCGCCCGCATCGGTCAGGATCGAGTACTGCGGGCTCAGCTTGAGACCCGACTGATGGTTGCCCGGGCCCGTGTCGCCATACGCACCGATGTCCCAATAAACCGCGTTCGGATCGCAATAGCCCGTCGCATGCCCGGCCTGGTTCAACGTCGGGTTCAGCGCAACCGTGTTCTGCAGCCCGGGTATGTTCGGATTCACTCCGGACACCGTGATGAAGAACGTACGGTTCTGCCAGAACACGTTGTTGGTCAGGATCGGGTTCGAGAACGTCGTGCAGTTCGGCAGACCCGCCGGACACGCGACGCCGGGCGCGGTGAACGCGGCGATGAAGTTCGCCGTATGCCGCGCGGTCTCGAGTCCGGCCGGCTGGTACGTCGACGTCGTGATCGGATTGCACGTCGTTTGCGCGCCGACCGTGGTGCAGTTCGGCGGCCCGACGTTCGCCTGGGTGGCCGCATCCGTGTTGAACAGCACGCCGGCGGACGCCGTCGCGTCGTTCGACATCACGGTGTTGTTGACGAAGCTCACGCGCACCGCGTCCTGCAGCGACACGCCGCCGCCGCCCCAGCCCGCCACGTTGTTCGCAATGATGTTGTTGATGACGCGAACCGTGTACCAATTCGCCGCATTGTCGGGGCTGCGCTCCACGTCCGTGCCGTTCACCTGCTGCAGCCGCAACCCGCCGCCCTTGCCGCTCTCCGCCGTGTTACCCATGATCAGGTTGCCGTCGATCACGAGCCGCGGCCCGATACCGTCGGACAGTTGCGGTGCGCAGTCCACGTCGACCGTCGAGTTTTCGCAGAAGGTGCCATCCGGCGGTACGCCCTGGGCGATGATGCCGCCGCCGTAGGTGGGCAGTGTCGGGTTGTTGCTCTGGTTGAACAGCACCCAGTTGTGCGAGATGTCGCCGGCATAGCTGAAGCCGAAGTGCGCGACGCCTCCGCCGTCGCCGCTGCTCATGTTGCCGCACACCCAGTTGTAGTTGAAGTGATAGTTGTCGGCGCCCGAGCAGAACACCACGCCTCCGGCCGACGACGGCGTGCTCGAATTGATTTCGTCGCCGTACGCCGCGTTCGACGTCACCGAGTTGTGATGCACGTTCACGGCCTTGTTGAAGCCGAACGGAAGCTGCGTGATGCCGTCGGCCGCGATCGTGCCGTCCGGGACCTCGACCTGGCCGACCGAGATGCCGCCGGAAAGCGTGCCCGCGTTCGCGAACACCCGGTTGTTCGACACCTCCATCAGATGGTTCCAGCCGTGCAGGAAAATCCCGCCGCCGCCTTGCGAGCTGTTCGTGACCGTGATGCCGTCGATGCGCGACGGATTGCACAGGAAGTTGCTCGGGTTATTCCGGCAATCCGGCGGGTTCGGCTGGAACCGCGTCGGGCCCGTGAGCGGCACGCAAATGCCGTTCGCGGTGCAGTTCGGGTCGGGTTGCGGCACGCCGCCCACCAGCACGTCCCGCACGCCCTTGCCGAGCACCGTGATGCCCGCGCCTTCGTACGCGCCCATCAGCGTCGGCTCGAGCAGCATTTCGCCAAGGTTGCCGTTCAGGTTCGAGTCCCACCCCACGGTCGGCTCGAACGGGATCGGGTCCACCTTGCGCTGCATCGCCGTCGGGCACGTGTACGTGCCGGTCGGATCGAACGGGTTCGATGCCGAGATCATCGCGCCGTTCATTGCGACACCGAACAGGCAGTCGACCTTCCTGCGCCACGCGTCCATCTTGCCCGACGGATGCGTGTTCGCGTTGATCACGACCGACGGGGCGCCGACGCCCTGCAGCCGCACCGGCTTCCACATCACGACCATTTCGTTGTAGGTGCCCGGACCGACGATGATCAGGTCGCCCGGGGTCGCGTTGTCGATCGCGGTCTGGATCGCGTCGTTGGTCGCGTTCTCGCCGTTCACGTAAGTCGGCGCCTTGCCGCCCACCGTCACGGTGACCGTATCGATCGTGTTCTTGCCGCTGGCGGTCGTGACGACCAGTTCGCCGCACGACGCCGGCGTCAGCACGCCGCGCTGGTCGACGGTGCAACTCGAGCCGATCAGCGGCGTGACGACGACATGGATCTCCGAGTCGGTCCACGACTGCACTGAAGCTACGTGGCCGCCGATCGTGACCTTCCCTTGCGTCGCACCGAAGCCATAGTGGCGCTTGACGAATTTCTGGTTGAACGGCGCGGCGGTCGCGGCTGGCCCGTTGTACGCGTTGTTCGGCACGACCTGGTCGCCGAGCGCCTTGATCGTCAGCTGGTGACCGACCGTGCTGACCCACGGGCCCGCCCCTCCGCCGCTCGAGTCGCCGGTCACGCTGGCGATCGCGGGCGTGCCGTCCGGGTACGCACAGTCAGGCGGGTTGTAGCCGGACGCAAACGCCTGCACCGGCACCACCGGCGTGTCCATGTACTGGGTCTGTCCGGGCATGAACGGGATCTCGTAGCAGAACTGGCTGTATGCCGGGTTGAACATCGGATCGCGGATCGTCTTCCCCGGATGCGCCGGGTCGGGCATGTCCGGATCGTTCATGCACGCGACCATCATCGTCGGCGCGTAGCCGGTCGGGTTCGGCGGGTTGACCTGCCACGTCGAATAGTTCAGCCCGTTGAAGATGCCCCACGAATCCGAATACGTACGCGCCACTTCATTGCCGGCGAAGTCCTTCATCGAGATCGGCACGTTCGGCACCGCGAACTTCTCGCCGAACTGCGGCGAGTACGGATCGAACTCGGACGAGAAGTCGTCGAGCATGAAGCCGGTGTAGTGCGCGGCGACATGCGTCGAGCTGAACAGCCAGAACTTCGCGAGCACCGACATCTCGTTCGTGAGCGTGACTTCCTTGCGGTCGCACAGGTGCCGCGAGGCACCCGCGAACGGCGCGACCTCCTTCGAGCCCGGGAACAGGCTGATGTAGTCCGGCACGATGCGCAGCGCGCCGACGCACGGCCAGAAGGTCTCGACACTGCCCGTGTCGCCTTCGTGCCGCGGTGTCGAACCGAGATCGGACGTCGGGTTCTGCGCATTGTTCGGGTTGAAGGTCGAATTCATCGCCGCCTGGTCGGGCAGGATGAAGATGTTGCCGAGGCCGCCGAACTGCTGCGTCACCGGGGCGATGTAGTTGTCGCCGATCAGGATGTTCTTGTCCTCCTCCTTCACGAGCTCGTAGCCCGGCGGCACCACCACCTCGACGACGTATTTCCCGGTCGGCAGCATCTTGGTTCCGTCGCCCGACGGATTCGCCACGCAGATCGTGCAGTTCGTGCCCGTCGGCAGGCCCGTCGACGGATCGCGCGACGTCACGCTCGGGAACTGGTACATCCCGTCGTAGGGCGCCGGCTGCACCTGGTTGAACGCATGCATGCCGTCATAGCACTTGAACTGCGAATTCGCAGGCAACGCGCGATGCGTCGGGTCGAGCCACTGAGGGCTGTTCTTCAACGTATAGAAGAACGGGTCGCTCGCCTCCTGCCCCGGGCAGTTCATGTTCGGAATGCCGTCGGAGCGGAAGCCCTGCGCCCAGTCGTCCCAGCTGCTCGTCTTCGTCGTGTCGACGAGCGCGAGCGTCGTCGTACCGTCCGTCGCCGTATCCTCCCGGTACAGGTTGACCGTCACGTTCGGAATGTTCGGCGTCCAGCTCGTGTGAATCAGCAGCGCCGGGTCGTCGAACGGCCGCGTCGACGCGTAGATCACCTCGCCCTTGATGCCGCCGTTCTCGGTCGGCCCGTACGGCTTCTTGCCGAACTCGATGAACGAATTCTGGCCGGAGAAGCCCTGCCAGCCTTCGGTCGTCACCCACGGCGGGTCGATCCGCGCGGTCGACGGGTTCGTGCCGGACTGGTCGGTGCAATCCGCGTCGTTGCAATACTTGGCGCCCGGCACGCGCAGGTTCGTCGGCAGATGCGCGGTCGAGGATTCGATCGTGTTGGCGAAATTCGCCGCGATGTTCGAGTTGCCGCCGCCAGGCGTGCCGTCGACCGGGCCGCCCGCGTCATACACCACGTGCACGCCCGTCTGTTTGTAGCGCGTCGTGTCGGCTTCGGCCACGTACCAGTTGAACAGCGGGAACACTTCGTTGAATCCGGCGAAGCCGTTCAGGTCCGTGTTGTTGAAATTCGAATAGCTCCCGTCGCGGAAACGGATGTTGGTCGGCACGAGCGTGAGCCCGGGCTCGCTGTCCTGCGACACGCCGTCGCCGTTCTGGTCGAAGAAGGTCCGCGTGTACAGATTCGTGTGCCACTGCAGCACGGGGATATCGCCGAGGTCCTTGGACTGTCCGCCCTTCAATTGCGTCGCCGTCGCCAGCCCGTCGACGATCTGGTCGTTCCACTGATCGAAGACCGTGATGCGGAACGTGCCGTCGGGCAGGCCGCTGATCTTGAACGTGCCGTCGGGATTGCACTTGGTAAAGGCGATGTCCTCGCCGTCGGTATCGCCGACGCTCACGTAGCACTGCGTGAAGCCGAGCGAATCGCGCGAGCCCGAGCCGTACAGGTTCTCGTTCGGCGGACGGCTGTAGTGCAGATTCGTGATCCGGCCGGCGACCGAGTTGTTGCAGATCGCGCCGGCGCATACCACCGGCAGCCGGTCGTTGATGATCTTCGGATTCGCGAAGCCGATCGACACGTGGAAGCCCGCGGGCCCGAACTCCTGGAAGTACGACGGGCCGCCGACCTTGATGAACGCGTCGTGCGCCTTCTGTCCGTCCAGCGTGTTGGTCTGCAGCCATTCCTCGCCGCGGCCGGTCCGGTCGGCGCCCGGCGTCGCGACGACGCCATAGCGTCCCGGCATCAGGTTCGCGATGACCGCCTGGCCGACCAGCGGCGACAGCGTCTTGCCGTCGGACTCGTACTTCGGGCAGGTCGGGATCATGCCGACGAGGCCGTCGGTCGACGTCGTCGAAATCGGGCAGGCGTTCAGGCCCGTGGCGGGATCGCGGGTGCCCTGCAGCGAGTTCGACAGCGGCATGTTGAACATGTCGTAGGTCATCTGCCCGGTGGCGTCGCCGGTGCCGCCGGCATCGTCGAACAGCTTGATCTCGAACCCGCCGAGACCCGGCTCATGCGCGCTGCCGAAGGCATCGTTGCCGCCGCTCACGTCCACTTCGCCGTTGACGGGCGCGTCGTCCTCGAACACGAATACCGAGATCTTCGCGGTCTGCAACGGCGTCTCCTGCACGAGCACGTTGACGTTCTTCTGGGCCGGTGCGATCGGCGCGCCGCCCATCGTATGACCGCAGGTGCCCGTGCCCGGCGCGAAATCCGCGCCGCCGGGGCCCGACGGGCAATCCTTTGAAATGTCGAACTGCCGCATCGCGCCGGTGGGGTTGTTCGGATCGACGGGTTTCGGGGCGCCCCCGCCATTCGAGAAACTGTTACCGGCATCGCCCGGCAGGATCGAGATGTAGTAGTGCTTGGTTGGATCGAGCGACACCTGGCTCGGATCGACCGGCACCTGCTGCGCGGCACTCGTGCGGCATGCGCCGTCGCCGATGTCGCACACCGCGGGCACGTGCGTGTTGGTGGCGGGATCGAACACCGTCTGCCCCGACTCGCACGCAACCGTGCCGACGCAACCCGCCGCGACCACCGGCATGTAGCTCGTATGGAAGCTGGTGCCGAGACTCGGCACCGGCAGCGGCGGACAGTTCGCGGGGCGCGGTGTCGTGTTCACCTGGCAGGCCGGGTCGATCTGGAACGTGCGGTCTTCCTCGATGATCCAGCGGTAGTCGGTGAGCTGCACGGGCGTCTTGCCCGGTGCCGTGCTCGGCCCGTCCAGCACCTTCACGGCGAGCCCGCTGCCGCCCTTGAACGTGACGGCAACGTTCGCCGGGGCGCTCGCCGTGTTCTGCGAGTTGACCGCCGTATACTTGAAGGTCACGCCCGCGGTCGCGGCGCCGACGGGCGGCGCGCTCGGCGTCACGGAGAACGAACCGTCCGCATTCAGCGTGACGGTGCCGCCGCTGACGCTGCCCGGCACCACTGCCGCGGTGAGCGGCAGCCCGCTCGGGTCCGTGTCGTTGACGAGCACGCCCGGCGCGCCGATCTGCAGCCGCGACGCGATGTTGCTCGTGTAGCTGTCGTCGTGAGCGACCGGCGGCCCGGACAGGCAGCCGGCGGCTTGCGTGCACGCGGCCAGCGTCACCATCGCGGTGACCGCGGGATTACCGTTCGCCTGATACACGAAGCTGTCCGACGTCGCACCGGCATTGGGCACGTAGCTGAACGTGCCGTCCGGGTTCAGCGTCACCGTGCCGTTGGCCGGCTTGGTCACGAGCTGCACGCCATAGACGCCGACGTCATTGGCGATCACCCCTTTCCCGGGGTCCGCCACGGTCAGCGTGTTGCCCGCCACGAGGAAGTACTTGTCGGGATTGGCGACGACGTTCTGGCCGCCTCCGCCTGCCGACGGAAGCGCGCCGTTGTTGATGCTGAGATATGCCTGCATGCCGCCGTCGCGCTGGTTGTTGGTGGACAGGCTCAGTTGCCGGTCGAACACCGGCAGCGCGGGCGCATTCAGGCCCGGCGCGGTCATCATCACGTCGTAAGTCTTGCCGGCCGCCAGGAACACGGACGACTGCACGCGCGGATTGCCGGGCAGCGGATTGCCGTCCTCGGCGACGAGCGTGAAGCCGGAGACCTGCGGGGTGCCGGTTTGCGCGCCGACCACCGACGGCACGTGCATCCGCAGGCCCGCGTTGACGAAGCGCAGGAGCACCTGGCCGGTCGACACGGAAGCCCTTGCGGGGAACGACGAGCGGTCAGGATGCGTACGATCGAAAGCGACGCCGTTGATCAGGTAATAACGCGGATCGTAGTTCACGGCCGGCGGATAGCAGGTACCGAACGATGAGGAGTGCGAATCCCCGCAGCCACCGGAAAGGCCGGACCATACCTTGGTTTCGCTGAAGCCGGTCGTCGCCACGGCCGCGGCGACCGCGGCGTTCTGCACCGGATCGATTTCGCTCAGCACGAGCGGGATGTCGGCATCGTATGGCACGCCCGGATATGCGACCGGTCGCGACGTTGCGGACGCCGGCGGCGTGCGCACCACCAGCACGCCGTAAAGGCCCATCGGCCCCTGGATCGACGGATGGGAGCCCGATTCGATCAGGTAGGTGCCGGGGCGCAGGTTGTTCCACGTCAACGCCGTCGTCGCGCCGTGCGCCACTTCGGTCGAGAACGACTGAACCCGCGGCCCTTGCGCGGGCGGCGTAAACGTCGCACCGCTGCCGGTGCCGGCGATCGGCCAGGTCGTCGAGGTCTGGGTCGGATGCACGGGGCTCGGGGTCGACGTCGCCGTCTTGCCGAGACCGCCGCCCAGCTGGCCGACGATCACGAGCGACGTCGGCACGGAGGCCGGCAGACTGTTCGTGAGGTTGATCGTCAGCGACGCGCCGGACGGCACGGTGATCACCACCGGCGACCAGCCCGATCCGGCGCCGGGATTGGCCGCCGCACAGGTTGCCGGCGCCACGGCGGCGGCCGAGCACGTGTAGCCCCACATCGGCACGATCTCGCCGTCGGGCATCGTGGCAGTCACGGCCTTCGCCGTCAGGTTCACGGTCTGGGCGAGCGATGCCTCGCTCGCTGCCAGCAGCATCGACGCGGCGAGGCTCGCCTTGGCCAGGCGGAGAAACGTCGCCTTGAACTGGATGAATCGCATTTCCGTTCTCCCCGCCTCTAGTTGCCTTCGTTGATCACGAAGACTTGTGGATCGACGAGCATCATCATCATCATTCCGCCCGGGAAGATGTTGTTCGTGGTGATCTCGCGTTCATTGTGCGAATGCCACATGAATGCAAAGCCCGCTTCGCTTCCCGGCGGATTCGCGATCGTGCCGCTCGGCGGCGTCGTGCCGGTCGGCGAGGTCGCGCGAATCGTCGCATCCGGTCCGAGATAGGGACTGCCGCCATACCACGCACCGTTCGTCAGGATGTGCGAGTCGGGCAGCGTGACCGGTCCGCCGCTGCCGACGTTGCCGAACGGATGCGCTTCGAGCGCCTTGTTGTGGTCCGCGCACCATTCGTAGTAGTTCGGCGCCGTCGGGTCCGCGGTGTAGTAGCCGTTCGCATCGGGAATGCAGACGCTGCCGTCGCCGGGCTTGTGCCCGTAGACGTCCCAGTTGAGCCCCTTGCCGGTCCAGTAGAAGATGCCGTCCAGGGTTTCGCCCGGCGTCGTGGTCGTGGTGAACAGCAGCGGGCCCGCGACCTTGGTCGCGTCCGTCTTGGCAAGCAGCAGGTTGCCGTCACGCGCGAGCACGCGGACGTGGTTGCCGTGCTCGTGGAACGGATGCTGCCAGCGGCCCGTGCCGATGATCCGCAACAGCACCAGCTCGCCGGGGTGCATGTGCGGATTGCCGTTGTAGGGCTGATGCGGATACTGCATCGCATAGTTCGGATCCATGTCGTCCGGCATCGAGCGGCCGTTGATCATGAAGTACGCGGGATGATAAGGCTCGGTCTCGACGGTCATGCAGCCCGTCGGCAGCGTGCACGTCTTCGCGGCCTCCTGCTCGGCCTGCGTATGGATGCGCGGATCCATTTCGGAGAACTGAAAAAGATACTCACGGTCGTAGCACGCCGAAACATGGTTGTATGCCGCCGCCGCGTTGCGGTAGTCCGGCTGGCCGTCGGGCAGCGTCGCGGCGACTGCGCGGCATCCGGCCGGCACGGCCAGCACGCCCGGCGCCGAGGTCGGCAATACGATGATCGCGCCATAGAGGCCCATCTCGATCTGCAGGTCGCCCCGTGTGCCGCTGTAGTAGGCATGCGTGCCGGGCGTCGCCGCGACGAAACTGTAGGTGACCGTGTTGCCGTGCGACGCCTCGCGCGTGAGCAGCCCGGGCACGCCGGTGAGCGCGGCCGGACACGAGCCGTCGGGATTGAGCGCCGCCGCGCACACCTGGAATCCCTGAAACAGGATCGACGTGTTGCCCGCGGCCGCGGGCAGGTTGTTCGTGAGCGTCACCGTGATCACGTCGCCCTGCCGCACGATCAGCGTCGGCCCGGGAATCTGCATGCTCGGGCAGTTCGCCCCCGTGATGCCCGCCGGCGAGAATCCCGCCGGCGCCGTGCGGCAGCCGTAACCCCACGAATAGACGCTCGTGCCGTCCGGCTGGCTGATGCGGCTCGCTTCCGCGCTCAGGTCGAAATGCGTGCCGGTGATGCCCGGCGCGGCGGCCAGAACCGGCCCGCAGAGCAATGCGGCAAGCATTGCCACGGCGAGCCGTACGAGCCGTCCGGCACCCGTGCACATAGCGGTCCGGATGTCATGAGTGAAGTGGCCCACGATATTTCTCCTAGATGCAGGACTTCGTAGCCGGGTTGAGCGCGGCCGGGCAGATGCGGACCTCCGTCATCAGCCCCCCGAAGTTCTCGGCGTCGTTCGACAGGTGATCGAGATTCGGCGTGTAGAGGTAGTAGACCGACCCCGGCGCGTACTTCGTCGTGTCGCTCGCATCGAGAATCACGTCGATGGATTCGCCGCCGCCGAGCGTGATCGAGTTCGTGTAGTAGGTCATGTCGTTGCCGGCCATGTCGCGCAGCAACCGGGCGTTGACGCCGATCACGTGCATCCTCACGCCCAGCGACGCGAGCGTCTGGAATTCGGTGACGTCGAGATCGGAAATCCTGAGCAGCGCGCGGCCGCCGGCCGGGATATTGATGATGGTCGGCAGCGGCTGGGAAACATGGGCCGTGCCGTCGGCCACCGGGGTCTGCATCGGCCCCTGGGTCACCGTGTCCGGATAGCTGCGCCCGTTCAGCATGAAGTACTTGTCCTTCATGTCGGTGAACGGTTCCGGGTTGAACGTCATCCCCACGAAATGGAAGTTCGGATCGAAGCCGTGGATCTGCACCGGATACTCGACGTCGTATGCAGTCGAACCGTCGCCGTCGTTGTACGCGTAGAGCGTCGGCTTGCCGCTCTTGTCGTTGACGTGCAGCACGCCATTCGAAGGCGGCAGCGGCGTCGAGCACAGAATGTCGTTGCCGCACCGCGTACGAAGATCGCCTTGCTGCGCCACCAGCGCGGCGTACAGCGAATGGCCGGACGGCACCCGGTTCTGGCGCGGCCGCACGAAGATCTGGCCGACCATCCCCATCTGGAGGTGCTCCGGCGGCGTGATGTGGCAGTGCCAGAAGTAGGTGCCGGCATCGGGCGCGAGATAGTAATAGGTGAAGCTGGCGCCGATGTTGATCGCCACCGACGCATCCGGCACGCCGTCATAGAACGACGACGCATTCGGATAACCGTGGAAGTGCACCGTGTGCTGCTCGAACAGGTCGGGGCGCATGATCATGCCGACGTTCGTGAGCGTCAGGAAGAACTCGTCGTCCTCGTCGATCGCCATCTCGGGCGCCGGCATGTTGCCGTTCATCACGCCGATGTCCATGATCGGGCGCGGATCCACATGGCCGGTCAACTGGCCCGGCGGCGACGATTCCGGGTCGGGCACGAGGCCGACCGCGCCGTTGTAGGTCGGGTCGGTTCTCGGATCGCCGACCGTGTTGAACACCGATGCGAATTCCGTACCGGCGCGGCCGGCCTGGATGTCGGCAATGCCGGACAACGGGCCGAAGGCAAACAGGTACGTCTGCGTGCCGTCGGCCATGGTGGCGTACCCGTCACCGCCCGAGATCTGCTGACACTTGATGGCGCCGTTGACGATACCGGTCGGCGTGGAGTTCAGCCCGGTGAAGGACGGTCCGGTGTAGGCGGGTTCCGCACCGCCGGCCGGCAGCGCCGTCGGATGGGACGGCGTGGTGAACGGACATTGAACGCGAAACGTTTGGGCAAACGAGGGAACGGCGCACATCAGGAGCAACAGTGCCGCCACACTGCTGCAACACGCGCGGGTACTGAACATATGACCTCCATCCAAGGGGTCCGCCAGCGACACGCGCTGGACGTCATGCTCTGCTGCAGACGCGGGCCGCGAAGCTTTCACGGCCCGTACCGGCATTCTGCGGACGCGCGCGCAAGGTCGGGATGGGTCACCCTCCTACTTTTGCATAGGGGGTCCCCGGCGAACGGGGAGCATCATTTGCCGCACGATCGGCGCACACCGCGCGGGCATGCCGGCGGCGCGGCCAGCCGAAAATCGAAATGACGGAAACGAGGGTCCGGCGCCGAACGACGCGGCGATTCGGGGGAGGATGGCTGGCGACGCGGTAGACTTCGCTGTGGCGCAACCGCGGCGTTCGGGCCCTGGTGGCGGGCTTGCCGGCCTGCGACAGGAAAACGACGGGCAAAAAAAAGCGCCACGGAGACCGTGGCGCTAAAAAAGTTCTAGCCATTCCGAGGGCCGTGCTAGAACCTGAGAGACTGCGCGAAACACCGTTGCCGGTTAAACTCCTGAAACGATGTTTCGAAAACGTGAGACATTCTTTCCGTTTCCGCCCGACAAGTCAAGCGGTATTTGCACCGGTTTGTTCACTTTCCGGCAATGCTCGTTTGAGCACTTTCCTAATAAACCAAGGGTGAACCCGTAAAATCGCATCGAATGAACGATTCACCCATGGAACATGCATCTTTTGACAATCATCCTACAATACCAACAAAATGAAATCGAGTTTCGGAAATAGAGAGAATCCCTCGTGTCGACATCTGTAACGCCTCCCGCGCCCCGAGACCGCGAATCGTCGCCGGACGAGATCACCGCGCTCGCGCGCGGCCTCGCCGTGCTGCGCCGCATCGCGGCCGCCGACGCCCCGGTCAGCAACCGCGAGCTGACCGAATTGACGGGCATCCCGAAGCCGACCGTGTCGCGCATCACGGCGACGCTCGTCAGCGCCGGCTTCCTGTTCCAGCTGCCCGACAGCGAGCGCTTCGTGCTGACCGCGTCGGTGCTGGAGCTGAGCCACGGCTTCCTGCGCAACTTCGACATCCGCGCGCGCTCGCGGCCGTTCATGATCGAACTCGCCGAGCGCACGTCGCTGTCGGTGCACCTCGCGGTGCGCGACCGGCTCGACATGGTCGCGATCGACGTGATCCGGCCGCGCTCGGCCGTGCTCGTCACGCGCCTCGAGATCGGCTCGCGGATGGACATCGCGCGCACCGCGGTCGGCCGCGCGTATCTTGCGGCGCTGGAGGACGACGAGCGCCGCACGCTGCTCGACGCGCTGCGCGCGACGGCCGGCGACGACTGGCCGCACGTATCGGCGCGCCTGACCCCCGGCCTCGAGGACGCGATGCGCGCCGGCCACGCGATCGCCATCGGCGAATGGCGCGAAGGGCTGAATGCGGTCGCGGCCGGGTTCGTCGGCCCGTCGGGCCAGCGCTATTCGGTGAACTGCGGCGGCGCATCGAGTCAGTGCCCGCCCGAATGGCTGCAGGAACACGTGGTGCCCGCGCTGCACGAGTGCATCGCGAAAATCACCCGCGAGATCGGCGGCGCGCCGGCCCGGCGCAGCGCCGTGTAATCGATCCGTCATCGCCCCGTCGCGTTCTGTAACGACCGTAACCCGTTGAAAGATAGACGACTGGACTGTAACGGGGACGGGACGTAGGATCATGCCCATCGTCGCGCCGCATTCGCGGCGCGCACCGCTCTTTTCTTTTTCCGCGCAGACCGGAAGGGCCCGGACCGAGCCGGCCTTCCGGCACCGCATGCCCCTGCGCCGCCCAGGCCCGTTTTCCAGCCCGGTTTCGAGCCCGTTTCCCGGCCTGCCGAGCCGTCTTCCTGACAGAACCCGATGGACAATCAACAAAAGCCCACGCCCCCTTCGAAGGATCCCGCCTCCCCCGCCGCGCGCCGACCGCGCCGCACGCTGGTGATCGGGACGCTCGCGGTCGTCGTCATCGGCGGCCTGCTGTGGTGGCACCCGTGGAACCGCACGCAGGCCGACGCGCAGGCGGCGGCCAGCGCGGCCTCCGGCGCGAGCGCAGGCGGCGGCCATCGCGGCCGCGGCGGCCCCGCCGCGATGGCGAACGTTCCGCAACCGGTATCGGTCGCGACCGCGACGCAGGGCGAGATGCCGATCGTGCTGTCCGCGCTCGGCACCGTGACGCCGCTCGCGAGCGTGACGGTCAAGACGCAGTTGTCGGGCTACCTGCAGTCGGTCGCGTTCCAGGAAGGCCAGATCGTCAGGAAGGGCGACCTGCTCGCGCAGATCGACCCGCGCCCGTACCAGGTCGCGCTCGAGAACGCCGAAGGCACGCACGCGCGCGACTCGGCACTGCTCGCGACGGCCCGCCTCGACCTGAAGCGCTACCAGACGCTGCTGTCGCAGGATTCGATCGCGTCGCAGACGGTCGACACCCAGGCATCGCTCGTCAAGCAATATGAAGGAACGGTGAAGACCGACCAGGCGGCGATCGATTCCGCGAAGCTGAACCTCGCGTACGCGCGCATCACGGCGCCGGTGTCGGGCCGCGTCGGCCTGCGCCAGGTCGACCCCGGCAACTACGTGACGCCGGGCGACACGAACGGGATCGTCGTGATCACGCAGCTGCAGCCGATGAGCGTGATCTTCACGACTTCGGAAGACAACCTGCCGCAGATCGTCAAGCAGGTGAACGCGGGCCGGAAACTGTCGGTCACCGCGTACAACCGCAACAACACGGTGCCGCTCGAGACGGGTTCGCTCGCCACGCTCGACAACCAGATCGACACCAGCACCGGCACGGTCAAGCTGCGCGCGACCTTCGATAACAAGGAAGGGCTGCTGTTCCCGAATCAGTTCGTGAACGCGCGGCTGCTGGTCGACGTGATGCGCGATGCGACGATCGTGCCGACGGCCGCCGTGCTGACGGGCTCGATCGGCCAGTTCGTGTACATCGTGAAGCCCGACAACACGGTGACGGTGCGCAAGGTCACGATCGGCCCGGTCGACGGCGAGCGCACGAGCATCGTCAGCGGCGTCGCGCTCGGCGAGCGCGTGGTCACCGACGGCTCCGACCGGCTGCGCGAAGGCGCGAAGATCACGATCCCGGCCGACAAGCCGAAAGGCGCGTCGGGCGCGCACGGCGCCGGCGCGGCGTCCGGCGCATCGGGCGCGGCCGCCCGCCGCGGCGGACACAAGCACGGCGCGTCGCAGGCAGCGGCCCCCGCGGCCCAGTAACGCGCGGGCCGCTCGATGAATCCCTCCCGCCTCTTCATTCTCCGGCCGGTCGGCACCGCCCTCCTGATGGCGGCGATCATGCTGGCCGGTCTCGTCGCGCTGCGCTTCCTGCCGCTCGCCGCCCTGCCCGAGGTCGACTACCCGACGATCCAGGTCCAGACCTTCTATCCGGGCGCGAGCCCGGAGGTGATGACGTCGGCGGTCACCGCGCCGCTGGAGCGGCAGTTCGGCCAGATGCCGTCGCTGAACCAGATGTCGTCGCAAAGCTCGGCCGGCGCGTCGGTGATCACGCTGCAGTTCTCGCTCGACCTGCCGCTCGACATCGCCGAACAGGAAGTGCAGGCCGCGATCAACGCGGCCGGCAACCTGCTGCCGTCCGACCTCCCTGCCCCGCCGATCTACGCGAAGGTCAACCCGGCCGACGCGCCGGTGCTGACCCTCGCGATCACGTCGAAGACCCTGCCGCTCACCCAGGTGCAGGACCTGACCGACACGCGTCTCGCGATGAAGATCTCGCAGATCGCGGGCGTCGGCCTCGTCAGCCTGTCGGGCGGCAACCGGCCGGCCGTGCGGATCCAGGCGAACCCGACCGCGCTCGCGCAGTACGGGATGAACCTCGACGACCTGCGCACGACGATCTCGAACCTGAACGTGAACACGCCGAAGGGCAACTTCGACGGCCCGACGCGCGCGTACACGATCAACGCGAACGACCAGCTCACCAGCGCCGATCAATACAACGACGCGGTCGTCGCCTACAAGAGCGGCCGCCCGGTGATGCTGACCGACGTCGCGAAGATCGTCGCCGGCTCCGAGAACACCAAGCTGGGCGCGTGGGTCAATGCGGAGCCCGCGATCATCCTGAACGTGCAGCGCCAGCCGGGCGCGAACGTGATCGCGACCGTCGACGCGATCAAGGCGCAGCTGCCGAAGCTGCAGGAGACGCTGCCCGCAGCGCTCGACGTGCAGATCGTCACCGACCGCACGACGATGATCCGCGCCGCCGTGCGCGACGTGCAGTTCGAGCTGCTGCTCGCGGTCGCGCTGGTCGTGCTGGTGATGTACCTGTTCCTCGCGAACGTCTACGCGACCATCATCCCGAGCCTGTCGGTGCCGCTGTCGCTGATCGGCACGCTCGCGGTGATGTACATGGCCGGCTTCTCGCTGAACAACCTGTCGCTGATGGCGCTCACCATCGCGACCGGCTTCGTCGTCGACGACGCGATCGTGATGATCGAGAACATCGCGCGCTACGTCGAGGAAGGCGACACGGGCCTCGAGGCCGCGCTGAAGGGCTCGAGACAGATCGGCTTCACGATCATCTCGCTGACGGTGTCGCTGATCGCGGTGCTGATCCCGCTGCTGTTCATGGGCGACGTGGTCGGCCGCCTGTTCCACGAGTTCGCGATCACGCTCGCGGTGACGATCGTGATCTCGGCGATCGTGTCGCTCACGCTCGTGCCGATGATGTGCGCGAAGCTGCTGCGCCATTCGCCGCCGCCGGAGAGCCACCGCTTCGAGGCGCGCGTGCACCGCGCGATCGACTGGGTGATCGCACGCTACGGGGTCGCGCTCGAATGGGTGCTGAACCGCCAGCGCTCGACGCTCGTCGTCGCGGTGCTGACGCTCGTGCTGACCGGCCTGCTCTACGTGTTCATACCGAAGGGCTTCTTCCCCGCGCAGGATACCGGCGTGATCCAGGCGATCACGCAGGCGCCGCAGTCGATCTCGTACGGCGCGATGGCCGAACGCCAGCAGGCGCTCGCGGCCGAGATCCTGAAGGATCCGAACGTCGCGAGCCTCACGTCGTTCATCGGCGTCGACGGCAGCAACATCACGCTGAACAGCGGCCGGATGCTGATCAACCTGAAGGCGCGCGACGCCCGCTCCGAATCGTCCGCGCAGATCATCCGCGACCTGCAGCAGCGTGTCGCGAACGTGACCGGCATCTCGCTGTTCATGCAGTCGGTGCAGGACCTGACGATCGACTCGACCGTGAGCCCGACGCAGTACCAGTTCATGCTGACGAGCCCGAACCCGGACGAGTTCGCGACCTGGGTGCCGAAGCTCGTCACGCGGCTGCAGAAGGAGCCGTCGCTCGCCGACGTCGCGACCGACCTGCAGAGCAACGGCCAGTCGGTCTACATCGAGATCGACCGCGCGAGCGCCGCGCGCTTCGGCATCACGCCGGCGACCGTCGACAACGCGCTGTACGACGCGTTCGGCCAGCGCATCGTGTCGACCATCTTCACGCAGTCGAACCAGTATCGCGTGATTCTCGAGTCGGAGCCGAAGGAGCAGCATTACGCCGAATCGCTGAGCGACATCTACCTGCCGTCCGCGGGCGGCGGCCAGGTGCCGCTGTCGTCGATCGCGTCGTTCCACGAGCGGCCGTCGCCGCTGCTCGTCGCGCACCTGTCGCAGTTCCCGTCGACGACGATCTCGTTCAACCTCGCGCCGGGCGCGTCGCTCGGCGAGGCCGTGAAGGCGATCGGCGCCGCCGAGCAGGACATCGGCCTGCCCGGCTCGTTCCAGACGCGCTTCCAGGGCGCCGCGCTCGCGTTCCAGGCGTCGCTGTCGAACCAGCTGTTCCTGATCCTCGCGGCGGTCGTCACGATGTACATCGTGCTCGGCGTGCTCTACGAGAGCTACATCCATCCGATCACGATCCTGTCGACGCTGCCGTCGGCCGGCGTCGGCGCGCTGCTTGCGCTGATGATCACCGGGCACGACCTCGACATCATCGGGATCATCGGGATCGTGCTGCTGATCGGCATCGTGAAGAAGAACGCGATCATGATGATCGACTTCGCGCTCGAAGCCGAGCGGGTCGAAGGCAAGCCGCCGCGCGAGGCGATCTACCAGGCGTGCCTGCTGCGCTTCCGGCCGATCCTGATGACGACGCTCGCCGCGCTGCTCGGCGCGGTGCCGCTGATCGTCGGCGCGGGTGCGGGCTCCGAGCTGCGCCAGCCGCTCGGGATCGCGATCGCGGGCGGCCTGATCGTGTCGCAGGTGCTGACGCTGTTCACGACGCCGGTGATCTACCTCGGCTTCGACAGCCTCGCGCGCCGCGTGCGCGGCTGGTTCGAGCGGCACGGCCCCGGCGCCGATGCCGGCAAGCACACGGGTGCGTAAATGAACCGCCCCCCACGCTCACTTCGTTCGCGTGGGGGGGCGCAGCCCCCCCATCTCCCGAAAACGCATCCGTCGGAACACGCGGCCGCCCAGCGAGTGCCAACATGAACCTGTCGCGCCCCTTCATCACCCGCCCCGTCGCGACGACGCTGCTCGCGCTCGGCGTCGCGCTCGCGGGCCTGTTCGCGTTCATCAGGCTGCCGGTGTCGCCGCTGCCGCAGGTCGACTTCCCGACCATCTCGGTGCAGGCGTCGCTGCCCGGCGCGAGCCCCGAGACGGTCGCGACCAGCGTGACGAGCCCGCTCGAGCGGCACCTCGGCTCGATCGCCGACGTCAGCGAAATGACGTCGACCAGTACCGTCGGCAACGCGCGGATTACCCTGCAGTTCGGGCTGAACCGCGACATCGACGGCGCCGCGCGCGACGTGCAGGCCGCGATCAACGCGGCGCGCGCCGACCTGCCCGCGTCGCTCAGGAGCAACCCGACGTACCGCAAGGTCAACCCGGCCGACTCGCCGATCATGATCGTGTCGCTCACGTCGGAAACGTCGTCGCCCGCGAAACTGTACGACGCCGCGTCGACGGTGCTGCAGCAGTCGCTGTCGCAGATCGACGGGATCGGCCAGGTGTCGGTGAGCGGCTCCGCGAACCCGGCCGTGCGCGTCGAGCTCGAGCCGCACGCGCTGTTCCACTACGGCATCGGCCTCGAGGACGTGCGGGCCGCGCTCGCGTCCGCAAACGCCAACAGCCCGAAGGGCGCGATCGAGTTCGGCCCGAAGCACTACCAGCTCTATACGAACGACCAGGCGTCGCAGGCGTCGCAGTACAGCGACCTCGTCGTCGCTTACCGCAAAGGCGCGGCCGTGCGGCTGTCCGACCTGTCCGAGGTCGTGGACGGCGTCGAGGACCTGCGCAACCTCGGTTTGTCGAACGGCAAGCGCGCGGTGCTCGTGATCCTCTACCGCTCGCCCGGCGCGAACATCATCGAGACGATCGACCGCGTGCGCGCGGCGCTGCCGCAGCTCACCGCGTCGCTGCCGGCCGACATCACGGTCACGCCGGTGCTCGACCGTTCGACGACGATCCGCGCGTCGCTGAAGGACACCGAGCACACGCTCCTGATCGCGGTCAGCCTGGTCGTGATGGTCGTGTTCCTGTTCCTGCGCAACTGGCGCGCGACGCTGATCCCGAGCGTCGCGGTGCCGATCTCGATCATCGGCACGTTCGGCGCGATGTACCTGCTCGGCTTCTCGATCGACAACCTGTCGCTGATGGCGCTGATCGTCGCGACCGGCTTCGTCGTCGACGATGCGATCGTCGTGCTCGAGAACATCACGCGCCACATCGAGAACGGCAAGCCGAGGTTGCAGGCTGCGTTCGACGGCGCGCGCGAGGTCGGCTTCACGGTGCTGTCGATGAGCATCTCGCTCGTCGCGGTGTTCCTGCCGATCCTGCTGATGGGCGGCATCGTCGGGCGGCTGTTCCGCGAGTTCGCGCTGACGCTGTCGCTTGCGATCGGCGTGTCGCTCGCGGTGTCGCTCACCGTCACGCCGATGATGTGCGCGCGGCTGCTGCGCGAATCTCACGAGGTGCAGGAGGAAGGCCGCCTCGGCCGCTTCCTCGAGCGCTTCTTCACGCGGATGCAGCGCGGCTACGAACGCTCGCTGTCGTGGGCGCTGCGCCGCCCGCTGCTGGTGCTGCTGATCCTGTTCGCGACGATCGGGCTGAACGTCTACCTGTACATCATCGTGCCGAAGGGCTTCTTCCCGCAGCAGGACACCGGGCTGATGATCGGCGGCATCCAGGCCGACCAGTCGACCTCGTTCCAGGCGATGAAGCTGAAGTTCGCCGAGATGATGCGGATCGTGCAGGCGAACCCGAACGTGAAGAGCGTCGCGGGCTTCACCGGCGGCACGCAGACCAACTCGGGCTTCATGTTCGTCACGCTGAAGGACCGCGCCGAGCGCAAGCTGTCGGCCGACCAGGTGATCCAGCAGCTGCGCAGGCCGCTGTCGGACGTCGCGGGCGCGCGCACGTTCCTGCAGGCCGCGCAGGACATCCGCGTCGGCGGCCGGCAAAGCAGCGCGCAGTACCAGTTCACGCTGCTCGGCGATTCGAGCGCCGAGCTGTACAAGTGGGCGCCGCTCCTGACCGAGGCGCTGCAAAAGCGCGCCGAGCTGACCGACGTGAACTCCGACCAGCAGCAAGGCGGCCTCGAGGCGATGGTGACGATCGACCGCGCGAGCGCCGCGCGGCTCGGCATCAAGCCCGCGCAGATCGACAACACGCTGTACGACGCGTTCGGCCAGCGCCAGGTCTCGACGATCTACAACCCGCTGAACCAGTACCACGTGGTGATGGAGGTCGCGCCGAAATACTGGCAGAGCCCGGAGATGCTGAACCAGGTGTGGATCAGCACGTCGGGCGGCAGCGCGAACGGCTCGCAGACCACCAACGCCGCGGCCGGCACCTTCGTCGCGACCTCGGCCGGCACGTCGAGCGCCGGCACGGCCGCGACGAGCGCCGCGGCGATCGCGTCCGATTCCGCGCGCAACCAGGCGCTGAACTCGATCGCGTCGAGCGGCAAGTCGAGCGCGTCGTCGGGCGCGGCGGTGTCGACGTCGAAGTCGACGATGATTCCGCTGTCCGCGATCGCGACCTTCGGCCCGAGCACGACGCCGCTGTCGATCAACCACCAGGGGCTGTTCGTCGCGACGACGATCTCGTTCAACCTGCCGCCGGGCGTGTCGCTGTCGCAGGCGACCCAGGTGATCTACCAGACGATGGCGCAGATCGGCGTGCCGCCGACGATCGTCGGCAGCTTCCAGGGCACCGCGCAGGCGTTCCAGCAGTCGCTGAACAACCAGCCGATCCTGATTCTCGCGGCGCTGCTGGCCGTCTACATCGTGCTCGGGATCCTGTACGAGAGCTACATCCACCCGATCACGATCCTGTCGACGCTGCCGTCGGCCGGCGTCGGCGCCCTCCTCGCGCTGCTGCTGTTCAAGACCGAGTTCAGCATCATCGCGCTGATCGGCGTGATCCTGCTGATCGGTATCGTGAAGAAGAACGCGATCATGATGGTCGACTTCGCGATCGACCAGACGCGCAACGGCAACAAATCGTCGTTCGATGCGATCCACGAGGCGTGCCTGCTGCGCTTCCGGCCGATCATGATGACCACGATGGCGGCACTCCTCGGCGCGCTGCCGCTCGCGTTCGGCCACGGCGACGGCGCCGAGCTGCGCGCGCCGCTCGGGATCGCGATCGCCGGCGGCCTGATCATGTCGCAGGTGCTGACGCTCTATACGACGCCGGTCGTCTATCTGTACATGGACCGGTTCCGCGTGTGGGGCGAAAAGCGCCGCAACCGCCGCGGCAATTCGGGCGGACCGGCGGTGGCCGGGGAGTAACGGCACGCGGCCGCTTCGAGAATCGCGAGCCTGCGCGCAAGCGCGGGCTCGCGATAGCGCGACGAGCCGTCATCCATGTCGCGCGAGGTCATACAGATCCTTTGCGTTGCGCGCATAGCGGCGCGGCGCCATTCCCGACCAGCGATGAAACGCGCGCGCAAATGCCTTCTCCGACGTGTAGCCGACCCGCTCGGCGACCTCGATCAGCCGCAGCTTGCCGTGCGCGAGCTCGCCGCTCGCCAGATACATCCGGTAGGCGGTCAGGTGGACGATCGGCGTCTCGCCGACCAGTTCCGCAAAACGCGCGCAAAAGCGCGAGCGCGACATGCCGGCCTCGGCCGCGAGACTCGCGAGCTGCCAGTTGCGGCGCGGGTCGCGGTGCATCAGCGCCATCGCACGGCCGATCTGCGGATCGGTCAGGCCGCGCAGCCAGCCCGTATGATTTGCCGACGACTGCAGGTGCGCGCGCAACAGCTGCACGAACAGCACGTCGGCGAGACGCGTCGCGGCGACGGCCCAGCCGGGCTGGCACGCCATCGACTCCTCGATGAAGCTCTGCAGCGTGCTCGCGAGCCAGGGCGCGACGGCCGCGTCGTTCGCGCGGACGTGGATCAGTGGCGGCAGCACGGATAACAGCGGGCTGCGCACGAGGTCGCGATAAATGACGATCCCGGTATAGAGGTCGCTGGTCGCGCCGCCGCCGCCCGCGGCAAATTCGAGCGGCGTGTCGAAGCGCGGCCGGATGCCCTTGTCCGCCATCAACGTATCGAACGGCACCGGTGGCTCGTCGAGCGACGACGCCATCACGTGCTCGTCGCCGTGCGGCAGCAGCACGAAGTCGCCCGGCCCCACGTGCACGGGCGCGGCACCGGCGACCGAGAGGAAGAACGGGCTGCCCGCGCAGGTGCGAAACGGTGCGCCCGCGACGGCCGGCTTGCGGATCGCCCACGGTGCGCTCAACGTGAAGCGCCCGGTGACGACCGCATCGGCCCGCAGATCGGCCAGCACGTCGCTGAGAAGATCAGTCGTCATCGTCGGAGTCTCCGTGGTGCGTGCCGCCGGCTCAAAAGCGCTGCTGGATGCCCGCCATCACGCCGACCTGGTTCCGGCCGGCGCCGACGGTGCCGCCGGCCGCCACCGCCGACGTGCCGAGTGCGCTGTTCGTCATATAGCCGACCGACGTATAGAGCATCGTACGCTTCGACAGGCTGTAATTGGCGCGCGCGACGAACAGGTTCGAGTCGTAGCGGCCGCGCAGCAGGTAGCGCACCGCCTGTGCGTCGAACGATAGCGCCGGCGTCGCGTAGACCGTGCCGCCCGCGAAGAAGATGTCCGACTGGCTGTGCGTCGCGGCCGCCGTGTTACGGCGGATCCAGCCCGCGCCGAGTTTCGCGATGCCGAATTTCACGTACGCGTCGACGATCGTGCGCGTGTCCGTATAGCCGGGGCTCGACAGCGGCGCCGACGCACCCGCGCCGCCGTGCATCACGTCGTACGAAGCGGCCGCGCCGAACTGCGGCGCGTCGTACGCGACCATCATCGTGTACTGGCGGCAGGCGACCGGATCGCCCGCCACGTTGCCCGCGCAGTTCGTGGCCGACGGGCCGGCCGGGCCCGCGCCGTCGCGCCCGGTGCTGTAGGTGCCGCCGAGCGTCAGGCCGCCGAAGTGGCCGAGATAGCCGACCGCGTTGTCGCTGCGCGCGTTCGGCAGATAGCTGTCGAAGCTCGCCATCGAATGAATCGACGGGCCGATCACGTCGGCGTTCAGCAGCACCAGCATCGACATGTTCATCTGCCGCCCGAGGGTGAGCGCCCCGTACGGCGATTCGATGCCGACGTTCGCCTGCCGGCCGAAGAGCCGGCCGCCGTAGTTCAGCGCGCCCGAGTTCAGCGCGAAGCCGTTCTCGAGCACGAAGAACACGCGATAGCCGCCGCCGAGATCCTCGACGCCGCGCAACCCGAAGCGCGACGGCACCTCGCCGGTCAGCGACGGCATGCCGGCGACCGAGCCGCCGCCCGCCGCGTTGTTGTAGTACTGGACGCCGGTATCGACGATGCCGTACAGCGTCACGCTGCTCTGCGCATGCGCGCCCGGCGACACGGCAGCGGCGGCCGCCGCGAACGAAACGGCCGTCGCGGCCGTGCGGAAGGTTTTCATGGAATTCTCCAGACCAGTCGTGTAGTTATGCTTGATATTGACCGGCGTCGCATCGCACGCCGCCGGCCTTGGGGGAACACCGGAAAGCTCAGGTCACGAGCGGCGTGGCGAACGGCATCGAGCGCGGCCGCTCGCCGGTCGCATGCCAGATCGCGTCGGCGACGGCCGGTGCGACCGGCGGCAACGCGACTTCGCCGCAGCCTTGCGGGTCGCGATCGCTGTCGACGATCACGACGTCGATCTTCGGCATCGCGGCCAGACCGAGCAGCGGGTAGTCCGCGAAATTGCGCTGCACGACCGCGCCGTGCGCGAACGTGATCTCGCTTCGGAACGTATTGGTCAGCGCGAAGCCGACGCCGCCTTCGACCATCTCGCGAATCAGCAGCGGATTGATCGCGCGGCCGCAGTCGATCCCGCACACGATCCGCTCGAGCTTCACGTTGCCGCCCGTCACGCGCACCTCGGCGATCGTCGCGACGTACGTGCGGAACGCGCCGCCGCGCCCCGTGTACAACGAATACGCGACGCCGCGCGACAGGCCGGCCGGCGCGCGGCCGAACCAGTTCGCGCGCGCGGCCGTCGCGTCGAGCACGCGCAGCGCGAGCGGGTCGTGCTTGAGCAACGCGCGCCGGTATCGCACGGGGTCGGCCCGCGCCGTGTGCGCGAGTTCGTTTACAAAGCTCTCGAGGAAAAACACCGTCGACGTGCTGCCGACGCTGCGCATGAAGCTGACCGGAATCGGCTGCATCACCGTGACCGAGTCGACCAGCAGGTTCGGCACGTCGTAGCAAAGGTCGTACAAGCCGTCGAGCATCGTCTCGTCCCAGCCACCCGCCTTCTCGTAGCGGTCGCGCTTGATCGCCGCATACAGCGAGTGGCCGGCGACGCGCGCATGCAGCGCGACCGGCAGCCCGTCGCTACCGAGCGCGGCGCGCAACCGCGCAGACGCGCACGGCCGATAGAAGCCGTGACGGATATCGTCCTCGCGCGAGCGGATCACCTTCACCGGCCGCCCCACCGCTTTCGACGCGACGGCCGCATGCACGACGAAATCGGGCACGTACTTGCGGCCGAAGCTGCCGCCGAGAAACGTCGTGTTGACGATGATGCGCTCGGCCGGCATGCCGAACAGCGCCGACAGCGCCCAGCGCACCTTGTCCTGCCCCTGGATCGGCCCCCACACCACGATCTCGTCCGCCCGCACGTGCACGGTCGCGTTGACGGGCTCCATCGTCGCGTGAACGATGTACGGCGTGTGGTAGTCGGCTTCGACGAGCGTGCCGGCCTCGGCGAGCCGGCGAGCGGGCTCGCCGATCGTCGTCGCGACCGCCGCGTGCTCCGCCTGCAGCGCGCCCTTGCACTGCGCGAGAATCGTCGCGCTGTCGAACGCCGGCGTCGGGCCCGCATCCCACACGATGTCCGCCGCATCGCACGCCTTCTTCGCCTGCCAGTAGGTATGCGCGACAACGATCACCGCGTCCTTCGCGAGCACGACGTCCGCGACGCCGGGCATCGCACGCAACGCATCGCGATTGTTCACGGCCGTCGGCCGGCCGTTCAGCGTCGGCGCCATCGCCAGCGCGCCGACCAGCATATCGGGCACCTGCACGTCGATGCCGTAGATCGCGCTGCCGTCGACTTTCGCGGGCACGTCGAGCTTGTGCAGCGGACGACCGATCAGCGTGTGCGCGGATTCCGGCTTCAGGCGCGGCTGCGGGTCGTGCGGCAGCTTCGCGGCGGCATCGACGAGTTCGCCATATGACAGCGACCGGCCGCTCGGCGCATGGATGACACGGCCGTCGCGCGTCACGCACTGCGTGTCGCGCACGCCGAGCCGCGCGGCACCGGCCCGCAGGAACGCCGAGCGCGCCTGCGCGCCCGCGATGCGCAGCCGCGTGTAGAACATCGTCGCCGACATCGATGCGCCGACGAACTGCTGCGGCGCCTCGTTCGCGGCGTCGATCCGGTACGCGTCGCGCCCCGTGACGAATTCGATCGTCACGCTGCGCCAGTCAGCATCCATCTCGTCGGCGAGCACCTGCGGCAGCCCCGTGTAGACGCCCTGCCCGACTTCGGCTTGCGACAGGCCGATGATCGTCGTGCCGTCAGCGTCGACGCGCACCCAGTCGTTGATCTCGCGAAAGCGTGCGCCGTCGCCGGCCGCCTGCACGACGTCGCCGATCGCGAGCGGCAGCAGCAGGCTGCCCGCCAGCGCGACGCCGCCCTTCAGGAATACGCGCCGCGATGCATTCGGCGTGTGCCGCACCCGCAGCGCGTCAGCCGGCCGCGACATGGATGGCCTCGCGAATGCGTTGATAGGTCGCGCAGCGGCACAGGTTCGTGACGGCCTGGTCGATCTGCGCGTCGGTCGGCTTGCGATGCCGCGCGAGCAGCGCGGCGGTGGCCATCACCATCCCCGACTGGCAGTAGCCACACTGCGGCACGTCCTTCTCGATCCACGCGCGCTGCACCGGGTGTGAGCGATCGTGCGACAGCCCCTCGATCGTCGTGACCGCGCGACCCGCGACGCTCGCGGCCGGCAGCACGCACGAGCGTGCGGCCTCGCCGTCGAGATGCACGGTGCAGGCACCGCACGCGCCGATGCCGCAGCCGTATTTGGTGCCGGTGAGCCGGGCCGTGTCGCGTATGACCCACAGCAGCGGCGTATCGGGATCGCCGTCGAAATCGAACGGCTGGCCGTTCAGCGTGAAGCGCATCGTCTGTCTCCCTGTTGCGCATCGCCGGTTCGTCATCCGGCGGATGGCGGCGATGGTTGACAGGGATTCTTGGCGGCGCAAAAAGCCACGCCAATGACCTTTGCTCCCGAAAAAGTAGCCGATCGTCCAGATCGTTGCAGACGACGATTCGCTGATGGCCGCCGCACCAGCCGCCGTCGTGGCCGCCGCGCTCGCCGCCCATCCGGCTTGCACGCCGGCGGTGATCGACTATCGTGTGTCCATGCCCACCCTCGCGCCCCGTCCCGGGGACCCGCCATGAACGTCCAGCTGAACCATACGATCGTCTGGTGCCGCGACAAGCACGCATCGAGCCGCTTCCTCACCGAACTTCTGGAACTGCCGGCGCCGACGCCGTTCGGCGCGATGCTGGTCGTCCGGCTCGACAACGGCGTGTCGCTCGATTTTTATGAAAAAGAGGGAGAGATCACGGCCCAGCACTACGCGTTCCTGACCGACGAGACCGGCTTCGACCGCGTGTTCGCGCGCATTCGCGCGCGTGGCCTGCCGCACTGGGCCGATCCGGCGAAGCGGCAGCCCGGTGAGATCTACCGCCATGACGGCGGGCGTGGTGTGTATTTCGACGATCCGGACGGTCACTTCCTCGAGGTGATGACGCGGCCGTACGTGCTGAACGGATAACGAAGCGCGTCGGCCGGTGTTGCACCGGCCGACGCGGCGGCGCGGGCAGCGCCCTCGGTCGGACGCCGTCCCGCCCGGACGCCCTCTGACGCCCGCTGACTCCGTTACTCGGCGGCGGCAGCCGTCTTGCGCGGACGGCGCGCGCGGGTCGCCGTCTTGCGGGCCGGCTTCTTCGGCTTGGCGCCGGCTGCTGCGTCGGCGGCCGCTTCAACGGTCGATTCGGCGGTCGGTGCGGCTTCGTGCGACGGCTGCGCGGCAGCCGCCGAGGCACCGTACTCGCCGGCCGTCGGCGCCGCGTGCTGCGCCGCGACGTGCCGGTCCTCGCCGTGCTCCGCGTCGCGATGTGTCGCTTCTGCATGCTTGCCTTCCGCATGCTTGTCGCCACCGTGCTTCGCACCGCCGTGCGCGGCCTCGTCCGGATTCGCCGCCGTGTGACGGCCGGCCCCCTTCGCATCGCCCGCCTGCTTCACGCCGGCCTTCTTCGCCCCTGCCTTCTTCGCCGCGGTCTTGCGCGCGCGCTTGCGGCCATCCTTCGCGTCACCGTGCGTGTCGGCCGCCTCATTCGCGTCGGCCGTCGCGGCCGGCACGAGCGCCGCTTCGTTCACGAAGTCGACGACGTCCGCCTCGTCGACATCGGCCCGCACGCTTTCGCCGACAGCCGCTTCCGCCCGCTGCCCGCGGCGCCGCGGCTCGCGCTCGGCCGTTGCGGCTTCCCCGTGGCGCCCGCCGTGACCGTGCTGGGCGCCGCCCGTATCGCGCGCCGCCGCCACCGGCTCGGCCGCCGCCGCGGACTGGCGCGGCCGCGACACGAACGCGCCCGACTTGTCGTCGCGTCCCACCTCGAGCAGGCCGCGCGCCTGCGCTTCGTCGAGCAGGTTGCCGAATGCGCGGAAACCGTAATACGACTCGTTGAAGTCCGGCTTGCGGCGCTTGATCGCGCTCTTGAGCACCGACGCCCAGATCTTGCCGACGTCGTCGCGCTCCGACGCCAGCGCATCGAACGTCTCGACCGCGAGCGCGATCGCCTCGCTGCGGCGCACTTCCAGTTCCGGCTTGCGCGACGGCTCGTCGGCGCGCTTCGCGCCGCCGTTGCCGGTGCGCTGCTGTTCGCGCTTCGCCAGCGCGCGCTGCTGCTCGCGCACCAGGTCGTCGTAGAAAATGAATTCGTCGCAGTTCGCGACCAGCAGGTCCGACGTCGACTTCTTCACGCCGACCCCGATCACCTTCTTCGCGTTCTCGCGCAGCTTCGACACGAGCGGCGAGAAATCCGAGTCGCCGCTGATGATCACGAACGTATCGACGTGCGACTTCGTGTAGCAGAGATCGAGCGCGTCCACGACGAGCCGGATGTCGGCCGAATTCTTGCCCGACTGGCGCACGTGCGGAATCTCGATCAGCTCGAAGCTCGCCTCGTGCATCGAGGCCTTGAAGCCCTTGTAGCGCTCCCAGTCGCAATACGCCTTCTTCACGACGATGCTGCCCTTCAGCAGCAGCCGCTCCAGGACGGGCTTGATGTCGAATTTCTCGTACTTCGCGTCGCGCACGCCGAGCGCGACGTTCTCGAAGTCGCAGAATACGGCCATGCTGACGTTGTCCAGGGGTAATGCCATGTGTACTCCAACCGGTTGGTCGCCGCGTTGTATTGCCTGGCGGCGAAAAATGCATCGCGCACATGATAGCCGGTCGGCGGGGCGATTCCGCGATCCGTGCGCGCGAGCGCGCGGAGACGGGGCGCCGCGCCGGCCGTTTCGGTGCGGTACAGCCCCAATTACCCGAGCGCCGCCGCCCCGATCGACATACACTTGAGTATCGGTCGTCCGTCCCTATCTGGAAGGACGACGCATCGAGCAAGGAGCGGTTTCATGACGACGAAGGTATTGCTGATTGGCGCGACCGGCCGCACCGGCCGGGCCTGCGCGGATCTGCTGCTGGAGCAGCCGGAATTCGAGGTGACTGCGCTGGTGCGCCGGCACGGCTATGCGCTGCCGGGCGCGAAGGTCGTCGAGGCCGATCTGACGGGCGATTTCTCGCACGCGTTCCAGGGCATCACGCACGTGATCTACGCGGCCGGCTCGGCGGAATCGGAAGGCGCCGCCGAAGAGGAGCAGATCGACCGCGACGCGGTCGCGCGCGCGGCCGAGCATGCGCTCGCCTACAACGTGCAGAAGCTGGTCGTGATCAGTTCGCTGACCGCGTACTGGCCGGAGCGCAGCGGCGACGCGCTGCGCCACTACTCGCAGATGAAGCGCGAAGGCGACGACCGCGTGATCGCGTCGGGCATCGATTACGTGATCCTGCGCCCCGGCCCGCTCGCGGACGGCCCGGGCGTCGGCAAGATCGCGCTGACCGAGGAGCCGCTCGACGCAGCGCCGCCGGTGTCGCGCCAGGATGTCGCGTGGGCCGCGATCGAGGCGATCAAGCTGGGCATTTCGCGCAAGGTCATCGGCTTCGTCGGCGGCAGCGTGCCGATCGAACAGGCATTGCGCGCCTGACGCTTGCCCGGCCTGCCCGCGCCGCCACGGGGCGGCCGCGTGTCATCGCGCCTGCGGCCCGCGAAGCGGGCCGCTTTACGGCGGGCTGACCGCCTGCGGATGGCTGCTTACGGCTTCGGATGCGCGTCGGCCCACGCCTTCACCGCGCCGAGCGTGTTCTCGACATGCTTGTCGGGCGACAGGCTCGTATATTGGTACAACACCTTCCCTTCCGGCGAAATCACGTAGGACACGCGGTTCGCGCGATCGAGCGCGGGCAGCTTCGCGTCGTATTCGCGGATGATCTTCGCGTCCGGATCGGCCGCGACCGGGAACTTGCTGCGGCACTCGCTCACCGAGAACTTCGTCAGCGTGTCGATGTTGTCCGCGGATACGCCGATCACCGTCGCGCCGTAAGCCTTGTAACGATCGACCGCATCCGCGAACGCATGCGCCTCGATGGTGCAGCCCTTCGTGAACGCGGCCGGGTAGAAGTACAGCACGACCGGCCCGTGCTTCAGCGCATCGGCCAGCGAGTACGTGTAAGTCTTGCCGCCCAGCGACGCCTGCGTCGTGAAAGGGGGCGCCGCGGCGCCCGGCTTCAGTTCCGCCTGCGCGACCCGCGCATGGCCGGCCACCAGCAGCGCCGCCGCGGCGCCCACCCATAGTTTTCGCTTCATCTGCGTCCTCATTTCTTATAAAGTCAGCCTCGATGTAGGCCGTATCGGCGTTCGCCTGTCGAACGCCGATGTGCGCGACCCGGTCCAGCGGCCGTGCCAGCCGCGGCCGGCCGGTTAAAGATTTTGCGCAGCCTGCCGTTATTTCTTCCGGACAACCAGTTCCAGCCCTTCACGTCAGCGAGACACATGGAAGCCAACAGGAAACAGACGCCACGCAAGGGCTCCTGGCGCAATGCCTTGCATACGCTGCGCCGCTTCGCCTGGTCGGGCGGCGCGCTGATGCCTGCGCGCGCCGGCGCGCCGCGCCGCGACGACACCGTGCGCAACTGGCTGGAACAGACGGTCGGCACGGTGGACTTCCTCGCCCATGTCGACCGCGAGCTGCGTTTCCTGTACGTGTCCGATGCGAGCCTGCGCTTCATCGGCTATCACCGCGACTACCTGCACACGCTGACGCTGCGCGACCTGATCGCGGAACAGGATACCGCGACGCTCGAAGGCCTGCTTGCACGCGCCGCGCGCTCCGGCCAGGTCGAGAAGGCGACGATGTGCATCGTCAAGTCGCTCACCTATCCGCTCGACGTCGAGGTCCGCGCGTTCAAGAGCCGCCACCACGGCGTCGACGGCTTCGCGATCGCGGCGTTCGACGTGTCGGCCTGGCGTGCGCTCGAGGCCCGCCTGACGTACGAGATGCACCACGACCCGATGACGGGGCTCGGCAACCTGTCCGCACTCGTGCCGGCGCTGATGCGCGCCCAGCAGGCCGCCGACGAAAGCGGCACCTGTGCCGCCCTGCTGCTGCTCGACCTCGACGACTACCAGCGCATCAACCGTGCGCTCGGCTACGACGCCGGCGACACGCTGTTGCGCGACACCGCGCAGCGGCTGCAGGCGCTCGTCGCGCCCGGCGAGCAGCTCGCGCGTGTCGCGAGCGACAAGTTCGCGGTCGTGCTCACCGCACCGGACCGCGCACACGCGAGCAATGCCGCGGACGCGCTCGCGCGCCGCCTGCAGGCCGCGGTGCGCGAACCTTACGCGTACCAGGGGCAGACCGTCCACCTGTCCGCGAGCATCGGCATCGCCGTGTACCCGGACGAACGGGCTGCGCCCCATCGCGCGCAGCACCACAGCCCGCTGCTGCGCCGCGCCGACCACGCCCTCGCGCAGGCGAAGGCCTCGGGCGGCAACGCGCTCGCGTTTCACGCGCCGGTCGACGATCCGGCCGACGCCGAGCGGCTCAAGCTCGAAGCCGACCTGTACGACGGCGTGCGCAACGGCGAGTTCTCGCTCCACTTCCAGCCGATCACGCGCAGCCAGTCGGGGGCGGTGGACGGCGTCGAGGCGCTGATCCGCTGGCGTCATCCGGTGCACGGCCTCGTGCCGCCGGCGACCTTCATTCCGCTCGCCGAATCGATCGGCCTGATCAACTATCTCGGCAACTGGGTGCTCAAGGCCGCGTGCATGCAGCTCGTCGCCTGGGATCGCCAGGGGCTCGCGCTGCAGTACGTGGCGGTCAACGTGTCGCCGCAGCAGTTCCGCGACCCGCGCTTCACGCAGAGCGTGCGCGAGGCGATCGCGCTGACGGGCATCGATCCGCGCCGCATCGTGCTGGAAATCACCGAAAGCCTGCTGATGCACGACCCCGTGCAGGCAAAGGGGCTGCTCGAGGAGCTGACCGAGCTCGGCATCCGCTTCGCGATCGACGATTTCGGCACCGGCTATTCGAGCCTCGCCTACCTGCAGCGCTTCCCGCTCGCGAAGCTGAAGATCGACCGCAGCTTCGTCGAGAACCTGCTGACGTCGCGCAACGACCGCGCGATCGTGTCGGCGGTGGTCGGCCTCGCGCAGACGCTCGATCTCGAACTCGTCGCGGAAGGCGTCGAGACCGAGGCACAGCGCGAACTGCTGACCGAGATGGGCTGCAACCACATCCAGGGCTGGCTCGTGTGCCAGGCGCTGCCGTCCGAGGAACTCGCACGGCGCTTCGAGGCGCAGCAGCTGCGCCTGCACGCCGCCTGACGCGCGCGGCGAACCGGATAGATCCGTATGTCAATCACCGCACACCTGCCCCGCACGGCGCTGCTCGACAAGCTGTGGGCCCGGATGAACGAACGGGGCGACTTCCCGCTGCTGTCGGAGTCGCTGCGCGCGACGATGGCCGCGATGAAGAACGACGACCTCGACTTCACCGCGCTCGTGCGCGTCGTGCTGTCGGATTTCGCGCTCACGCAGAAAGTCCTGCGGCTCGCCAATTCCGCGATGTACATGGCGTTCGGCGGCAACATCACGACCGTCACGCGGGCGCTGATGGTGCTCGGCATGGACACGGTCGGCCATCTGGTCGTCGGGCTGAAGCTCGTGGACCACTTCCACCACAGCACGCCGCGCCGCATCGACGCGAAGCTCGAGCTGAACCGCGCGCTGCTGTCCGGCTGCGTCGCGCGCAAGCTCACCGAGCATGCGGAGCTGCGCGGCGGCGAGGAAGCCGTCGTCTGCACGCTGATGCGCCAGGTCGGCAAGCTGCTGGTGGTCTGCTACCTCGACAGCGAATGGGACCGGATCCGCCGTCGCGCCGCCGAGCTGGACGGCGACGATGCGGCCGCGTGCATCGACGTGCTCGGCGTCGGCTTCGACGAGATCGGTATCGAGGCCGCCGCGAACTGGCGGCTGCCCGACGTGATCCGCGCCGGGATGGCCGACGGCGACGGCAGTACCGCGCATGCCGCGAGCCTCGACGAGGACGATGACGACGCCGATCGCCAGCGCTCCCGCGACGCGTGCGCCGACGACAGCCCCGGCCGCGTACGCTGGCTGCGCGCGGTGAGCCGCTGCTCGACCGATGTCGCCGGTGCGCTCGCGATGCCCGCGGGGCCGCAGCGCGACGCGCACATCGCGGTGCTCGCGCAGCACTACAGCCAGGAGCTGGACATCGACGCCGACGCGCTGGTGGCGATCGCCGACCGGCTCGCATCCGAGGAAGCGAGCGACACCGTGATGCGCGAGATCGTCGAGTTGCGCGCGAACGCCGACGCGATCGCGCGGGCGCAGCCCGATCCCGAGGCATGCCTCGAGGCCGGTCTCGCGGACCTGCGCGCGCTGCCGTCCGAGCACGTGCTGACGCCGGTGCTCGCGCTCGCGTCGGAAAGCCTGCTCGCGGGCCTCGCGTTCACGCGCACCGTGATGTTCGTGCGCCGGGAAGACGGCGCGTTCGCCGCGCGTCTCGGCTTCGGCCCGGGCGTCGATGCGGCGCTCGACCGGCTGTGCTTCGACGAGCGCTTCGAGCCGGACGTATTCCATCTCGCGATCACGAACTCGGTCGGCATCTTCATCGAGCAGGCGCAGGACCCGAAGATGGTGAAGCGCCTGCCCGCGTGGTATCTCGACGCGCTTCCGGACACGCGCGCGTTCGTGCTTCTGCCGGTGCGCGTCGGCGCGAAAACGGTCGGCCTGCTGTACGGCGACTGGGCCGGCGCGCAGCCGGCGCGCAAGATCACGCAGCAGGAGATGAGCGTGCTCAACGAACTCGCGCGCGAACTGGGGCGGTTCTTTCCCGCGTAATCGGCGTGATGCGGGCGGCGCCCCAAAAGCAAACCGGCCGCAAAAGCGGCCGGCTGCAGGTACGACGGATCGAAATGCTTACTTGAGCGTGACCGGCACGCTGAAGTACTTCTTCGCGAGGTTGTCGATCGTGCCGTCGGCCTTCAGTTCCTTCAGCGCCTGATCGAGCGCGGTCTTCAGCGCCGCGTCGTTCTTGCGCAGACCGAAGCCGACGCCCGAACCGAGGATCTCGGCATCGCTGACCGTGCCGCCGGCGAAGCCGAAGCCCTGGCCTTGCGGCTTCGACAGGAAGCCCTTCGAGCCCGCCTCCGAATCCTGGAACGCCGCGTCGAGACGGCCCGACTTCAGGTCGGCGTAGGCGAGGTCCTGCGTCTGGTACGGCACGACTTCGACGCCGGCCGGCGCCCACTTCTTCTTCGCGTACGCTTCCTGGATCGTGCCCTGCAGCACGCCGACGCGCTTGCCCTTCAGTGCTTGCGGGGTCGGCTGCAGGCCGCTGCCCTGCTTCGCGATCAGCTGGTTCGGGATCGTGTAGATCGAATCGGTGAACGCGATCGCGTGCTTGCGCTGGTCGGTGATCGTCATGTCCGAGTTGATCGCGTCGAACTTGCGCGCCTGCAGCGCGGGGATCAGGCCGTCGAAGTCGTTCTCGACCCACACGCACTTCGTCTTCAGCTTCGCGCACACCGCGTTGCCGATGTCGATGTCGAAGCCGGTCAGCTTGCCGTCGGGCGTCTTGTATTCGAACGGCGCGTACGAGGCCTCGACGCCGAACCGGATCTCCTTCAGATCCGCTGCCATCGCGCTGCCTGCCGCCACGGCCGATGCCGCCACTACCGCGTGCGCGGCCACTTTACGCCAATCCAACTTCATCAGGTGTTCTCCTCGATACTCGAATGTTCCGGAACTACGGGCGCATGCATCATCGCAGGGTCGGATGACGACGCCAATGCCGATGCCGCGCCTTGATGCGGCGCAACAGCCGCAAGGCCGCGATTGTACCAATCCGCGGGGCCCGGCACGGCAAAGCGGCCGCCGGCCCGCGATGCTGCGCTGCGTGCACGATGACGGCAGGATGCGCCGTCGAACTTGCAAGACGATGTCGCAAATACGCAAGCGCGACGCACGGGCCATCCGCGCGGCATGCGGGCGTCGATCGCAAAAAAGGAAATGCGGCCGGACGATGCGCGTGCCGCGGCCCCCGCAGCCACGCGCCACCGGCCTTGGATCAGACGAGTGCGGCCAGCGTCTCGCGCGTCGTATCGACCACCAGCAGCCCCGCGCGCAGGCCCGGCTTCACGGCCGGATTCGGAAACACGATGCGCTCCTCGTCGTGCTGCACCGTGTAGCGGTAGTCGCCGTCCTGCGCGAGTACCGTGCCGCGCGCGAACGCGGTGAAATTCGCGACGTCGGCCGCGACGAACAGCTCGAGCGCATCGCTCTGCTTCGTGATCTGGTCGATCACGGTGAACACGCGCGGCAACGCGGCGTCGACGTCGCGCGGCGCACCGGACACGAGCTTGCGCACCGCACGGTCCGCCGGCGCGAAGCGCGACAGGTCGTTCTGGCCGAACGGCCGCACCTTGCCGAGTTCGAGCGTGCACGCGAGCGCGCCGCAGTGCTCGGCCGTGTAATGCGAATACGTGTTGCCCTTCGCGGTATGCAGCAGCACGGCCGCGATGCGCGCATCGCCGAGCCATTCGACCATCTTGCGGGCCGGCGGCGTGCCCGTGTGGGGCAGCAGCGCGAACTGTTCGAACACCGATGCGCGGATCGCCGTGTGCATGTCGACGTGCCAGCGCGCGCTGCCGGCCGGCGCGTCCGCGAAGAACGCGGCGGCCGCCGCTTCGAGCTGCACCGCGCGCGGCGCTTCGCGGCTCGCGGGCACTTGTGCGTGACGGCCGCTGAACAGGCGGTTCAGGTCGTCGTCGAGATAGCGTGCGCCCGCGCGCATCGCCGGCACGTTGCCGAGCACGACGAGCAGGCGGCACGCGAGCGGCAACGTGCCCGCCGCGAGATCGCGCACGAGCATCGACAGCAGCTCGATCGGCGCGGTCTCGTCGCCATGCACGCCGGCCGACACCAGCACGCTCGCACGCGCCGCAGCGCCCGCTTCATTCGCTGCCGGCTCGAGCGCGAGCAGCCCGTCGCCGAGCCAATGCCAGCGCACCGCGCCGTTCGCGCACGCGCCGACCTTCACGGCCGGCGCGTCGCCCGCGAGCGTGAACGCGAGGAAGTCGTCGAGCAGCACGGCGGCCGGCACGCGGGACTCAGCGCTGGAAGTCATACAGCGACCCGACGCGCAGGATCTGCGTGAGCTCGTCGAGCGCCGTGCGCGATTCGTCGAGCAGCGTCGGATCGGCGAGGTCTTCCGGTGCGAGACGGTCGCGGTAGTGCTTTTCGATCCACGCGTCGAGCGACGCGAACAGCGTGTCGTTGATCCACACGTTCGACGTGACGGCCGCACGCTCGGCGTCGTTCAGCACGACGCGCAGGCGCAGGCAAGCCGGGCCGCCGCCGTTCTTCATGCTTTCGCGCAGGTCGAACACGAGCACGTCGCGGATCGGGCCGTTGCCGGCCGCGAGCTGGTCGAGATAGGCGGCAACGTTCGCGTTCTCGCGGCATTCCTGCGGCACGACGAGCACCTGCGAGCCGTCCGCGCGCGACAGCAGCTGGCTGTTGAACAGGTACGACGTGACCGCATCGTTCACGCTCACGGCCGCATCGGGCACCTCGATCACGTTCAGCCGCGCGCCGCGCGCGTCGAGCGCGGCCGTCAGCGTGTCGTAGATCGCCTGCTTGTTGACGAACGCGCGCTCGTGCGTGAACAGCGTGTCGCGGTTGCCGACCGAGATCACGTCGTTGTGGAACACGCCTGCATCGATCACGTCCGGATCCTGCTGCGCATAGACCGTCGCCGTTTCGGCGAGACCGTGGCGATGCGCAACCGCGCGGCTCGCCTCGAAGGTCTGGCGCGCCGGGAAGCGCTTCGGCTCCACGCCGCGGCGGTATTCCGCGCGGCCGTACACGAAGAACTCGACGCCCGGCAGGCCGTATTCGGCGCAAAAGCGCGTGTGGTTGGCCGCGCCCTCGTCGCCGAGTGCCGGCGTGCCCGTCAGCGCCTCGTGCACCGCGAAGTGCGCGGGATCGGCGAACAGCGTCGACAGCGTGCGGCGCGTCGCTTCGTGCTCGATCGCGCGATGCAGCTTGCTGCACAGGTTGGCCGGCGTGAAGTGCACGCGGCCGTCGCTCGTGTCGGCCGACGGGCTGACGGTCGCCGCATTCGCGGTCCACATCGCCGACGCCGAGCTCGCCGCGGCGAGCAGCTCCGGTGCCTGCTTCGCGGCCTTCGCGATCACGTCCGCATCCTTGCCGGAGAAGCCGAGCTCGCGCAGCAGGCGCAGCGACGGACGCTCCTGCGGCGGCAGCACGCCTTGCGCGAAGCCGAGGTCCGCGAGCTGCTTCATCTTGCGCAGCCCCTGCTTCGCGGCGGCCTTCGGATTCGCGGCCGACTTCTCGTTGTTGAGCGACGCCACGTTGCCGAACGACAGCCCGGCGTAGTTGTGGGTCGGGCCGACGAGTCCGTCGAAATTGGCTTCTTGTGCGTTCATCGTCGTTCCCTCGATCAGAAATGCAGGCCCGGCGACAGGCTCGCGGGCAAGGTCAGTTGGGTGCTTTCCACCGACGCCATCGGATACGCGCAATAGTCGGCCGCGTAGTACGCGCTCGGCCGATGGTTGCCCGAGCGGCCCGTGCCGCCGAACGGCGCGGCCGACGATGCGCCGTTGGTCGGGCGGTTCCAGTTGACGATCCCCGCACGAATCGTGCGGCGGAAGTGGTCCCATGCGTTGGCGTCGTCGGCGAGCAGGCCGGCCGACAGGCCGAACGCCGTGTCGTTCGCGCGCTCGATCGCTTCGTCGAACGTCGCGTAGCGGACGATCTGCGCGAGCGGGCCGAAGTGCTCTTCGTCGGGCAGGTTCGCCACGCCGGTCACGTCGATGATCGACGCGTTCACGAAGCCCAAGCGCGGATCGCGCTGCGTCATCGCGATGATCGGCTGCGCACCCTGCTCGATCAGGCGCGACTGCGCGTCGACGAGCTTGGCGGCCGCGCGTGCCGAGATCACCGCGCCCATGAACGGCTGCGGATCGGCGTCGAACACGTCGGCCGTGATCTTCGACGTGACGTCGGCGAAGCGTGCGAGGAAGCGGTCGCCGAACGCGCCGTGCGGCACGAAGATGCGGCGTGCGCACGTGCAGCGCTGGCCGGCAGACAGGAACGCCGACTGGATCGTGTGATGCACGGCCGCGTCGACGTCCTCGACTTCGCCGATCACGAGCGGGTTGTTGCCGCCCATCTCGAGCGCGAGCACGATTTCCGGACGGCCGCCGAACTGCTTGTGCAGCAGCGTGCCGGTATCAGAGCTGCCGGTGAAGAACAGCCCGTCGATCTGCCGGTGATTCGCGAGCGCGATGCCCGTGTCCTTCTCGCCCTGCACGAGGTTCAGCACGCCGGCCGGCAGACCGGCTTCCTGCCACACCTCGACCGTCGCGCGCGCGACGCCCGGGGCGAGCTCCGACGGCTTGAACACGACCGCGTTGCCCGCGATCAGCGCCGGCACGATATGACCGTTCGGCAAATGGCCGGGAAAGTTGTACGGACCGAACACCGCGACGACGCCGTGCGGGCGATGGCGCAGCACCGCGACGCCGTCGGCCATGTCCTGGCGCTTCTCGCCGGTGCGTTCCTGGTAGGCCTGGATCGAGATGCCGACCTTCGCGGCCATCGCCGCGACTTCGGTGCGGGCTTCCCACAGCGGCTTGCCGGTCTCGCGACCGATCGCGGTCGCGATCGCTTCCTTGCGTTCGGTGAGCAGCGCGGCGAAGCGCTTGACGATTTCGCAGCGCGCTTCGAAGTCGAGCGCCGACCAGCCGGCGAACGCGCGGCGCGCGCTCGCGACCGCGCGGTCGACGTCGGCCGCCGACGCGCTTTCGCCCTGCCATGCGATCGCGTCCGTGCCCGGGTTGCGCGAAGCGAAGACGGGGCCCGAGCCTGCGACCCAGGCGCCGTCGATGAAGAGTTCCGTCATGATTCGTTTATCCCTGTTTGACTTTGAGCGGCAGCACGCGGACCGGATCGCCGGCCTTCACGTCGAGCGCGGCGGCATCGTCGGCCGACAGCACGAATGACCCGTTCACGACCACGCCCGGCGCGACGCCGACGCGGAAATCGCCGAGCGACGTGTTCGATACGAGCGACTTCGGCATATCTTCCCGCACGTCGGGCACGCCGATCGCGACCGGCACGACGACGCTCTCGCGCACCGTGCGCAGGTCGTTGATGTGGCATTCGAGCACCGGGCCCGCGTCGAAGATGTCGACGTGGTTCTGGTAGCGCAGCCCTTCGGCCTCGAGCATCTTGCGGGCCGGCAGCGTGTCGCGGTGCGTGAGGCCGACCGCGTCCTGCGCGTCCTGCGGCAGCAGGTCGACGTACACCGGATAGCGCGGCATCAGTTCCGCGAGGAACGACTTGCGGCCGTGCGAGCTGAGGTAGTCGGCCGCGTTGAAATCGATCTGGTAGAAGTGCGAACCGACCGCGCGCCAGAACGGCGACGTTCCGTCCTCGTCGAAGTGGCCGCGCAGTTCCGCGCAGATGCGTTCCGGGAAGCGTTCGCGGAACTGCGCGATGAACATGAAGCGCGAGCGCGACAGCAGGCCGCCGACGCCGCCCGTGCGGTAACGCGGGCTCAGGAACAGCGAGCACACTTCCGCGTAGCCCGTCAGGTCGTGCGAGATGTTGAGCGCGGACATCCGCGTCCACACACCGAGCTCCTGGCTCGCGTGCACGACCGTGCTCACGCGATAGTTGTAGAACGGCTGTTCGAGGCCGACCTGCGTCTCGATCCCGCACACGCCCGCGATGTCGCCCGTCTTCGATTCTTCCATCACGAAGAAGTAGCCGGCCTCGCCCGGCGCGGCCTCGCCGTCGAGCGTGCGGCGCGTGCGTTCGATGCGCGCGGCGAGCGCGTCGCGATCGGGCTTGAACGTGGTCAGGCCCGGCCCGGTTTCCTTAGCGAGCGACACGAGCGCGTCGACGTCGCCCGTTTGTACGACCCGAACGACGATCATGCTGCGTCTCCCTTCATGTCTTCATCGTCGCGGCGGTGCAGCGGCACGCAGCGCACGACATCACCATCCTTCACATCGAGCGCCGCGCGCACGTCGCCGGCGAGCGGCGCGTCGGCCGTATCGCCCGGCAGGTCGGCCAGCACGCAGCGGAACGATTCGCCGCTGCCGGTCGACACTATGTACGCGACGTCGCCCTGCTGATGCGCGGCTTCGCGCACCGTGCGCTCCGCGCCGTGCTTCACGCATGCGGTGCGGTCGACCTGCGCGGTCAGCACGGGGCCCGCGTCGAAGATGTCGACGAAGCGGTCCGGCTCGAAGCCTTCCTCGAGATGGATGTCGTACGCGAGCAGCGCCGTTTCGTTCGGCTCGCCGAGCACGCGCTGCGCGGCTTCCGGCAGCAGCGGCACGTAGAGCGGATACGCCGGCATCACTTCCGCGATGAACGTGCGGCTGCGGCCGCCCGACGCGATGTCGACGTCGGTGAAGTTGCGGCCGAAGAACTTGCGGCCCACCGCTTCCCAGAACGGCGATGCGCCCGTGCTGTCGCTCACGCCGAGCAGCAGCGTGAACACTTCCGGCGTGAAGCGGCGGCGGTTCGCGGCGATGTACATCATCCGCGCACGCGAGATCAGGTGCGCGGCCGCGTCGCCGCGCAGCGACGGATCGACGTAGAAGCCCGCCAGCCGGCTCTTGCCGGTCAGCTCGTGCGACATCGTGAGCGCGTGGATCTTGCGGTTCACGTGCAGCTCGCGCGACGCGTGGATCAGTGCATCGTTGCGGAATGCGTAGAACGGTTCCGAGTAGCCGGCCGCGGCCACGATGCTCGCCGTGCCGAGCAGCTTGCCCGTCGACGAATCCTCGAGCACGAAGAGATAGAACTCCTCGCCGGCGAAGTCGACGTCCGCGCGAAACGAATCCTCGGAGAGCGCCACGCGCGCTTCGAGCGCCGCGCGATCGTGCGGCAGCGAGTGCAGGACCGGCTGCGCGGTGCGCGCCATGTGCGCGAGCGCATCGAGATCCGTGAGTTTGCCGGGGCGAACAAATAGCATCGTCGTTCCTGTCTGCGATGGGCGCGCCGCTCAGCGCGCGGTGGCTTCCTGGGCCGCGAGCACCTGCTCGACTGCCTTCTCGAAGCGCTTCACGCCTTCGTCGAGCAGGTCGAACGGGATCACGAGCGACGGCACGAAGCGCAGCACGTTCGGGCCCGCGATCAGCATGATCAGGCCGTTCTCGGCGGCGGCGGTGACGAAGTCCTTCGCGCGGCCGTCGAATGCGGCGGTGAGTTCCGCGCCGACCAGGAGGCCCTTGCCGCGGATGTCCTTGAAGATGCCGAAGCGTGCGTTGATGCGTTCCAGCGCGCCCTTCAGGCGCACGCTGCGTTCGCGCACGCCTTCGAGCAGCGCCGGGTCGCCGATCAGCTCGACGACCTTGTCCGCGATCGCCGACGCGAGCGGGTTGCCGCCGTACGTCGTGCCGTGCACGCCGACCTTGAAGTGGGCGGCCAGTTCGTTCGTCGTCAGCATCGCGCCGATCGGGAAACCGTTGCCGAGTGCCTTCGCGGTCGTGAGGATGTCCGGCGTGACGCCCGTGTCCATGTATGCGTAGAACTGGCCCGTGCGGCCAACGCCCGTCTGCACTTCGTCGAAGATCAGCACTGCGTCGTTGGCGTCGCACGCTTCGCGCAGTGCCTTCAGGAAGGCCGGATCGGCCGGGATCACGCCGCCTTCGCCCTGCACCGGCTCGACGATCACCGCGCAGGTTTGCGGGCCGATCGCGGCCTTGGCCGCTTCGATGTCGTTGAACGGCAGGTGCTTGATGCCTTCCGGCACCGGGCCGAAGCCTTCCGAGTATTTCGGCTGGCCGCCGACGCTGACCGTGAAGAACGTGCGGCCGTGGAACGACTGGACGAACGACACGATTTCGTACTTGTCGGCGCCGTGGCGGTCGAATGCGACGCGGCGCGCGAGTTTCAGCGCGGCTTCGTTCGCTTCCGCGCCCGAGTTCGCGAAGAATGCGCGGTCGGCGAAGGTCAGCGCTTCGAGGCGCTTCGCGAGGCGCAGCACCGGCTCGTTCGTGTAGCCGTTGCCGATGTGCCAGAGCTTGCGGCCTTGTTCGTCCAGGACCTTCAGCAGTTCCGGGTGGCCGTGGCCGAGCGACGTGACGGCGATGCCGCAGGCGAAATCCACGTATTCGCGGCCGGCCGTGTCCCACACGCGCGAGCCCTCTGCACGGTCCGGCACGAACGGCGCGGGGGAGAATACCGGCACCATCACTTCGTCGAATGTCTGGCGGGTCACGGTCGAGGTCGTCATGGTCGTTCCTTTCGGTTTCGTAAGAGGGTTCAACAGGATCAAGTTTAGGTAAGGGTGACGCAAGCGTCTTGCGGAATTGCGACGGGTTCTATCGGAAGCGGATAGGGCGCTTTATTTTGCCTCTCCCCGGCGGGGGGCGTGGCGTTTTGTGCTTGGTTGCTGTTTCGCGGTTTTTTGGCGGTGCGCTCGCCGTTTGGCGTGAAGCACCTGCGATCGTGTCGGTCTATTAGCGTCGCCCCTGCGCGGGGCGGCGGTTACTTTTCTTTGTCTTGCCAAAGAAAAGTAACCAAAAGAAAGGCGCCCGGATAACGCATGACTTCCCGGTGCCGTAGTCCACCAAGTGGCCCTCGCCTAAGTGTCCGCGCCAGTCGGGAACCCGGAGTGGTTCGAGCAATGGTTCTGACACCACTCCCTACGCAACGGAGCGGTATACCGCCCGCTAGCTCCATCCTCGCTATGCTCGGCTGCAAGGTTCTTCGGCCGCATTCATGCGCCCGCGCCACGCATGGACACCCACTGATCAGTTCCCCAAATCAGTGAGGGGCCGCTGTACCACAACGACGATTTCAATTTATTCAATTCATGCGTCGCTTGCCGCAATTGTGCAAATCAATCGACCGACAGCTTTGCGAAGCGGGACGTGTGGACCTGTCGACCGAGCGAAGCGAGGGCGGAGCTAGCGGGCGGTATACCACTCCGCGGGGTGGTGAGTGGTGTCGGAACCATTGCTCGAACCACTCCGGGTTCCCGACTGGCGCGGACACTTAGGCGAGGGCCACTTGGTGGACTACGGCACCGGGAAGTCATGCGTTATCCGGGCGCCTTTCTTTTGGTTACTTTTCTTTGGCAAGACAAAGAAAAGTAACCGCCGCCCCGCGCAGGGGCGACGCTAATAGACCGACACGATCGCAGGTGCTTCACGTCAAACGCAAGCGCACCATCAAAAAAACAGAATCAATCCTTAGCCCCCCGCTCAACAAGCGCGCCCCCGCGAGGCTCCCCCCCACCGCCGGTCTGCTTCTCGAGCCAGGCTCTCCGATCCTCCCGAGGCGTGACCCCAAACCTTTCGCGGTACGCATTAGAAAAGTGCGCAGCAGAAGAAAACCCACAGGCGAGGCTCACCTGAACGACCGACTTGCTGGTCCGCTGCAACTGCGTGCGAGCCTTGAGCAACCGGAGATTGAGGTAATACTTGGAGGGCATCGCCCCGAGATACTGCCGGAAGAGCCGCTCCAGCTGCCGCCGCGACACGCCGACGAGCCCGGCGATCTCATCGGTCGTCAAAGGATCCTCGACATTGGCTTCCATCAAAAGCAACGCATCGTTCAGCCGAGGATGCCGCTCACCGGGCGCGGTCACAAAAGGAATCCGCTGCCGCTCCTCGCCGCTGCGCAGCGTGCCGGCCCCGAGCGCGTCGGCAATGCGCTCACCCAGGTCCGCCCCGTGTTCCCGGCCGATCATGGCCAGCATGAAATCGACGGTCGCCTGCCCGCCCGCACAGGTCGCCCGATCGCGATCGATCTCGAAGATCTGCTGCGTGACGATCGAGCGCTCGAACTGTTCGGCAAACTGCTGATACGTCTCCCAGTTCACGCTCACGCGATATCCGGAAAGCTGCCCGGCCATCGCGAGCCACCACACGCCGTGGTGAATCCCCGTGACGACCGGCGTGCGCTGCCCCACCCGCGCGAGACTCGCAAGAAACAACCGATAGTCGGCAAACTGCTGAAACCGCTCCGACACGACGATCAGCCAGTCGCACGCGATCGCATCGTTGAACGCCGCATCGGCATGCCACTGCGCGCCGCCGGCGAGCGGCACCGGCCGCCCGTCCCACGAACACACCTGCCAGCGATACAGCAAGCGCCCGTCGATCTCGTTCGCGAGATGCAACGCATCGACGATCGGACCCACACCCGACATCGACACGGGCGGCAATGCAACGATCGCCACCTGCGTCGTGCGGGTGGCGCCTGCGGGACGAGACACCGGTACCACGTATGAAACGCCCTTCGCGTTACTTGAGGCTACCCGACAGGAACTGCTTCAGACGCTCGCTCTGCGGACGCACCAGCACCTCCTTCGGATCACCCTCTTCCTCGGTCCGCCCCTGATGCAGGAACATCACGTGATTCGACACGTTGCGCGCGAAACCCATCTCGTGCGTGACGACGATCATCGTGCGGCCTTCCTCGGCCAGCTTCTGCATCACCTTCAGCACTTCGCCGACCAGTTCCGGGTCGAGCGCCGACGTCGGCTCGTCGAACAGCATCACGTCCGGATGCATCGCCAGCGCCCGCGCGATCGCGACACGCTGCTGCTGGCCACCCGACAAATGCGACGGATACTGCTTCTCGACGCGCGGCGGCAAACCGACCTTCTCCAGGTACTCGCGCGCACGCTCCTCGGCTTCCTTCTTCGCAATGCCGAGCACGTGCACCGGCGCTTCCATCACGTTCTCGAGCACGTTCATGTGCGCCCACAGATTGAAGTGCTGGAACACCATCGCGAGCTTGGTGCGGATGCGCTGCAGCTGCTTGTGATCGGCCACCTCGAGCGCACCGGCGCGGTCGGTCCTGGTGCGCACGGCCTCGCCGTCGACGACGATCTGCCCCGCATTCGGCCGCTCGAGAAAATTGATGCAGCGCAGGAACGTGCTCTTGCCGGAACCGCTGGCGCCGATGATGCTGATGACGTCGCCGGCCTTCGCGTTCAGCGACACGCCCTTGAGCACCTCGTTGTCGCCATAGCGCTTGTGAATGTCGACCGCGGCAAGCTTGGTGGAAGCGGACGCGCTCGTTTGAGTGATCTCGGCCATCTGGCTCTCCTCGAATGAAATCAATGACGGCCGGCCGCGAGATACGCGAGCCAGTGGCGCTCCGCCCGGCGAAATGCCGCGACGAGTGCGAACGATACCGCAAGATAGATCAGTGCGGCGATCCCGAACGACTGGAACGCCATGTAGGTCGCGGAATTGGCGTCACGCGCGACCTTCAGGATGTCGGGCACGGTCGCCGTGAACGCAACGGTGGTCGCGTGCAGCATCAGGATCACCTCGTTGCTGTACAGCGGCAGCGCACGGCGCAGCGCCGACGGCAGGATCACCCGGCGGTACATCGTGAACGGCGACATCCCGTACGCACGCGCCGCCTCGACCTCGCCGTGCGGAATCGCACGAATCGCACCCGCGAAGATCTCGGTCGTGTACGCGCAGGTGTTCAGCGCGAACGCGAGGATCGCGCAGTTGAAGCCGCTGCGGAAGAACGCGTCGAGCAGCGAGTGCGAGCGCACGAACTCGAGGCTGTACATGCCCGTGTACAGCAACAGCAGCTGCACGTAGAGCGGCGTGCCGCGGAACACGTACGTGTAGAACCGCACCGGCATCGACAGCCACTTCTTCTTCGACACGCGTGCGACCGCGAGCGGCACCGCGCACACGAAGCCGAGCGAAATCGACGCGACGAGCAGCCACAGCGTCACCGCAAGGCCGGAGAGGCGCTGGCCGTCCCAGTAAAGGAACGCCTGGCCGAATTCCTGGAGGATCTCGATCATAGTTCTGCGTGGCGCACGCCCGTGGAATAACGTTTCTCGAGCTGGATCAGCACGAGGTTGGAAACGGTCGTGATCGCGAGGTAGATCAGCGCCGCAACGAGGATGAAGAAGAACATGTTGAACGTGCTCTTGCCGGCGTCCTGCGCCGCCTTCACGACGTCCGCGAGACCGATGATCGACACCAGCGCGGTCGCCTTCACGAGCACCTGCCAGTTGTTGCCGATGCCAGGCAGCGCGAAGCGCATCATCTGCGGAAACATGATCCGCACGAACACGCGCAGCCCGCTCATCCCGTACGCCGAGCCGGCCTCGAGCTGGCCGCGCGGCACCGACAGGAACGCACCGCGGAACGTCTCGGTGAAGTACGCGCCGTAGATGAAGCCGAGCGTCAGCACGCCGGCGACGAACGGGTCGATGTCGATCTGGTCCCAGCCGACGAGGTCGGTGAACTGGTTCAGCCAGATCTGGATGCTGTAGAACAACAGCAGCATCAGGACGAGATCGGGCACCGAGCGGATCAGCGTCGTATAACCGGTCGCGACCGCTCGCAGCACCCGGTTGTGCGACAGCTTCGCCACCGCGCCGATCAGCCCCAGCGCCACCGCAGCGGCGAGCGACAGCACCGACAGCTCGATGGTCTGCACGGTGCCGGCCCAGAGGACAGGACCAAAGCCGTAAAGGAACACGCGCGTCTCCAGTGTTGATGTGAACACCGGCGCGCTCACTGTCCGGCGCCGGGCTGACGCGGATAGTCGCAAGCGAAATTGTTTGCCTCAAATCACCGTGCGCGCGATTGCTGCGTCGCAGCAATTCACCCTACCATTTGCAGGCACGGCCTATCGCGCTGTTTCAAAAGGAAAAAAGCCGCTTCCTGACAGTCGGATGACACGCAGGGAAGCGGACTTTTTGCAATTTTCCGGTCGCTTTTTCGATATAGCGCCGGACGCGGGTTCAGCGCCCTTTCAGGATGTCGGAGCGCGAAGTCGTATAGACAAGCCCGTCCGGGCCGAAATGGACGTTGAAGAACGCGTCGGTGTTGACGCCGTCCTCGAGCCAGCGCCAGCTCCATACGGTCTCGGGCTTCAGCGGATACTGCGCGACGTCGCCCGGCTTGCCGAGCAGGCGGCGCACCTCGTCCTCGGTCATCCCCGGGCGCACCTTCGCGAAGTTCTCGGCGGTCAGCACCTGCGTCGCGCCCGTGTAATACCCGCCCGGGTCGAGGTCGACGAACCAGGTCTGGTTGCCCATCGGGCCGCGCGGGTATTCGAGGCGCTTCGAGCCGTCGGTGAACGCGCGCTCGGTCTCGGGCTTGCCCATCGTGGCGCGCACGTCGGCTTCGGTCGAGACGCCGGCCTTCAGCCCCTTGAGCAGCAGCGGCGCCGGCTTGATCGCGTTGAAGAAGTCCCTGATACGTTGCACGTCGAGATTGCCTTGCTTGTCGTCGCAGCCGGTCAGCGCCAGCGCGGCGGCCAGCATCGTGACGGGAAGCAGCCGGAAACGGAAGATCATCGGAAGAAATGCGCGTCGAGAAAACACGCGGCAAGGATACCCGCGCAACGCCAAAAGCGCGAGACGGACCGCGCGGCCCGTCTCGTGATCAATGCGTCGTTTCGGTTTGCACCTGGGCCTCGCGGCCCGCTTGCGGGGTGCGCGGCCCGGCCGGCACCGCCTTGATCCGGTGGCGCGTGCGCACCAGCTCGGCCAGTTGCCACGACCCGAGCGCGAGACAGCCGAACAGCACCTCGCGGCCGCGCTTGACCAGCGCGAGCGACAGCGCCGTCTCGCGATCGACGCCGAACATCTGCGCGAGCAGCACGACGGTCGCCTCCTGCACGCCGAGACCGCCCGGCACCATGAACGCCGCATGCCGCACGGCCTGCGTCATCGCCTCGATCGCGATCGCGCCGCCGATCGAGACCGGATGACCGAGCAGCGCGAGCGCCCAGTAGATTTCGAGCGCGCCGAGCACGTAGCCGGACAGCTGCCAGAAGAACGCACTGAACAGCAGCGGCGTGCGCGACATCAGCGCGTCGATGTCGCCGTCGAGGCGGCGGCCGTCGACGCCCTGCAGCAACCGGTGCGAATCGCCGAGCAGACGCCCCGCGAACCGCTCGATCGCATGGAAGATCCCGCCGCGCCGCATCAGCACGACGCCGAGCACCGGCAGCGGCAGGGTCAGCAGCAGCGCGAGGCCGATCGTGCCGCCGCCCATGTCGTGCGTCGTCGCGAGCAGCAGCACGAGGCCGAGCGCCGCGAACGCATACTGGACGACGATCGTCACCAGCACCTCGACGATCACCGACGCGGTCACGCGGCTCGCGTCGGGCACCTGCCAGCGCGCCATCCGGATCCCGACCAGCTCGCCGCCGATCCCGACGACCGGCAGCAGCCGGTTCACCGCTTCACGCACGGTCGCGACCCACCACAGGAACGACAGCGACGCGCGCCGGTCGAGCAGCTGGTGCCACGCATACGCGTCGAGCAGCAGCGGCAGCGCATGGAACGGCACGAGCCACAGCAGCGCGAAGCCGGCGCGCTCGAGCATCCGCGTCACGTCGCCGATGCCTTCGTGCAGCCCGAGCGCGAGCAGGATCCCGATGCCGATCGGCCAGCCGAGCCATTTGATCCACTTGGTCATGACGGCTGCGCCCCCGCTTCGCGCGACGCGTGCGTGCCGCGCCGCGCCGCCGGCTGGCCGAACACGTCGGCAAAACCGCCGGTCGCGACGCCCGCGGCCTTCAGCGCGGCCGCGACGCGCGGCGACAGCAGCGCATCCAGTTCGTCGACCGGCCGGTAAGCGGCCATCGTCGGCGTGATCGGGCCGTCCCCGGCTTCCGCCGGATGACAGTAGATCTCGCCGACCCCGGGCGGCAGCGCCGCGAGCGCGTCGAGCAGCACGCGCTCGTCCATCGCGCCCGTATGCTCGATGCCGACCACGTAGTCGTTGTGCGCGAGCCCCGCACGGTCGAGCCGCGCGCGCACCAGCGCGATCCACGGCTTGAGCAGCGCGGGCGCGCGCGTTTCGTACGGCAGCCGCACCGCACGCAGCCCGTAGTCGCGGCCGATCTCGATGATCATCGACAGCACGGTCGGATGCAGGTGGAAATGCTTGTGCGCGTTCACGTGGTCGAGCGGCAGGCCGCTCGCCGCGAACGCGTCGAACTGCGCGCGGATCTCGCGGCGCAGCTGCGCACGCACGTGCGGCAGGAAGAAGAAGCGGCAGCCGTCCTTCGCCATCGCATCGCCGAAGCGCCCGTCGCGGCCGACGAGCGCGGGAATGTCATGCGCGGGCAGCGTGGCCGGCCCGTCCGCGAGGACGAGATGCAGGCCGACCGCGAGCGACGGCAGGCGCCGCGCGCGTTCGATCGCGTCCTGCGCCGCGGGCGCACCGACCATCAGGCTCGCGGCGTTCAGCACGCCGTCGCGATGCGCGCGCTCGACCGCCGCGTTGACGCGCGGATGCAGCCCGAAGTCGTCCGCGGTGAAGATCAGCGCCCGCGCCGCCCGCTGCGTCGCCACGAATCAGGCCTCGTGCGCGCGCAGGAAGCGGAAGAACTCGACGCCTTCGCGCAAGCGACGCTTCATCATGTCCCAGCTCGTCAGCATCTCGCGGACGATCTCCCAGATCTTCGACGGGCGGAAGTAGAACTGGCGATAGAACTGCTCGAGATGGTGATAGATCTCGTCGCGCGACAGGTGCGGATAGCCGATCGCCGCGAGCTGCACGCCTTCCTTGCTGACCAGGTTGATGGTCTTGTTCTCTTCCATCCAGCCGTTCTCGACGGCCTGCTTGTAAAGCGTCGTGCCCGGATACGGCGCGGCGAGCGACACCTGGATCGTGTGCGGATTGATTTCCTTCGCGTACTCGATCGTCTTCTTGATGGTGTCCTGCGTCTCGCCCGGCAGGCCGAGGATGAAGGTGCCGTGGATCTTGATCCCGAGCTTCTTGCAGTCCGCGCTGAAGCGGCGCGCGAAATCGGTGCGCACGCCCTTCTTGATGTTCACGAGGATCTGGTCGTCGCCGGATTCGAAGCCGACCAGCAGCAGGCGCAGGCCGTTTTCCTTCATGATCTTCAGCGACTTGTACGGCACGTTCGCCTTCGCGTTGCACGACCACGTCATGCCGAGCTTGCCCAGGCCGATGGCGATCGCTTCGGCGCGCGGCAGGTCGTCGGTGAAGGTGTCGTCGTCGAACATCAGCTCCTTCACTTCCGGCATGTTGTCGCGGATCCACTTCGCTTCCGCGAGCACGTTCTCGACCGAGCGCGTGCGGTAGCGGTGGCCGCTGACCGTCTGCGGCCACAGGCAGAACGTGCAGCGCGACTTGCAGCCGCGGCCCGTGTAGATCGACACGTACGGGTAGTTCAGGTAGCCGATGAAGTAGTTGTCGATCTTCAGGTCGCGCTTGTAGACGGGCGCGACGAACGGCAGTTCGTCCATGTTCTCGAGGATCGGACGCGCTTCGTTGTGCTCGATCGAGCCGTCCTTCGCGCGCCAGCTCAAGCCCTTGATCTCGGGGAACGGCTTGCCTTCGGCGATTTCCTTGCAGGTGTAGTCGAATTCCTCGCGGCACACGAAGTCGATCGCGTCGCTCGCCGTGAGCGAGTTGTGCGGATCGACCATCACCTTCGCGCCCACCATGCCGACCAGCATCGACGGCTTCATCTTCTTCAGATCCTGCGCGAACATCGCGTCGGTCGGGAACGACGGCGTGCTCGTGTGGATGATCACGAGATCGTAGTCGTTGGCGATCTTCAGCGTTTCCTCGACCGACAGGCCGTCGGCCGGCGCGTCGACGACGCGGCTGCCCGGCACGAGCGCGGCCGGCTGCGCGAGCCACGTCGGGTACCAGAAGGAACGGATTTCGCGCTTCGCCTGATAGCGCGAGCCGGCTCCGCCGTCGAAGCCGTCATACGAAGGGGCCTGCAAGAACAGCGTTTTCATGAATGCTCCGGTAGCCTGCATAGTTCGATTCGTTTCAACGATTCAGTCAATCAACCGCGGGCCGCCCTGCCGGCGCCCGCCTCTCTGTCATGTCGCGTCGCGCGACGTGGCCGCGCAACGCGTCTCGGCCTTCGGGCCGGATTCGATCGGGACCGGGCGCATCGCCGGTTCCCTTCGGGGAACGTACGTCAGCGGCCGTCCCCGCCCTCCACGATCACCGTCGCGCGTTCGCCGCCGACGACCGTCATCCGCGCGCCGCGCCACACGACGTGCGTGCCGAACACGGCCGCGAGCCATTCGAGCGCGAGCAGCGTGTCGCGCACCGCGACGAGCGGCAGGTCGCGCCAGAACGCGCGCCAGCCGTCCTCGCCGCGCGCGTGCAGCACCAGCCGCCCGAACGCGCCCACCACGGCCGCGCCACCCGCCAGCGTGCCGGCGATGGTGCCGTCGAGACGCAGCGCGAGCGCCGCGCCGATCGCGAGCCACGGCGCGGTAAACGTGATGAACAGGAACGCGAAGCCGGCCGGGTTCAGCGAACGGATCGTGCGCAGCCAGCGCGTCTCGCGGTGCCAGAGCGGCCCGAACGACGGCTCGATCACGTCGGTCGCGACCTCGACCTCGGACAGCACGGTGCGCCGCCCGAGGCGGCGCGGCAGCTCGGCCAGCCAGAAGTCGTCGGCCAGCTCGTCCTTCAACGCGAGAAAACCGCCGATCCGCTCGAGCGTGTCGCGCGTGAGCGCGAGCGTCGCGCCGAAACCGAAGCGGCTCGAGCGGCCGAGGTGCGTGATCCGTACCGACGGCGCGAACCACGCATCGACGAACTGCGCGCCGATCCGCGTCCAGAACCCGCCGACGCTGCGCGCATGATACAGGCACGTGACGACCCCGACCGACGCGTCGGCGAGCGGCGCCGTCACGCGCTCCAGATAGTCCGGCTTCACCGCGATGTCGCTGTCCGCGATCACGATGCGGCCGTACTTCGCGCGTTCGGCGAGATTGATCAGGTTGCTGACCTTCAGGTTCTTGCCGTGCACGCGCGCGTCGATCACGAGCGTGATGTCGCATTCCGGATAATCGGCGCGCAGCCGCTCGACCACGGCGACCGCCGGATCGGAGGCCGACGCGACCCCGAACAGCACTTCATGGCGCGGGTGGCGCTGTTCGCAGAACGTCGCGAGGTTCTCGTACAGGTGCGGCTCGGCGCCGCACAGCGGCTTGAGCACGCTGACGGGCTCGAAACCGTCGCGTGCGGCGGTGCGCGGCGTGCGCGGGCGCGGCGCGAACGCCGCGACGAACGCATAGCCGGCCGCAGCCAGCGTGAACACGGTCAGGAGCCAGTCGAGCAGCGTGACGGTCGGCGTCATGCGCGACGCCCTCCGGCGACGCGGGCGCCCTGCCGACCGATCGAACCGGGTTGAACGTGATTGGGTATTCCGACAGCAACGAACGCGGGCACGACCCGACTCCTTGTTCCAGCAGCGTCTGTGTAATGGGGAGGCACGGCCCATTTCCCCGAAAGCGGCCATGCCCGGCATCGCGTGGCACATCCTCGCGCGATGCCCGGACGGGATGCGGGAAGATTCTAATGGCTACCGTCGGCACAACATGGACAGGCGCCGGATTTTAGCAGCCCGCGCCACCCCGCGCTTGGCACCACGCGAAACGGACTACTGCGATTTCGGCAAAGCTGTGCGGCCGGGGAACCATTCCGGTGCCACCTCGTTCACGTTAGCGTAAGCACTTTGCAGGCGGATTGCAGTCTTGAAAATCAAACGTTTCGTGGAAATTTGTATGTCGATGCGAAGACATGCCCAATCGCCGTAAAGATCGGTAATTATTCGGTGATTAGATTGATTTTTGCAACAGTTGCCCGCGCCACCTTGCGCCCCTGAAAGGCGCATGGGTATCCGCGCGTCGCCAGCGCGTTCCGGAACCCTTTGGCAAAATCATCGCCAACTGTTGCGCATCCGCATCACCGCGCCCCTCCCTTCCGAAGGCCACCCGATGATTCCGTTTTCCGTACTCGATCTCGCCCCCATTCCCGCCGGCGCAGACGCCGCGCAGGCGTTCCGCAACACCGTCGATCTCGCGCAGCACGCGGAGCGCCTCGGTTATCGCCGCTACTGGCTCGCCGAACATCACAACATGCCCGGCATCGCGAGCGCGGCGACGGCCGTCGTGATCGGCCACGTGGCGGGAGCGACGAAGACGATCCGCGTCGGCTCGGGCGGGATCATGCTGCCGAACCATGCGCCGCTCGTGATCGCCGAGCAGTTCGGCACGCTCGCGTCGCTGTATCCGGGGCGCATCGACCTCGGGCTCGGTCGCGCGCCCGGCACCGACCAGACCACGTCGCGCGCGCTGCGCCGCGACCTGATCGGCAGCGCCGACTCGTTTCCGGACGACGTCGCCGAGCTGCAGCGCTACTTCGCGGAACCGGTGCCCGGCCAGCGCGTGCGCGCGGTGCCCGGCGCGGGGCTGGACGTGCCCGTGTGGCTGCTCGGTTCGAGCCTCTTCAGCGCGCAACTCGCCGCGATGCTCGGGCTGCCGTTCGCGTTCGCGTCGCACTTCGCGCCGGACTACCTGATGCGCGCGCTCGAAGTCTATCGCGCGCAGTACCGGCCGTCGGCCGCGTGGCCGAAGCCGCATGCGATGGTCGGCGTCAACGTGTTCGCGGCCGATACCGACGACGAGGCGCGGCGCCTCTTCACGTCGCTGCAGCAGCAGTTCATCAACCTGCGCCGCGGCACGCCCGGCAAGCTGCCGCCGCCCGTCGACGCGCTCGAGGCGAGCGAGTTCGAACTCGCGAACGTCGCGCATGCGCTGTCGTTCGCGGCCGTCGGCTCGCGCGACACGGTGCGCGACAAGCTGCGCGACCGGATCGCGCAAACCGGCGCTAACGAGGTGATCATCACCGCGCAGATCTACGATCACGCCGCGCGCGTGCGCTCGTTCGAGCTGGCCGCGCAGATCCGCGACGAACTCGCGAACGAAACCCGCTGACCCGGCGGGCGGCCCACCCAGGCGGGTGCGCCCGCCTGCGCGTCACTGCGGGTGCACCGCCCCCATCCCGTCGAGCAGCGCCTTGTGGAACGCGTCCGGATCCTGGATCTGCGGCGCGTGCCCGAGCGCCGGGAATTCGACGAGCTGCGCGCCGGGAATCGCCGCCTGCGTGCGTTTCGCGAGTTCCGGGTAACGGCCGAGCTTCGCGTGCACGTCCGGCGGCGCCACGTCCTTGCCGATCGCGGTCGTGTCCTTGTCGCCGATCAGCAGCAGCGTCGGCACGCGTATCGCGCCGAGTTCGTAGACCACCGGCTGCGTGAGGATCATGTCGTAGATCAGCGCCGAGTTCCACGCGACCGCGTCGCGGCCCGGGCCGCGATACATGCCGGCGAGCATCTGCACCCAGCGCTCGTAGGACGGCGCCCACTTGCCCGCGTAGTAGGTCGCCTGCTCGTAACGGCGGATGCCGTCCGCCGTCGTCTTCTGCTCGCGTGCGTACCAGTAGTCGACCGACAGCGGCGGCACGCCGAGCGCCTTCCAGTCCTCGAGGCCGATCGGGTTCACCAGCACGAGCTGCTCGGTCGCCTTCGGGTACATCAGCGCGTAACGCATCGCGAGCATCCCGCCCGTCGAATGGCCGACGATCGTCGCCGATTTCACGCCGACCGACTCGAGCAGCGCATGCGTGTTGCGCGCGAGCTGCTGGAAGCTGTACTGGTAGCGCTCGGGCTTCGACGACTTGCAGAAGCCGATCTGGTCCGGCGCGATCACGCGATAGCCGGCGCGGCTCAGCACGCCGATCGTGTCTTCCCAGGTCGCCGCGCAAAAGTTCTTCCCGTGCAGCAGCACGACGGTGCGGCCGTTCGGGTGCGCCGGCTGCACGTCCATGTACATCATCTCGAGGGTGTCGCGCTGCGACACGAACGCGTAGCGATGCACCGGCTCCGGATAGGCGAAGCCTTCCAGGCGAGGGCCGTACGCGGGCCCGTCGTTGCCGGCCGGTGCCGGGACGGCGACCGCGACCGACGTCGCGCATGCGGCGGCGACGCCCGCGCCGAGCACGGCCGCGCGCGCGAGGGAGAACATCTTGCAATTCGAAGGCATGGCGCTCACGGTAATGGGAAATGCACGCGGTCAGCCGGGCGGCTTCACGCCCCGCGATTCTACGCGGTCGGGCTGACGACGGCGCGCAACACTCGTCGGCCGAGCGACTTCCGCGCACGCGACGAACTCGGGTATCGTGTGACGAGACCCTGAAACGCCTGCAGGCGAACGCTCATGAAAAACGTCCTCAGCATTCAGTCGCACGTCATCTACGGACACGCCGGCAACAGCGCGGCCGTGTTCCCGATGCAGCGCCTCGGCGTCAACGTCTGGCCGCTCAACACCGTCCAGCTGTCGAATCACATGCAGTACGGCCACTGGGCCGGTAGCGCGATCGACGCCGCGAAGATGGAGCAGCTGGTCGACGGCGTCGCCGCGATCGGCGCGCTCAAGCGCTGCGACGCGGTACTGTCCGGCTTCCTCGGCTCGCCGGCGCAGGCGCGCGCGACGGTCGAGATCGTGCGCTCGGTGAAGGCGATGAACCCGAACGCGTGGTACTTCTGCGATCCGGCGATGGGCCAGACGGGCGGCATCCGCCCCGAACCCGGCGTCGAGGAATTCATCGTCGCGGAGATGCCGGCGCTCGCGGACGGCATGTCGCCGAACCACACCGAGCTCCAGAAGCTCGCCGGGCGGCGCATCGAGACCGTCGCCGAAGCCGTCGACGCGTGCCGCGCGCTGATCCGCCGCGGGCCGAAAATCATCCTCGTCAAGCACCTGCACGACCGCAGCAGCCCGGCCGACCGCTTCAACATGCTCGCCGTCACCGAGACCGAAGCGTGGATCGGCCAGCGCCCGCTGTATGCGTTTCCGCGCCATCCGGTCGGTGTCGGCGACCTCACCAGCGCCATTTTCGTCGCGCGCCGGTTGCGCGGCGACTCGGTGCGCGCCGCGTTCGAGCACACGCTCGCGGCGGTGCACGCGGTCGTGAAGGCAACCTACGACGCACGCCGCTACGAGCTCGAACTCGTCGCCGCGCAGGACGAAATCGCGCGCCCGAGCGAATGGTTCGGCGCGTGGGTGACGGACGCCTGACGCCGCTGCATCCGCATCGCCGGCGCGCGTCAAGCGCCATCTGCTGCCTGCTGTCCTGCTGTCCTGCTGTCCTGCTGTCCTGCTGTCCGCTGTCCCGCTGTCCCGCTTTCCCGCTTTCCCGCTTTCCCGCTTTCCCGCTTTCCCGCTTTCCCGCTATCCGCGTCCCCGCTGCCCGTTGCACCGCGACCGTCGGCCGTTGTCCGTTCAACGCCGCGCCTGCAAACGTTTCCGGACTTCACATGAATGACACCGATTTCTCGCTATGCTCGCGGCGGCACGACCCGGCGCAGCCGCATCCTGCGCCACGGGGCGCGTCCATTTTCCGCATGTCCCGCCAACCGGCTCCCCCCTTTAACGCACGATAACGACCATGACCCGATCGAACCGTCGTGACTTCCTGCGCGTCGCCGCCGGCACCGCCGGCGCAGCCGCACTGAACCTGTTCCCGCCCGTGATCCGCGATGCGCTCGCCATCCCCGCGAACCGCCGTACCGGCACGATCCGCGATATCGAACACATCGTGATCCTGATGCAGGAGAACCGTTCGTTCGACCATTACTTCGGCACGATGCGTGGTGTCCGCGGATTCGGCGACCCGCGCCCGCTGCGCCTCGCGAGCGGCAAGTCGGTGTTCCATCAGCCGGTCGGCCCGGCCGAGCTGCTGCCGTTCCACCCGGGCGCCGACAAGCTCGGCCTGCAGTTCCTGCAGGACTTGCCGCACGGCTGGCAGGACATGCACGCCGCATGGAACAAGGGCCGCTACGACCAGTGGGTGCCGAACAAGGGCACCACGACGATGGCGTACCTGAAGCGCGACGACATCCCGTTCCACTACCAGCTCGCCGACGCGTTCACGATCTGCGACGCGTACCACTGCGCGATCCCGAGCTCGACCGACCCGAACCGCTACTACATGTGGACCGGCTACGTCGGCAATGACGGCACGGGCGGCGGCCCGGTGCTCGGCAACGAGGAAAAGGGCTACGGCTGGACGACCTATCCGGAAGTGCTCGAGCAGGCCGGCGTGTCGTGGAAGATCTACCAGGACGTCGGCACGGGGCTCGACGCGAACGGCTCGTGGGGCTGGACGCAGAACCCGTACATCGGCAACTACGGCGACAACGCGCTGCTCTACTTCAACCAGTACCGCAGCGCGCTGCCCGGCACGCCGCTGTACGACAAGGCGCGCACCGGCACCAACATCAGCGCCGGCGGCACGCTGTTCGACGTGCTGCAGCAGGATGTGAAGAACGGCACGCTGCCGCAGGTGTCGTGGATCTGCGCGCCGGAAGCGTACTCGGAGCACCCGAACTGGCCGGCGAACTACGGCGCGTGGTACATCGAGCAGGTGCTGAAGGTGCTCGTATCGAATCCGGACGTGTGGAGCAAGACCGCGCTCTTCATCACCTACGACGAGAACGACGGCTTCTTCGACCACGTGCCGCCGCCGTTCGCACCGCAGTCGCGCGAGAACGGGCTGTCGACGGTCGCGACGACCAACGAGGCATTCGCCGGCGACGCGTCGCACATGGCCGGCCCGTACGGGCTCGGGCCGCGCGTGCCGATGCTGGTGGTGTCGCCGTGGACCAAGGGCGGCTGGGTCTGCTCGCAGACCTTCGATCACACGTCGCTGCTGCAATTCATCGAAGCACGCTTCGGCGCGCAGTACGCGGTCACCGCGGCGAACGTGTCGCCGTGGCGCCGCACGGTGTGCGGCAACCTGACGTCCGCGTTCGACTTCGCGACGCCCGACGCAAGCTGGCCGCAGCTCCCGGACACGAGCGGCTACGCGCCGCCCGACCGCAACCGTCACCCCGACTACATCCCGGTGCCGCCGGTCGTCCAGCATCTGCCGAAGCAGGAGGCAGGCCTGCGTCCGGCGCGCGCGCTGCCGTACGAACTGTTCGTGCACGGCCGGATCGACAATGCGAGCGGCCAGTTCCGGCTGACCTTCGCGAACACCGGCACCGCGGGCGCGGCGTTCCAGGTCCAGGCGCGCAATCGTGTCGACGGCCCGTGGACCTACACGGTCGACGCCGGCAAGCGGCTCTCCGACCTGTGGAGCCCGGCGCCGTCGCTCGGCCTGTACGACCTCGACGTGTACGGCCCGAACGGCTTCTACTGCCACTTCCGCAGTCCCGCGGCGATGGCGGTCGGCCCCGCGAGCATCAACCCCGAGGTGATCTACGGCTACGACGTCGCGAACGGCAACATCACGCTGCGCCTGATGAACCGCGGCCACCAGGCCGTGCGGCTCAGGGTGACGAGCGCCTACGGCCACGGCCATGCGCGCGAGTTCGACCTCAAGCCGGGTATGCACGTCGACGACTACTGGGATCTGCGCGGCAGCCACGGCTGGTACGACCTGACCGTCAGCGACGGCCGCCCGCTCGGCTTCCTGCGCCGTTTCGCGGGCCACGTGGAGACCGGCCGCCCGAGCACGAGCGACCCGGCGATCCGCACGAACGCGTCGCATGACGACGCCGAAGCCGCGTCGGACGCCCTGTCCGACTGACGACGGCGAACGCGGCGCGGCCCCCTCTGGGGGTTGCGCCGCCCGCCCGCACCCGCCTCCCGTTCATTCGTGACGGGAAACTCCCGATACCAGCCGCCCGCGCTCGCGCGGAAGCTGTGCGCAAATCCGCATCGAATGCGCGGCAAATTGCCAAGACCCGCGCATATCGGCGACCTATATATCGAGACGATCGGGGCTCCTCGCAGAGCCTGACGGGAGGTCCTTTCCGGGAAGCATCAGCAAGCCGACCTCCACGTCCGATTCCGAGAAGCGGTCGAACCGCCCGCCCGTCGCACGCGCCCGGCCCGCCGGCTGCGTGCGGTACCCACCCGCTGGTGTTAGAACAAGAGGAACGAACATGACATTCCGTCATTCCCTGTTGTCGGTATCGGTCGTATCCGCGGTAGCCCTTCTCTCGCAACACGCCGCCCAGGCCGCCGACGCGTCCGACGTGAAGGTCGGCTTTGCCGCGCCGCTCACCGGCGTGAACGCCGGCTACGGCAAGGATCTCCAGAACGGCGTGCAGCTCGCGCTCGACGACGCCGCCGCGCAGAAGGTGCAGATCGCCGGCAAGCCCGTGCATTTCGACCTGGTCGTGCAGGACGACCAGGCCGACCCGCGCATCGGCGTGCAGGCCGCGCAGGCGCTCGTCGACCAGAACGTGTCGGTGGTGGTCGGCCACTTCAACTCGGGCACGACGATTCCGGCGTCGGTGGTCTACGACAAGGCCGGCATTCCGGTGATCGACCCGGCCGCGACCAACCCGACGCTCACGTCGCGCGGGCTCGCGAACATGTTCATGGTGATCGCGACCGACGGCCAGAACGCCGGCAACGCGGGCAAGTACGCGGTCGACGTGACCAAGGCGAAGCGCATCGCGATCATCGACGACCGCACCGCGTTCGGCCAGGGTGAGGCCGACGAGTTCGAGAAGGCCGTGAAGGCGGCCGGCGGCAACATCATCGGCCGCGAGTTCACCAGCAACCAGGCGGTCGACTTCCGCGCGCAGATCACGAGCCTGAAGGGCAAGAACCCCGACCTGATCTTCTTCGGCGGTCTCGACTCGCTCGCCGCGAACTTCATCAAGCAGATGCGCCAGCTCGGGCTGAACGCGCAGTTCGTCGGCGGCGGCGGTGTGAAGGACAACGAGTTCATCAAGATCGCCGGCCCGGCCGCGGAAGGCGCGATGGCGTGGGAATACGGGCGGCCGCTCGACGAGCTGCCGCAGGGCAAGGATTTCGAGCAGCGCTTCAAGAAGCGCTTCGGCGTCGACGTGCTGTCGTACGCGCAGTTCGGCTACGACGCGGCGTGGGCGGCGATCAAGGCGATGCAGGCGGCCAACTCGACCGACCCGAAGGTCTATCGCCCGGCGCTGAAGAAGGTCGACTTCGAAGGCGTCACCGGCCGCATCTCGTTCGCGAACGACGGCTCGCTGAAGAGCGGGATGTCGACGCTGTACCAGGTGAAGAGCGGCGCGTGGAAGACCATCGTGACGAAGGGGGGCTGATCGGGCAGGACCGGCGGTCCGGGTAGCCGGGCCGCCCCGGGGCGCGGGCGGCGGCGGGAACGCTGCCCCGCCGCCCCTCGCACGATGCAGGTGACCGGACGATCTGCCGCCGGCACTAAAACGATCGGCGCAATCGCACCGATCTCATACGATGACTGATGTTATGGCGATATTCGTCATGACCTGCGCCACCGCGCAGGCCGTGTCAGCGGCCACGCGTCAGCTGGCCTGCGTGTCGCGTTCCGCCTCGGCCGCTTCGTGCGCACGGCGCAGCCGCTCGCGGCTGTTGGTCAGGTGCGTGCGCATCGCGGCGCGCGCGGCTTCCGGGTCGTGACGCGCGATCGCCTCGTAAATGTCTTCATGCTCGTGATTGAGCCGGCCGACATAGCGCTCGAGGTCGTCGCCGGCGAAGCGCGCCGAATTCACGCGCGTGCGCGGAATGATCGACGCGCCGAGCTGCGTCATGATGTCGACGAAATAGCGGTTGCCGGTGGACTGCGCGATCTGCAGGTGGAACTGGAAATCGAGTGGTGCCGTGTCACGGCCGCCGCCCGCCCCCGACGCAATCGCGTCGAGCGCGCGCCGCAACGCGGCGAGGTCGGTATCGTTCGCGCGCTGCGCGGCGAGGCTCGCGCATTCGCTTTCGAGGCTGATGCGCAGCTCGAGCACCGCCAGCACGTCGCGCAGCGTCGTGATGGTCGCGGGATCGATGCCGAGCGTCTGCCGGCGCGCCGGCTCGAGCACGAAGCTGCCGATGCCGTGGCGCGTCTCGACGAGGCCGCTCGCCTGCATCCGCGAGATCGCTTCGCGCACGACCGTGCGGCTGACGCCCTGCGCCGCCATGACTTCGGTTTCGGTCGGCAGCTTGTCGCCGGGACGCAGCGTGCCGTTTTCGATCTGCGCGGTCAGCGCGTCGACGACATCTTGTGCGAGGCTGCGTGCGCGACGGCGCGGCGCTGCGGGAAGCGTGGGCACGGACATGAGGCCGGTTCCTTTTTGAATGATCGTAATGTGAGCCGAGGGTTTACGCGGGGTTTGAGCGAACGCCGATGATTCATTATACTGCGTCACAAGTCATCCGACGACTGATGATCGCGACACGGATCTCCTGTCGACCGAGGCTGGCGCTCCAGCACTGCCCGGTCCCGTGGTTCGCGATCGGCCGGCATTCGCGCTTCTGCGCGGCTGCCGGCGCCCGGTTTCGGGACCGATCGAAGCGCGCTTGCGCGCGTGCTCCGGCCTGTCGCGACACCGGCATCGAGCGGGTCGCCCCCATCCTTTCGGGTTGCTGTCGACATGCGGGGCTTGCGCACCGCGCACGTCGGTTGTCGAATGATCGCACCTCCCGCCGCGCGCAGCAAAGATTTTGCCGCACGGCATTGCCCACTCTTTTGCCACCGCCGCCATGAACGCCGTCACTGCCTCGCCTTCCCATGACACGCCGCGCATCGTCGACCTGCAAGCCATTCCGGTCGCCGGCCACGACAGCATGCTGCTCAACCTGAGCGGCGCGCACGGCCCGTTCTTCACCCGCAACCTCGTGATCCTGAAGGACAGCGCGGGCCGGACCGGCGTCGGCGAGGTGCCGGGCGGCGAAAGCATCCGCCGCACGCTGGAGGACGCGCGCGCGCTCGTCGTCGGTCAGCCGGTCGGCAACTACCATGCGGTGCTCAACGACGTGCGGTGCACCTTCGCCGACCGCGATGCGAGCGGCCGCGGCCTGCAGACCTTCGACCTGCGCACCACGATCCACGCGGTCACCGCGCTCGAAGCCGCGCTGCTCGACCTGCTCGGCCAGCATCTCGGCGTGCCCGTGGCTGCCCTCCTCGGCGAAGGGCAGCAGCGCGAGCGCGTCGAGATGCTCGGCTATCTGTTCTACATCGGCGATCGCACGCAAACTGCGCTGCCCTATCGCGACGGCCGCTGCGCGACGGACGACTGGACCCGCGTGCGCGACGAAGCCGCGCTGACGCCCGAGGCGGTCGTGCGCCTCGCCGAAGCCGCGCATGCGCGCTACGGGTTCAACGACTTCAAGCTGAAGGGCGGCGTGTTCGAAGGCGCGCGCGAGGTCGACGCCGTGACGGCGCTTGCCGAGCGCTTCCCCGAAGCGCGCGTGACGCTCGATCCGAACGGCGCATGGTCGCTCGACGAGGCCGTGCGGCTGTGCCGCGACCTGCATCACGTGCTCGCGTATGCGGAAGATCCGTGCGGCGCGGAGAACGGTTATTCGGGCCGCGAGGTGATGGCCGAATTCCGCCGCTCGACCGGGCTGCCGACGGCCACCAACATGATCGCGACCGACTGGCGCCAGATGGGCCACGCGGTGCAGTTGCAGGCGGTCGACATCCCGCTCGCCGATCCGCACTTCTGGACGATGCAGGGCTCGGTGCGCGTCGCGCAGATGTGCCGCGACTGGGGCCTCACGTGGGGCTCGCATTCGAACAACCACTTCGACGTATCGCTCGCGATGTTCACGCACGTCGCGGCCGCCGCGCCCGGCCATGTCACCGCGATCGACACGCACTGGATCTGGCAGGACGGCGAACGGCTGACGCGCGAGCCGCTGAAGATCGAGAACGGGCTCGTGGAAGTGCCGAAGCGTCCGGGCCTCGGCATCGACATCGACATGGAGGCGGTCGCGGTCGCGCACGAACTGTACAAGCAGCACGGGCTCGGCGCGCGCGACGACGCGGCCGCGATGCAGTATCTGATTCCGGGGTGGACGTTCAACAACAAGCGCCCCTGCCTCGTGCGCTGAGCGCGGGACGAAACGGGCGGCGGGTCCGCCCGGTCGGCATGCGCGGCCGGCCGGGCCTAGTCGGCCAGACCTAGCCGGCCGCCCCAATCCCCCGCGCCATCCCCGACGCGGCGAGCACGATCACCATCACGAGCACGGCCTGCCAGTGGCCGATCCGCACATAGGTCCGTGCGCGGCCCAGATCGGGCATCTGCTGCTGCCGCGCGGCGATGCGCCAGCGGATCAGCCCGAGCATCGGCACGATCTCGAGCAGGAGGATCAGCACGAGCGCGGTCATCTTGAGGTGAAAGAGCGGCTCATGAAGGTAGTACGCCGAGCCCTTCTCGAAGCCGCCGAATGCGCGCGTGAGCCCGGTCGCGATCAGTACCAGCGCGGACAATCCCCAAGCCGCGTCGGCCTTGAACACGCCGGGCAGGTCGGCGGCCTGCGCCGACGCGATGACCCGGCGCAGCGCACGGTTGCGTCCCGCGATCGCGGCGAACGCGACGCCGAATGCCATCAGGTGAACGGCTGCCAGCAACCAGCGGACGATCATTGCGCCTCCTTGTCGCCCGCGCGCCGCGCAGGCCTTGTCAGACGATCTGTTTGAGCGCCGCGTCGAGCGCGAGCACCGCGACGCGGTCGCCCTCGGTCGCGAGCGGCGCGCGCATCACGATCTGCCGGTTATGGCCGACGGCCGCCGGCGAATCCCACAGCAGCTCCACCTTCGGCCGCCGGAACAGGCTGCCGCGACGCGGCGGCACGGCGGCCGGCTGCGCACCCTGCTCGCCCGCGGCGGGCGCGACCCGGCCGGGCCAGCGCACCGACAGTTCGCGCGCGTCGTACTGACCGACCTTGCGGCTCTCCATCCAGACGATCGCGGTACGCGTGAGCGTGTCGAGCGAGATCGCGTAGCGGCCGACCGCGAAGCGGCGCGCGGCCACGTTGGTGCGCCACAGCGGCCGCGGGCGGCACATCCAGACGATCGCCGCATACAGCGCCGGCGCGGCGACGAGCCAGCCGTTGGTCGCCGTCACCGCGTGCAGCGCGCGGCGCCAGCCGGCCGCCCACGCGAATGCGCCGATCGACCACACGGCGAACAGGAAACCGATCAGCGCGAAGACCCGCAGCGCCTGGCGCAGCCACTGCGGCAGCGGATGGAACGGCCGCTCGGCGCGCGCGACGGCGCCCGGCAGCGCGAGCAGCAGGAAGATCAGGACGAGATAGACGAACGCCCAGGGCGACGACACCATCGCCGACAGCGACGCGCGATAGCCCATCTGGGACATCGAGAACAGCCAGCGCGCGAGCAGCACGAGACCGATCGCGCGCAACGCGAAGATCACGCCGGCGCCGGGGGCCGGTGCTGCGCGCGTGGTTTTCGTTCTCGCCAAGACTGCTCTCCTCTCGATGTTCGTGCGGGGCCGGATTTCACGGCACGGCCATTATAGGGACATTACCGTCTGGACAGACGGCCGGATGGCGTGCCGGACCGCTTCCGCGGCCGTTCGTGGCGCCGGGCGCGGCGAGAATACAACAGATCCGCGCCGCAGATGTGACAACGCCCCGCCGGAGACCCGGACGGGGCGTCGATGACGGGGCCTCAGCCGCGGTGCGGCCGGCGGCCCGGCATCAGCCTGCGTTGACTTCGCGCAGGACGGTGCGGCGCTTCTGGCGCAGCAGTTCCTCGTAGCCCTTCACATAGTTCTGCGCCATCACCTTCGACGAGAAACGGGCTTCGAACGCGGCGCGCACCTTCTCGCGCGGCAGCGTATCGAGGCGCTTGAGCGCCGCGACGGCCGACAGTTCGTCTTCGACGACGAAGCCCGACACGCCGTTCTCGATCACTTCCGGCACCGAGCCGCGCTTGAACGCGATCACCGGCGTGCCGCACGCCATCGCCTCGATCATCACCAGGCCGAAGGGCTCCGGCCAGTCGATCGGGAACAGCAGCGCGTGCGCATTGCCCAGGAATTCGGTCTTTTCCGACTCGCTGATTTCGCCGATGTACTCGACGTGCGGCAGCGCGAACAGCGGCTTGATCTTCTCTTCGTAGTACGCGCGGTCAGCCTTGTCGAGCTTCGCGGCGATCTTGATCGGCAGGCCGGCCTGCTCGGCGATGCGGATCGCGGTGTCGACGCGCTTTTCCGGCGAGATGCGGCCGAGGAACGCGAGGTAGCTCGGCTTCACGTTCGGGATCGGCGTCAGCAGGTTTTCCGGCAGGCCGTGGTACACGGTCGACAGCCAGTTCGCCTGCGGCAGCGGGATACGCTGGTTATCGGAGATCGACACGACCGGCACGTCGCTGAACGCATTGAAGATCGGCTGCAGTTCCGGCAGGTCGAGACGGCCGTGCATCGTCGTCAGATGCGGGACCGGCTGGCGCGAGAACAGCGAGAACGGGTAGTAGTCGATGTGGCAGTGCAGGACGTCGAACTCTTCCGCGCGGCGGCGCACCTGCTCGAGGAGCAGCATATGCGGAGCCATCACGTCGCGGATCGTCGGGTCGAGGCGCAGTGCCTGCGGCCAGCACGCTTCGAGCTTCGCCGACGTTTGCGAATCGCCGCTCGCGAAGAGCGTGACGTCATGCCCCATCTCGACAAGTGCTTCGGTGAGGTAGGACACCACTCGCTCGGTACCACCGTACAGTTTCGGGGGCACCGCTTCGTGCAACGGAGCGATTTGGGCGATTCGCATGCGTAACTCCTAAAAAATCGGCTAAAAACCAGGTATGGGTCGGCAACCTGCCGGCGGTCCGGGCTGGATGCATTTCATCCGAAAAATCGGACGAATCAGCCTGCCGGGGGCGTCGAACCCGCGCTGCTCAAGGAGCGTCGGCGACGCGACAGGCATAGAACGTTTGAAACGAAGACCCGTTGACAGGGGTTCGTAAAAACCTGGAATCGAACCCGGAGCCGATTATCTAGGGTTAATCCCGATACGGCGCACAACATTTCAAACTCTTTGCTTTGTTACAAAGGCGCAACACTTTGCAACCCGCGGACTTGGGTGTCCGTTCTAGAGTGGAAGGCTCTTTTTGGCGTTCCGAGTCATCCGCCACGGCCGGCATCGTGATTCCGGTGCACGCGGCAGGACGGATGCCGGATTTTATCTCAAAATTGATCGCGCGCCCCTGACCAAGGCAAGATTCGCGCTGCGCAATGCACGGCCTTGTTTACAATGCCGGATTATTCAGTCCGGGCGGCCGTGGGCTGCGATCCTGACGATCCGCTCAACCACCGAATCACCGCACGCATATTTTGGAATCTCTCACCCCTGCCCAGCGCAACGCCCACAACGCGAAGCTGTCGAGCTACGCGCATCGGCCGATCGCGTTCCTGTTCCGCTACATCCGCCTGCATCCGGTCGCGCACCTGGTCGTGCTCTGCAGCGTGCTGGCCGCCGTCGGCTGCGCGCTCGGCTCGCAATACGCGATCAAGCACCTGATCGACGTGCTCGCGACCGGGCGCCATCATCCGGGCCCGCTGTGGAGCGCGTTCGCGCTGCTCGTCGGCCTGATCGCGGCCGACAACCTGCTGTGGCGCGTCGGCGGCTGGGCCGCCGCGCACACGTTCGTCGCGGTCACCGGCGACCTGCGGCGCGACCTGTTCCAGTACCTGATCGGCCATTCGCCGACCTACTACTCGGAAAAGCAGCCGGGCACGCTCGCGAGCCGCATCACCGCCACGTCGAACGCCGTCTATACGTCGGAGAACACGATGGCGTGGAACGTGCTGCCGCCGTGCATCGCGGTGATGGGCGCGATCCTGATGATCATCGTCGTGAACCCGCTGATGGCCGCCGGCCTGCTCGGCTGTTCGGCCGTGCTCTCCGTCGTGCTGTTCAAGCTCGCCGGGCGCGGCTCCGCGCGCCATCACGCGTTCGCGTCGAAGGCCGCCGCGGTCGACGGCGAGCTCGTCGACGTGATCGGCAACATGGGCCTCGTGCGCGCATTCGGGATGACGCTGCGCGAACAGAAGCGCTTCGGCGCGACGGTGAAGGCCGAGATGGACGCGCGCCAGCAAAGCCTGTTCTACCTCGAGAAGCTGCGCCTGCTGCACGCGGTGATCACCGCGATGCTGTCCGCCGGCCTGCTCGGCTGGGCGCTGTGGCTGTGGGACCAGGGCCGCGCGACCTCGGGCGACATCGTGCTCGTCAGCTCGCTCGGCTTCACGATCCTGCACGGCACCCGCGACCTCGCCGTCGCGCTCGTCGACGTCACGCAGCACGTTGCACGCCTGTCCGAAGCCGTGAAGACGCTGCTCGAGCCGCACGGGATGCCGGACCGCTCCGACGCGCAGCCGCTGTCGGCCAAGGGCGGCCGCGTCGATTTCGAACGCGTGACGTTCGCGTATCCGCATCGCCGCGCAATCCTCGACCACTTCGATCTCCATATCGAACCGGGCCAGCGCGTCGGCCTGATCGGCAAGTCGGGCGCCGGCAAGTCGACCGTGCTCGCGCTGCTGCAGCGCTTCTACGACACGCAGGACGGCGCCGTGATGGTCGACGGCCAGGACGTGAAGGCGATCACGCAGGACAGCCTGCGCCATGCGATCGCGCTCGTGCCGCAGGACATCTCGCTGCTGCACCGGACCATCTACGACAACATCGCGTACGGCCGCCCCGAGGCGACCCGCGAGGAAGTGCTCGCCGCCGCGCGCGACGCCCGCTGCTCGGAGTTCATCGAGGCGATGCCGGAAGGCTATGACACGATCGTCGGCGACCGCGGCGTGAAACTGTCGGGCGGCCAGCGCCAGCGCATCGCGATCGCGCGCGCGATCCTGAAGGACGCGCCGATCCTGCTGCTCGACGAAGCGACGTCCGCACTCGACAGCGCATCCGAGGAAGCGATCCAGAGTGCGCTCGACCGCCTGATGGTCGGCCGCACGGTGATCGCGATCGCGCACCGGCTGTCGACGCTGCGCAACTTCGACCGGATCATCGTGATGAGCAACGGCAAGGTGATCGACGACGGCAGCCCCGACGTGCTGCGCAATCGTCCGGGCCTGTACCGCGACCTGCTCGCAAAGCAGCACGGCCGCCATCACGCCCCCGACGGCACCGCGCCGACCGGCGAACGCGTGGCCTGACGCCGCCCAGGCAGCATCCCGTCCTGGCAGCCGATAAAAAAACCGCCGTGCGCGAAGCACGGCGGTTTTTTCATGGCGCAGCGCGACCGTCGCCGCGCTGCACGCGGATTACGCGCGCTGCAGGTCGCGCAGGAAGTTGTCGCGCCACACCGACACGTTGTTTTCGCGCAGCTGCGCGATCATGTCCGCATAACGCGCGCGCCGCTCCGCGAGCGGCATCGTCAGCGCCTGCGACAGCGCATCGGCCATCCCGTCGATGTCGATCGGATTGACGATCAACGCGCCCGTCAGCTCGCGCGCGGCGCCCGCGAAGCGCGACAACACCAGCACGCCCGGATCGTCCGGATTCTGCGCGGACACGTACTCCTTCGCGACCAGGTTCATCCCGTCGCGCAGCGGCGTCACGAAGCCCACGCGGGCGAGGCGATACAGTGCGGCCAGCACCTGCCGATCGTACTGGCGGTGAATGTAGAGGATCGGCGCCCAGTCGAGCTCCGCATAGCGGCCGTTGATGCGCCCCGACTCCGCTTCGAGCTGCAGGCGGATGTCCTGGTACGCGCGCAGATCGGCGCGCGTCGACGGTGCGATCTGCAGGAACGACACGCGGTTGCGGATCGAGGTCTGGTGCTCCAGCAGCTTCTCGAACGCGCGGAACCGCTCGACGAGCCCCTTCGAATAATCGAGCCGGTCGACGCTCATGATCAGTTGGCGCCCGCGCAGCGACGTGGCCATGCGCGCGGCCTTGCCGTGCTCGCCCGCCTGCGCGAGCGACGCGATCTCGTCCGGATACACGCCGATCGGATAGGCGGCCGCGCGCAGCGTGTTGCCGAACGCGCTCACGCGCACCGTGTGCCCTTCGCGCGCCACTTCGCCGCCGGCCTCGAACTCGATGTAGTCGCAGAACGCGCGCAGGTCCGGCTCGGTCTGGAAGCCGAGCAGATCGAACGCGCACAGCGACTCGACGAGCTCGCGATGCGGCGGCACGTTGACGAGCACCTGCGCGGCCGGAAACGGAATGTGCAGGAAAAAGCCGATGCGGTTCTTCACGCCGGCCGCACGCAGCGCACGCGCGAACGGGATCAAGTGATAGTCGTGCACCCAGATCACGTCGTCGTCCCGCAGCAGCGGCACGAGCTGCTGCGCGAGCCAGACGTTCACTCGGCCGTAGCCGTCGAACTCGTGGCGGTCGTACTGGATCAGGTCCGCGCGGTAATGGAACGCGGGCCACAGCGTCGCGTTCGAGAAACCGCGGTAATACTGGTCGTAATCGCGGCGCGACAGCCCGACGGTCGCGAACGTCACGGGGCCGCGCTCCTCGATGCGGATCTGCGGCGCACCGGACGCGACCACCTCGCCGCTCCAGCCGAACCACATGCCGCCCGTCTCCTTCAGCGCATCGTAGACGCCGATCGCGAGACCGCCCGCCGCCGGCTCGCCTTCCGAAATCGGGGCGACGCGGTTCGAAACGATGATGAGTCGACTCATGCGCCCTGCAGCTCCGCGCCAAGCCAGCGGGCGATCTGCGCGTGCAGCGCGTCGACCGAGTCGAGCCGCGTGCGGGCCGACGTCTCGCCCGCGCCGACCTTGATCGACAGGCCGCCGCGCGCGTTGACCACCGCGAATCCCTTCTCGTCGGTCAGGTCGTCGCCCGCGAACAGCGGCACGCGGCCTGCGAACGGCGGCTCGTCGAGGAACGCGGCCAGCGCGCGCCCCTTGTCGACACCCTTCGGCTTGATCTCGAACACCATCTTGCCGGGCTGCAGCACGTACGCATCCGCATATTCGGCGACGAGGCGCTCGGCCGCCGCGCGCGCGGCCGGCTCACGCTCGGGCGCGTTGCGGTAGTGCAGCGCGACGGCCGCCCCCTTGATTTCGAGCAGCATGCCCGGATGACGGTCGACGACGGCCGCGAGCTCGCGCTCGATGCGCAGCAGCCGTTCGTCGTTGAAGCCGATGCGCTGCGTGTCGCCGTTCGCGTCGCGCCGCTCGGCGCCGTGCAGGCCGGCGATCGGCAGGTCCGGCATGTTCAGGAACGTGTCGAGGTTGTCGATGCCGCGACCCGACACGATGGCGACTGCACCGTGCGAACGGCGCCGCAGTTCATCGAGCAGCGTCAGCAGCGACGCCGGCACGTGAATGCTGTCGGGCGTCGGCGCCAGCTCGACGAGCGTGCCGTCGAAGTCGAAAAAGAACGCGGTATCGGTCAGGGACAGGGAAGCCGGAACGGATTGCATCGATTCGATGGTCTGAGAGCGGCCTGCCAACGCGGGGGCCGCCGCTGCGAGAATGGAATTGTGCGCATCTTACCGCGCCTGCGTACCGAGATGGGCGAAACCGGTGCGGGGCTTGCCTCGCGCCGCCGTCCGCGTCAACTGCGACATATTGCCCCGCTCGCCCGTGCCGTACGGGTTTCGAAAGGACGCGGGCGCGGGAATTGCGCTACAGTCGGCAACCGCCGGCCGCGCGACGCATGGCGCCGCGCCGGCCGACGACCGTTCCGTCCGATCGAGCCCCAGGATGTCGTCTGCCCGTCCCGCGCCGCACTGGCGCTTCCTCAGCCTGACCCGCCTCGTCCGCGCGGCCGCGGCGCTGACCGCCGCCGTCGCGCTCGCGGCCTGCACGCACGACGAGCCGGGCTGGCGCCTGACCAACGTCACGGGCCACCTGCCCGACCTGTCGTTCACGCTCACCGGCGGCGACGGCCGCACGGTCGACGCGAACGCGTTTCGCGGCCGCATCGCGCTCGTCTACTTCGGCTACACGCACTGTCCCGACGTCTGCCCCGAAACGATGGCGCGGCTGATGGAAGTGCTCGCGAAGCTCGGCCCGCAGGCGAACGGCGTGCGCATCCTGTTCGTCTCGGTCGATCCCGCGCGCGACACGCCGCAGGCGATGCAGTCGTACGTCGCCGCGTTCGATGCCGCGCACGCGCGCGGCCTGACCGGCACCGACGGCCAGATCGAATCGCTCGCGAAACGCTATCGGGTGGCGTACCAGATGGAAAAACGCGACCCGTCCGGCGGCTACGAAGTCACGCACAGCTCGGCCGTGTACATCTTCGACGCGAACGGCCGCGCGCGCCTGCTCGCGACCGACCGCGATTCGCCCGACGCGATCGCCGCCGATGTACGCCGGATCATCGACACTGCCTCCACCTCCTCCTGAATTCCGAACTCCGACATCTCCGACATGAAGACGACCCTCAAGACGCTCGCCCTCCTCGCCGCGCTGTGCACCGCTGCGCAAGCCTGTGCCGCGGGCGCGATCACCGCGCAGAATGCATGGGTGCGCTGGCTGCCGAACCGGCTGCCCGCGGGCGGCTACGTGACGCTCGTCAACACGGGCGACAAGCCGGTCGATCTGGTCGACGTCGACAGCCCCGACTACGGGATGGCGATGCTGCACCAGACCGTGTCGAACGGCTCGACGCAGAAGATGGAAATGGTCGACAAGCTGACGATCCCCGCGCGCGGCAAGGTCGACATCGCGCCGGGCAGCTATCACTTCATGCTCGAGGAACCGAAGCACGCGATCAAGCCCGGCGACACCGTGCGCCTGCGCCTGAATTTCTCCGACGGCGAAACGGTCGACACGCCGTTCGCCGTGAAGTCGCCGGCCCAGGCGAAGTGATGCGCGCGCGATGAACGTCCTGTACTGGCTCGATCCGTGGGAACCGTCGCCGACCGTGGTCATCGCGGTGCTGACGGCCGCCGTGCTGTTCGCGCGCGGCGTGAAGAAGGCGAAGGTGTCGCCGCTGCGGCAGTTCTCGTTCTGGCTCGGGCTGACGGCGCTCTACATCGCGCTGCATACGCGGCTCGACTACTTCTTCGAGCACGAATTCTTCCTGCACCGCGCACAGCACCTGGTGCTGCATCACCTCGGGCCGTTCTTCATCGCACTGGCCTACCCGGGCGCCGCGATCCGCGCGGGCATTCCGTTTCGCTGGCGGCAGCGCTTCGTGCGCCCCGCGCTCGCGTGGGCACCCGTGCGCGCGACGCTCGACGTGGTGTTCCATCCGGTCGTCGCGGTCGTGCTGTTCGTCGGGCTGATCTATTTCTGGCTGCTGTCGCCGATCCACTTCGTCGCGATGCTCGACTGGCGCCTGTATCGCGTGATGAACTGGAGCATGGTGATCGACGGGCTGCTGTTCTGGTGGCTCGTCGTCGATCCGCGTCCCGCGCCGCCCGCGCGGCTGTCGCCGGGCCGCCGGATCCTGATCGTCGTCGCGGCGATTCCGCCGCAGATCGCGCTCGGCGCGCTGATCTTCTTCACGCCGCACGAGCTGTATCCGATCTACTCGATCTGCGGACGCGCGTTCACGTGGCTCAGCCCGCTGCGCGACCAGCAGATCGGCGGCCTGCTGCTGTGGATTCCGGGTTCGATGATGAGCGTGATCGGCGCGCTGATCGCGCTGCGGCACTGGTTGCGGTTGTCCGCGCGCGGCCGCTTGATCGAAGAGCGGGCTGCCGCCCTGCACGCGGCACGCCCGCCGGTGACGCGCGCCGCCCACTGACGGCGCGCCGCGCGTCAGCCGCGCGCGCTGGTCATCCACACGTGCGGGATGCCGTCCTCGTCGTGCACGTCCGAACTCGGCGTGAAGCCGAATGCCCCGTAGAAGCGCTGCAGGTGCGCCTGCGCATGCAGGCTCACCTGCGCATCCGGCCACTGCGCGCGGATGTGCCCGATCGCGCGAGAGAGCAGCGCGTTACCGAGGCCGGCGCCGCGAAACGCGGCGGTCGTCAGCACGCGGCCGATGCGCACGTCAGGGTGCTGCGCATCCGGCAGCAGCACGCGCAGGTAACCGGCGAGACGGCCCGCGGGATCGTATGCGGCCAGGTGCCACGCAGCCTGGTCCGCACCGTCGATGTCGCGATAGACGCAGTTCTGCTCGACGACGAACACGGCGCTGCGCGCGTCGAGGATCGAATAGACTTCGCGCGCCGTCAGCGCGTCGAAGAATTTCCAGTGCCAGTCGAGATCGTCGGCATGCAGGGATGCGGCGGGTGCGGAAGCATTCATGGTCGGTCCTGATTCGGGCGCGCCGGCCGGCGCGCGGCAACCGTCGATTATGCCTCGAAGCGCACGCGGCACGCGTGCCGCCCTTCCGCGCGCGAAAAAAAGGCCCCGCATTGCGCGGGGCCTGTCCGTCATGCCGGCATCTGGCCGAAGCGGCCGTTGTTGAAATCCTCGATCGCGGTCCGGATTTCCTCTTGCGAGTTCATCACGAACGGGCCGTAACCGACGACCGGCTCATCGATCGGCTCGCCGCTCAGGATCAGCAGCTTGGCGTCGCCGTTCGCTTCGATCTCGACGTCGCGGCCGTCGCGGCTCAACTGCACGAACTGCGCTTCACGGGCGACCGTCTCGCCGTTCACCAGCAGCGTACCGCTCAGCACGACCACCGCGAGCGTGCGCCCTTCGGCGATCGGGAACCGCGCACGGCCGCCGGCTGCGAGCCGCACGTCCCACACGTCGATCGGCGTGTGCGTGCGGGCCGGGCCGCGCCGGCCGTCGAATTCGCCCGCGATGATCCGCGCGCGACCTGCGCCGTCCGGCAGTTCGACCACCGGGATGTCCGCGTCCAGAATCGTCTGATAGCCGGGCGCACCCATCTTGTCGGCGGCGGGCAGGTTCACCCACAGCTGCACCATCTCGAGCGGGCCGCCCCGCTTCGTGAACGCTTCCGAGTGGAATTCCTCGTGCAGGATCCCGCTCGCGGCCGTCATCCACTGCACGTCGCCCGGGCCGATCACGCCGCCCGCACCGGTCGAGTCGCGGTGCGCGACTTCGCCGTCATAGACGATCGTCACCGTTTCGAACCCGCGGTGCGGGTGCTGGCCCACCCCGCGCGGTGCCGAAGCCGGCTCGAAGTTCGCGGGACCCGCGTAGTCGAGCAGCAGGAACGGGCTCAGGTGCGTCCCGTGAGACTGGTAGCTGAACATCGAACGCACCGGGAAACCGTCGCCGACCCAATGACCGCGCGGCGCACTGTACACACCCTGGATCTTCTTCATTTGCCTTCTCCGAATTGCGGCGAAACACGTGTTTCGCAACCTGAGTAGGAATATAGAGGTGGAACGATCGATCCGGTAGACTGCCAAAATCGCACTCAGCGTTCTATTTCATGAACGATAACGAACGGGATCTGAACGATCTCTATTACTTCGTGCAGGTGGTCGAGCACGGCGGCTTCGCGCCGGCCGGGCGCGCGCTGAACATGCCGAAGTCGAAGCTGAGCCGCCGCATCGCGCTGCTCGAGGCGCGGCTCGGGATGCGGCTGATCCAGCGTTCGACGCGCCGTTTCACCGTCACCGACGTCGGCCAGACCTACTACGCGCATTGTCGCGCGATGCTCGTCGAGGCGGACGCCGCCGACGAGGCGATCGCGCTGCTGCACGAGGAGCCGCGCGGCATCGTGCGGCTCAGTTGCCCGGTCGTGCTGCTCGATTCGCTGGTCGGCACGATGATCGCCGCGTTCATGGTCGCGTGCCCGCGCGTCGAGATTCACCTGGAAGCGACCAACCGGCGCGTCGACGTGGTCGGCGAAGGGATCGACGTCGCGATCCGCGTGCGCCCGCCGCCGCTCGAGGACAGCGACCTCGCGCTGCGCGTGCTGGCCGAACGCGGCCAGTGCCTCGTCGCGAGCCCCGCGTTGCTGCGCGAGCGCGGCGTGCCGGCCGTCCCCGCCGACCTGACCCGCCTGCCAAGCCTCGATCACGGCGTGCCGCAGGCCACGCACGTGTGGCGGCTGCGCGGCCCCGACGGCGCGCATGCGGAAATCCACCATCAGCCGCGGCTCGTCACGGGCGGCATGCTCGCGCTGCGCGCGGCCGCCGTCGCGGGGGTCGGCGTCGTGCAGCTGCCGACGATGATGGTGCGCGACGAAGTCGCGCGCGGCGAACTGGCGACCGTGCTGCCGGACTGGGCGCCGCGCCGCGAGATCGTGCATGCGGTGTTCGCGTCGCGGCGCGGGCTGCTGCCCGCGGTGCGCGCGCTGCTCGATTTCCTGGCCGAGCGGTTCGCCGAACTCGAGCCCGATTGAGCGGCATCGCCACGGCGGTCACCCCGCGTTCGGCGTTCGGCGTGTGCGTCGCGAACCGGACGCTGCAGACCGGCCGCGCGTGCCGTAGACTGCGGGACGCGCATCGCGCTTTTCACGCCGTTTTCACAACCCCGCTGTTCACAACCTCTTTTCGCCTTTCAGCCATGTTCACGCTGTCCACCGACCCTCACGCCTCCAAGGCCGAACTCTATGCGACGCTCGTCGAGCAGGCACGCGCGCTCGTCGAATCGGAACGCGACCTGACCGCGAACGCCGCGAACTTCTCCGCGCTCGTCTATCACTCGCTCGACCGCCTGAACTGGGCCGGCTTCTATTTCTTCGACGGTTCGGAACTCGTGGTCGGGCCGTTCCAGGGCAAGCCCGCGTGCGTGCGGATCGCGCTCGGCAAGGGCGTGTGCGGCACGGCTGCGCAGACCCGCGAGACGCAGGTCGTGCGCGACGTGCATGCATTCCCCGGCCATATCGCCTGCGATGCCGCGTCGGAATCGGAAATCGTCGTGCCGCTGGTCGCTGCCGACGGCACGCTGATCGGTGTGTGGGACGTCGACAGCCCCGTCGCCGCGCGTTTCGACGACGAGGACCGCAACGGAATGGAAGCGCTGTGCCGCGTGTTCGTCGAACACGCGTGGCAGAAGGCGCGCGGTCGAGCCGCGTGACGCTGCCAGCGGCGGCTGCGGAGGCCGCAGCCTGCTGATCGCGCCGCTTGGCCGCCAACGAAAACGGGCCCCGCTCATTCACGCGGGGCCCGTTTTCGTTGCGTCGCGGCGCGCAGCGCGCCGCGTGTCAGGCCGCGTGCGTGCCGGAAAGCGCCGCGAACGCCGGCGGCTTCACGTCGTCCGACAGGATCTCGAAGCCCTGCTCCGTCACGACGACCATGTGCTCCCACTGCGCGGACAGCGAATGATCCTTCGTGACGACCGTCCAGCCGTCCGCCAGCACGCGCGTATCGCGCTTGCCCGCATTCAGCATCGGCTCGATCGTGAAGATCATCCCCGGCCGCAGCGGCACGCCGGTGCCCGGGCGACCATAGTGCAGCACCTGCGGCTCGTCGTGGTACACGTCGCCGATCCCGTGCCCGCAGTACTCGCGGACCACGCTGAATCCCTCACGATGCGCGACCTGCTGGATCGCATAGCCGACGTCGCCGAGCGTCGCGCCGGGACGCACCGCGCGGATGCCCGCATGCATCGCCTCATAGGTCGTCGCGACGAGGCGCCGCGCGAGTTCGCCCGGCTCGCCGACGAAGTACATGCGGCTCGTGTCGCCGAACCAGCCGTCCTTGATCACCGCGATGTCGAGATTCACGATGTCGCCGTCGCGCATCGGCCGCGACGACGGAATGCCGTGACAGACCACGTGATTGACCGACGTGCACAGGGTTTTCGGATAACCGTGATAGCCGATGTTCGCCGGGATCGCGCCGAGCACGTTGACGATATATTCGCGGCAGCGCACGTCGAGCTCGTCGGTGGTGACGCCCGGTTTCACGTGTTCGGTGATCATCGTCAGCACCTGGGACGCGAGCTTCGCGGCCTCGCGCGACTTGGCGATTTCCGCGGCACCGCGGATCGGGATTTCGCGCCTCGCCATTACGCCACCTGCTCGATGCCGTGGGCGACGACCGATTCCGTGCGGCCGGCATCGCCGCCGCGCGCTTCGGTCTCGATCAGCAGCCGGCAGATATCGCCGTAGGACAGCGACGGGTTGAGTTCCGCCAGCATCCCGACGCGCAGCCAGTGCTCCGCCTGTGCATTGATCGAACGGCTCAGCGCGGTACTGGTCGAGCGCAGCCGTTCGTGCATGTGCTCGGATATCTTGATGATTCCCATATGTCTCTAATTAAACGAAATATAGTCGTTTCGTATATTACGCTCACCCCGGTCGCCCGGCAAGCGCCCGGCTGCCGGCGAATCGCCGATCCGGGATCCCGTTGACATCGAATTCCAACTTGCTGGAAAATAAATCCATCATGAAAGAATCAACCGACGCCCCTGGCGACGACACCGGCATCAACGAACGCATCGCCCGGCGCGTGCGCGAGCTGCGCACGCTACGAGGCTACACGCTCGATGCGCTCGCCGCGCGTTCCGGCGTCAGCCGTTCGATGATCTCGCTCATCGAGCGCGCGTCGGCGAGCCCGACGGCCGTCGTGCTCGACAAGCTCGCGGCCGGTCTCGGCGTGTCGCTGGCCGGGCTGTTCGGCGGCGATCGCGACGACGCGCCCGCGCAACCGCTGGTGCGGCGCGCGCAGCAGGCGGAATGGCGCGATCCGGCGTCCGGTTACGTGCGGCGCAACCTGTCGCCACCCGGCTGGCCGTCGCCGATCCAGCTCGTCGAAGTCGATTTCCCGCCCGGCGCGCGCGTCGCGTACGACTCCGGCGGGCGCGAAAGCGCGCTGCATCAACAAATATGGGTCATCCACGGGCGCGTCGACGTCACGTACGGCGACCAGCTTCACGAACTTCACGAAGGCGACTGTCTGGCCATGCGCGTCGATCAGCCGCTGATTTTCAGCAACCCGTCGTCGCACGTCGCGCGCTATGTCGTCGCGATCTGCGATGTCCCCGCCGCCGCCGGCGCGCGGAGTGTTTCATCCGTTCAAGGCCGACAGGCGCAGGAGCCCGCATGAATTCCCCGAAACCGCGCGAAGACGTGCGCCTGATCGATTGCAGCGAGGCCGAGCATGCCGCGGCCATCCTCGACATCCTGAACGACGCGATCGTGAATTCGACCGCGCTGTACGACTACCGGCCGCGCCCGCCGGAAGCGATGGTCACGTGGTTCGCGACGAAGCGCGCCGGCGGTTTTCCGGTCGTCGGCGCGGTGGATGAATCGGGCACGCTGGTCGGCTTCGCGAGCTGGGGCACGTTCCGCGCATTCCCCGCGTTCAAGTACACGGTCGAACACAGCGTGTACGTCCACCGCGACCATCGCGGCCGCGGGCTCGGCGAGCTGCTGCTGCGCGAGTTGATCCGGCGGGCGCGCGAAGCCGAAGTGCATGTGCTGGTCGGCTGCATCGATGCGACCAACGGCGGCAGCGTCGCGCTGCACACGCGCCTCGGCTTCGTGCACTCGGGCACGATCACCGAAGCGGGCTTCAAGTTCGGCCGCTGGCTCGATGCGGCGTTCTATCAGCTGAGGCTCGACACGCCGGCTCGGCCGGTCGATGGCTGATCGGCATCGCCGAATGTTTGGCACGCTCATGATGACGCGGGCGGCCGCTGCCGCGGTCCGGAAAACGGCATCGACACCCCGTCGGATCTCGAATCGGAAATTCGCAAACAGGTTTTAGACGAACCGGCCGACGGCAACAATCCGAATCGCAGGACGATCATGCTGCCGATCCTGAACAGCAAGGGCCGGCATCTGCTCGCGATTTACGACTATGGCGGCAAGAGCACGTCGAAGTGCGAGCGGGTGACGCTGACGTATCCGGCGGAGTAGCCGGGCGGATCGAGCGCAGAAAAAAGAAAAGCCCCGCCGAAGCGGGGCTTTTCTTTTCTTGCTGGAGGCGCGAGCCGGAGTCGAACCGGCCTAAACGGCTTTGCAGGCCGCTGCATAACCGCTTTGCTATCGCGCCAAAAGCGGACTGTCCGGATGCCGTTGAGGCAAGCGACAGATTTTTTATTCGAGGACCAACAGTCCATCAAATAAAAAGGGAAGCGTGGCTTCCCCATGACTTGGAGCGGGAGACGAGTCTCGAACTCGCGACCTCAACCTTGGCAAGGTTGCGCTCTACCAACTGAGCTACTCCCGCATTGTCCTGCACCTGCAGCGCTTTGCCTTACAACACGCTGCCAGAAAAATCTGGAGCGGGAGACGAGTCTCGAACTCGCGACCTCAACCTTGGCAAGGTTGCGCTCTACCAACTGAGCTACTCCCGCATGTGTCCTGCATCTGCAGCGCTTTGCCGTACAACACGCTGCCAGAAAAAATCTGGAGCGGGAGACGAGTCTCGAACTCGCGACCTCAACCTTGGCAAGGTTGCGCTCTACCAACTGAGCTACTCCCGCGTATTGCTGCGCTACTGCTTCCCCGTCACACACTTACTTCGTCGTGCAGCGGAGAAGCGAGATTATGTCGAAGGCACATTCGTGTGTCAAGGGCTTTTCCAGCCCTTTTTCCAAAAAACTGGGAAACGACCGTGCAGGGGCCGGTCACGCGCCGCCGCGCTCGCGAATCTGCGGCCATGCGAGCTTCATGTAGTACAGCATCGACCAGATCGTCAGCACCGCGGCGAGGTACATCAGCCACTCGCCCCACGCGCGCGTGTCGATCGTCGCGATGCCGAGCGGCAGCGGGCCGTAGTACAGCAGCATCGGAATCGCGACCATCTGGCACGCGGTCTTGAACTTGCCGAGCTGGTTCACCGCGACGCTCTTCGACGCACCGATCTGTGCCATCCATTCGCGCAGCGCCGAAATCGCGATCTCGCGGCCGACGATCACGAGCGCGATCGCCGCATCGACCCGCGAAATCTGCACGAGGATCAGCAGCGCGGCCGTCACCATCAGCTTGTCCGCGACCGGATCGAGGAACGCGCCGAACGACGACGTCTGGTTCCACTTGCGGGCGAGAAACCCGTCGAACCAGTCGGTCAGCGCGGCGAGGATGAAGATCGCCGCCGCCGCGAGGTTGCGGTGCGCGCCGCCCATCACCGTGTCCGGCAGATAGAACACGCCGACGACGAGCGGGATCAGCACGATCCGTACCCACGTCAGGAAAATCGGGAAATTGAACGGCATGGCATGCGGGTCAGTAAAGGATTCGCAATTGTGCCGTGTCGACCGGCCTGCCACAAGAACGCGAGATCGCGCTCAGGCGCGGCCGGTCGCACGGCCGGATCAGTGAAGCTGCTTGTAGATCTGCTCGGCGAGCGCGTGCGAGATGCCGTCGACGCTCGCCAGCTCCTCGACGCTCGCCGCGACGACACCGCGCAGCCCGCCGAACCGCGCAAGCAGCCGCTGCCGGCGTTTCGCACCGACCCCTTCGAGCTCCTCGAGCCGCGAGGTCTGGCGCGCCTTCGCCCGTTTCGCGCGCATCCCGGTGATCGCGAAGCGGTGCGCCTCGTCGCGGATCTGCGCGACGAGCATCAGCGCGGCGCTCTCCTTGCCGAGTTCGAGCGGCGTGCGGCCGTCCGCGAACACGAGCGTCTCGAGGCCGACCTTGCGCCCCTCGCCCTTCGCGACGCCGACCAGCATCGACGTATCGAGCCCGAGCTCGGTGAACACCTGGCGCGCGATCTCGACCTGCCCCTTGCCGCCGTCGATCAGCACGATGTTCGGCAGCAGGCTCGATGCCTCGGCCTGGCGCGTCGATTCGCCGTCGATGCCGGCCGCATCGTCGGCGGCCGCCGCCTGCGCGGCCTGCTCGACCATCTTCTCGTAGCGGCGCGTCAGCACCTGCCGCATGGCCGCGTAATCGTCGCCCGGCGTGATGCCGGTGATGTTGTAGCGACGGTACTCGCCCGACTGCATCTTGTGATGGTGATAGACGACGCACGACGCCTGCGTCGCCTCGCCCATCGTATGGCTGATGTCGAAACATTCGATCCGCAGCGTCGCGAGATCGTCGCTTTCGAAGCCGAGCGTTTCCGCGAGCGCGCGCGTGCGCGCCTGCTGCGAACCCTGCTCGGACAGCAGCCGCGCGAGCGCGATCTGCGCGTTCTGCTCGGCCATCGACAGCCACGCGCGCCGCTGCCCCTGCGGCTGCCGCACCAGCGAGACCTTGTGACCGGCCTGCTCGGACAGCAGCTCGAGCAGGTCGCGGCTCGCGGGCGCATGGCTCACGACCAGCACGGGCGGCACGCGATTGCCGAGATAGTGCTGCGCGATGAACGCATCGAGCACCTCGGCCTCCACCGACGCGCCCGCGTCACGCGCGGCGGCAGCATCTTCCGCGGGCCGCTCGGGCAACGCCGCAGCGGTGTCGTCGGCAGCCTCCGCTGCCTCGCCCTCGCCCTCGCCCTCGGCCTCGTCGCCGAGCCCGCCTTCGGCCAGCGTCAGCGCACTTTCGACGTGCGCCGGGAAATAGGCCTTGTCGCCGAGATGCCGGCCGCCGCGCACCATCGCCAGGTTCACGCACACGCGTCCGCCCTGCGCGACCACCGCGAGGATGTCGACGTCGCTGTCGCTGCCGACCTCGATCGCCTGCTGGTGCAGCACCGTCGCGAGCGAGCTCATCTGGTTGCGCACGGCGGCTGCCTGCTCGAACTTCAGCTCGGCCGCGAACGCGTGCATCTTTTGCTCGAGTTCCTTCATCACTTCCGATTGCCGGCCGAGCAGGAAGCGCGCGGCGTTCGACACGTCGATCGCGTAGTCGTCCTCGGAAATCGCGCCGACGCACGGCGCCGTGCAGCGCCCGATCTGATGCAGCAGGCACGGCCGCGTGCGATTGTTGAAGACCGAATCCTCGCAGGTGCGCAACTGGAATACGCGCTGCAGGATCTGGATGCTCTCGCGCACGGCCCACGCGCTCGGGAACGGCCCGAAATACTGGTTCTGCTTGTCGACCGAGCCGCGGTAGTACGCCATGCGCGGAAAGCGGTGCGCGGTGAGCTTCAGGTACGGATACGACTTGTCGTCGCGAAACAGGATGTTGTAGCGCGGCGCGAGCGCCTTGATCAGGTTGTTCTCGAGCAGCAGCGCTTCCGCCTCCGAGCGCGTGACGGTCGTCTCGATGCGCGCGATGCGCGTGACCATCATCGCGATGCGCGGCGACAGCTGCGTCTTCGTGAAATAGCTCGAGACGCGCTTCTTCAGGTCGCGCGCCTTGCCGACGTAAAGCACGGCGCCCGCCGCATCGTAGTAGCGGTAGACGCCCGGCATGTGCGGCAGTTGCACGAGGATCTTCTTCGGTTCGAACGGGGTGTCGGCGGCTTCTGGGGATGTCATGCGCGATTCGGGTGCCTTGTGGCGCGGAACGGGTCCATTAGAATCGCCAGTTTAGAGCATTCACCGGTCCGCTTCGATGCCCCGCACCGCCCCCGCCTCCCCTGCCTCCGCTGCGCCGCTCGCGCCCGACGAACCGATCGCGTGCGACCTCTTCTGCACCGTGATCGACAACTTCGGCGACATCGGCGTGTGCTGGCGCCTCGCCCGCCAGCTCGCGCACGAGCACGGCTGGCAGGTGCGCCTGTTCATCGACGACCTGCGCACGTTCGCGCGGCTGCTGCCGGGGGTCGATCCCGATGCCGGGCGGCAGACGCTCGACGGCATCGTGATCGAGCACTGGCATGCGGAAGTCGGCGACGCACTGGAGATCGCCGACGTCGTGATCGAGGCCTTCGCGTGCGAGCTGCCCGGCGCCTATCTCGCCGCGATGGCGCGCCGCGCGCGCCGCCCGGTGTGGATCAATCTCGAATACCTGAGCGCCGAGGACTGGGTCGCCGATTTCCATTTGCGGCCGTCGCCGCATCCGCGCTATCCGCTGCTGAAGACGTTCTTCTTCCCGGGACTGTCGGCCGGCACGGGCGGCGTGCTGAAGGAACGCGACCTCGACGCGCGCCGGACCGCCTTCGAAGCCGACGCGGCGGCGCGCACCGCCTGGTGGCGGCATGCGACGGGCGACGCGCCACCGGCGCCGGGCACGACCGTCGTCAGCCTGTTCGCGTATGAGAATCCGGGCGTCGACGCACTGCTCGCGCAGTGGCGCGACGGCGCGTCGCCCGTCGTCGCGCTCGTGCCCGCCGGCCGCGTGTCGCCGGCCGTCGCCCGCTTCTTCGGGGTCGAATCGTTCGGCGCCGGCGCGCGCGCAAGCCGCGGCAATCTGACCGCGTACGGGCTCGCGTTCGTCCCGCAGGCCGACTACGACCCGCTCCTGTGGGTGGCCGACGTCAACTTCGTGCGCGGCGAGGACTCGTTCGTCCGCGCGCAGTGGGCGCGCAAGCCGTTCGTATGGCACATCTACCCGCAGGCCGACGATGCGCACCTGCCGAAGCTCGACGCCGCGCTCGCGCACCTGTCGGCCGGCCTCGCCGACGCACCGCGCGCGGCACTCGGGCGCTTCTGGCATGCATGGAACGGCGCCGGCACGCCCGACTGGGCCGATTTGCTGCAACACCGTGCCGCACTGGATGCCAACGCGGCGTGCTGGGCCGACGCGCTGGCGAGCGTCGGCGATCTCGCCGGAAAGCTGGCGGAATACGTAAAATCTCAGTTAAAATAAGCGGTTATCCGACGGCTGACCACGCAAGCGCTCGCGTTTGGGGCTCTTGGCACCTACCGGAACGCACCGCCGCTTGCGCCGTCAGCCGTTGCGCAACGCTCAGGCACCTATTTATTTGATTGGATCAGGACAGTTTTTATGAAGACCGCACAGGAACTCCGCGTAGGCAACGTCGTGCAGATCGGCAGCGAAGCATGGGTCATCGCAAAGGCGGAATACAACAAGTCGGGCCGCAACTCCGCCGTCGTCAAGATGAAGATGAAGAACCTGCTGACGAACGCAGGCCAGGAATCGGTCTACAAGGCTGACGACAAGTTCGACGTCGTCGTGCTCGACCGCAAGGAAGTGACGTACTCGTACTTCGCCGATCCGATGTACGTGTTCATGGACGCCGACTACAACCAGTACGAAGTCGAAGCGGAAATGATGGGCGAAGCGCTGAACTACCTCGAAGACGGCATGGCGTGCGAAGTCGTGTTCTACAACGAGAAGGCGATCTCGGTCGAACTGCCGACGATCCTGGTTCGCGAGATCACCTACACGGAACCGGCCGTCAAGGGCGACACGTCGTCGGGCAAGGTGCTGAAGAACGCCAAGCTCGCAACGGGCTTCGAACTGCAAGTGCCGCTGTTCTGCAATACCGGCGACAAGATCGAAATCGATACGCGTACGAACGAATATCGCAGCCGCGCGTAATCGCCTGCGATTTCCGGATCGAACAAAGCGCCCTGCGGGGCGCTTTTTGTTTGTCTGGCGTCAACAGCAGCGGGCGTGGGCACCATGGACAGCACGAAATCCAGCATTAAAGGTATTCAATTTGTATCATCGGTAACTGTTTTATAGCGTGAAAGAAATAATGCACGTCAGGCGTTCAGCGGGGCATAAAATCAGTTTTTAATCTGACATGCGGCTGCGGCCGGCTCGATGGCCGACAGCCCGCCTCTCTTGACTCGACTCGCGTCCACCATGCCACACGCCCTGATTGTCGAAGACGATCCCAACAGTCTGTCCGGCCTGACCGCGCTGCTCGCCGCAGACGGCTTCTCGGTCGACACGGCCACGTCGCTCGCCGAGGCACGCACGGCGCTCGGCCGCTCGATTCCCGATGTCGTCCTGGTCGACCTGAACCTGCCGGACGGCAGCGGGTTCGATCTGCTCCAGCACCTGCCGCAGCAGCAACCGAACGGCTCGCTGCCGGTGATCGTGCTGACGGGCAACGCGACGGTCGAGAGCGCGATCGAAGGCCTGCGTCACGGCATCTGGGACTACCTGCTGAAACCGATCAACATTCCGCGCCTGCGCAGCCTGCTGGCCCGGATTCCGCGCCCCTACGAACTGATCGACGAAGTGCGGACGCTGCGCGCGTCGCTGCGCCACCTCGGCCGCTTCGGCGCGCTGGTCGGCCGCAGCGAGGCGATGCAGCACGTGTACGACATGATCGAGCACAACGCGGGCACCGAAACGGCCGTGCTGTTCACCGGCGAAGCCGGCACCGGCAAGAAGCTGGCCGCGCGCACGCTGCACGACCTGAGCCGGCGCCGCAAAGGGCCGTTCGTGTCGTTCGACTGCCGCACGATCGCCCAGGCCGGACGCCACGGCGCGTCGCTCGACAGCGTGCTGTTCGGCCATGAACGCGGCGCGTTCGACGGTGCCGAGCGGCGCGAGTCGGGCCTGTTCGAACAGGCCGGCGGCGGCACGCTGTTCCTCGACGAGATCACCGCACTGCCGCTCGTGCTGCAGGAGGCGCTGCTGCATGCGCTCGACTCGCAGAACTTCATGCGGATCGGCGGCACGAGCTCGATCGCGAGCGACTTCCGGCTGATCGCGACCACGCGCCGCCCGGCCCGCGAGGCGGTCGCGAACGGCATGCTGCGCGAGGATCTGTGGCTGCGTCTCGATGCGGCGTCGATCACGATGCCGCCGCTGCGCGAACGCGACGGCGATGTCCTCGCCATCGCGGACGCGCTGATCGACGACCTCAACCGCGAAGCGCGCGGCACCGGCCGCAGCACGACCGATAAGCGCGCAGCGCCGGGCTTCGTGCGCGAATGCGTGTCCTACGAATGGCCCGGCAACGTGCGCGAACTGCAGGAGCGCGTGCGCTTCGCCTATGACGCATCCGGCGATTTCATCGAAACGCTGCGCGCGGGCGAAGCAAGCTTCGCGGCCGGCGCCGCGCTGAACGGCAGCAGCGTTCAGATCAAGGTCGGCACCCCGCTGTCCGACGTCGAGGATCTGCTGATCCGCGCGACGCTCGACGCGGTCGGCGGCACGCGCCATCGCGCAGCGACGCTGCTCGGCATCAGCCCCAAGACGCTGTACAACAAGTTGCAGCGGATGAAGGTCAACTGACCGGGCGGCCGTTGTTCGGGGCGCCGGCCGGAGCTGACGGTTAGTTGCGCAAAGGCGTGTGGCCCCATGCTTCGCCGTCAAAGCAAAAAAGCCGCGCAAAAGCGCGGCTTTTTTGCTTTCGGCAACGGAACAGGCGGCCTCGCACCGCCCTTCCCGCTTACGCCAGTGCGCTGCTCAGCAGCGCCTGCGCCTGCAGATACTCAGGCTGCGCGATCAGCTTGTCCCACTTGAGCGGCTTGCCGCGCGCCCGCATCCGCTTGATGCGCCGCACCGACTCGGCCGACGCCTGCGCCTTCAGGCCGTTCAGCACGACTTCGGCCGCATCCGGCTGGTTGCAGACGAGCACCATGTCGCAACCAGCGGCGAGCGCCGCGTCGGCCGCCTGCGTGAGCGTGCCGCCCTCGCGTGCCGCCTCCATCGACAGGTCGTCGCTGAAGATCGCGCCCGTGAAGCCGAGCTGCCCGCGCAGGATGTCCTGCAGCCACACGCGCGAGAAGCCGGCCGGCCGCTTGTCGACCTGCGTGTAGATCACGTGTGCGGGAATCACCGCGGTCAGCGCCAGGCCGAGCCAGTCGTACGGCGCAACGTCCTGCTTGAGGATCGCGTCGAGCGGCCGGTCGTCGGTCGGCAGCGCGACGTGCGAATCGGCTTCCGCGAAGCCGTGCCCCGGGAAATGCTTGCCGCAGTTCGCCATGCCCGCGAGCGACAGCCCGTGGTTGAGGCTCTTCGCGAGCAGCGTGACGACGCGCGGGTCGCGATGGAACGCACGATCGCCGATCACCTTCGAGTGCCCGTAGTCGAGATCGAGCACCGGCGTGAAGCTCATGTCGATGCCGCATGCGCGCAGCTCGGCCGCCAGGATGTAGCCGACCGCGGTCGCGACCTTCGTCGCGAGCAGCACGTCGCGGTCCCACAGTTCGCCGAGGCGGCGCATCGCCGGCAACACCGTGAAGCCGTCGGTGCGGAACCGCTGCACGCGGCCGCCTTCGTGATCGACGGCGATCAGGATGTCCTCGCGCACCGCGCGGATCGAGTCGGTCAGCGCGGTGAGCTGCGCACGGTTCTGGAAATGCCGCGCGAACAGGATCACGCCGCCGGTGTTCGGATGCGCAAGGCGCCGCGCATCGTCGCGCGACAGGGCCGTGCCGACGACGTCGAGCATGACCGGGCCGGGAGTCGTTTTCATCGAATCGGAAAGTCCGTCAGGGAGTGGTTCGGGAAACAGGTGCGGGTGCAGGCGGCGCTGCGTCGGTCTCGGCGACCACGAACGACACCGCGTAGTCGCGTTCGTCGCTGACCGTCACGCGCGCCGTGATGCCGCGCGCGGCGAGCCAGTCGGCCAGCTCACCCGACGCGACGACGTACGGCTCGCCGCTGCGCTGGTTGAGGGTCTGCAGCGCGCGCCACGTCATCGGCCAGTGCATGCCGAGCCCGATCGCCTTCGAGAACGCTTCCTTCGCGGAAAAGCGCGTCGCGAGAAACGCGATGCCGCGCGCCTCGGAGCGCGCGCGGCGCGCATGGAACACGCGCAGTTCGTCGGGGCCCAGCACCTTCTCGGCAAACCGGCCGCCCGTGCGCTCGAGCACGGCCGCGATGCGGCTCACCTGGACGATGTCGGTACCGATGCCGTAGATCGCCATGTCAGCGCCCGCCGTGACGCACGGACGACGCCGGGTGACGAGCGAAGCGCGCGCGCACGCAATGCATCGTCAGCGCGCGCCGCCGTGCAGCGCGGCCACACGCGCGGCGACCATGATCGCCTTCATCTCGCGCACCGCGTTGTCCCAGCCCGCGAAGATCGCGTGCGCGACGATCGCGTGGCCGATGTTCAGCTCGACGATGCCGTCGATCGCGGCGATCTGCTGCACGTTCGTGTAATGCAGTCCGTGACCGGCGTTGACCTTCAGGCCCAGTTGCGCGCCGGCCTGCACGCCCGCGACGATGCGTTCGTATTCGCGCTGCTGCTCGGCTTCGTCGTGCGCATCGGCGTAGCGGCCGGTATGCAGCTCGACCACCGGCGCGCCGGCTTCGTGCGCGGCGCGGATCTGCGTTTCGTCCGGATCGATGAACAGCGACACGCGCACGCCGGCGTCGGCGAGCTGCCGGCATGCCGCACGCACGGCCTCGAAGCGGCCGGCGACGTCGAGACCGCCTTCGGTCGTCAGTTCCTCGCGCTTCTCGGGCACGAGGCACGCGTCGTGCGGACGCACTTCGCATGCGATGTCGAGCATCTCGGCCGTCACCGCGCATTCGAGGTTCATCCGCGTCTTCAGCTGCGGGCGCAGCGTGCGCACGTCGGCGTCGACGATGTGGCGGCGGTCCTCGCGCAGGTGCAGCGTGATCGCGTCAGCACCGGCCTCTTCGGCCGCGAGCGCCGCGCGGATCGGATCGGGATAGGCCGTGCCGCGCGCGTTGCGCAGCGTCGCGACGTGGTCGATGTTCACGCCGAGGTCGATGACGGTGGGCGTTGTCAGGAAGAAGCTCATAGGTTTTGCAGGTCGATCAGGATCTGACGCGTGGCAAGCGGCGTACCGCCGAGATAGGTGTTCAGCAGGAAGCGCATCAGCGTCTTGCTTTGCGCGACCGTCTGGGCTCGATGGTAATCGTCCTGCTCCATGTCGAGCAACGTCTGTCCGGTAATCACCGGCCAGTGCGACGGCACGTCGTCGTCCGCATTGCGCACGCCGCGCTCGGGATCGAACACGTAGCGGCGATCGGGCTCGACCGCCCGGCGCGCGACCGTGCGGTTCAGCGCCATCGCATAGCCGGTCTCGCGCAGCAGCACGCGCTCGAACGAGCGCAGCACCTGCACCGCGGGCTCGCCGTGCGCGAGACGCGTCAAGGTCAGCACGTAATGATTGAAGAGCGGCGGCTGCGGATCCTCGCGCGCGCAGAATTTCACGAGCAGCTCGTTCGCGTAGAAGCCGCACAGCAGCCCGTCGCCGCCGAGCGGCAGCATCCCGCCGACCCACTCGGCGCCCGTCAGCGTGCGCACTTCGGATTTGCCCGACCAGGACAGCAGCAGCGGCTGGAACGTCTGCAGCACGCCGCGCAGCGCGGAGTGCGGGCGCTTCGCGCCCTTCGCGACGAGCGCGAGCCGGCCGTGATCGCGCGTCAGCACGTCGATGATCAGGCTCGTTTCCCGGTACGGATAGCTGTGCAGCACGAACGCCGGCTGCTCGGCGACGCGGAAATCGGACGTGCGAGAGGTCGCGCGCCGCGCCTTGCGACGCGGCGGTTCGGGCGGTGCCGGCAATGGCGCGTCGTTCGCGCCGGCGGTCACCGCATCTTCGGTCGACGTCAGCGCGTCATTCGTACCCATAGGCGCGCAGCCCCGCCTCGTTGTCGGCCCAGCCGCTCTTCACCTTCACGAAGGTCTCGAGGTACACGGGGCCGTCGAACAGCTTCTCCATGTCCATCCGCGCCTCGGTGCTGATCTGCTTGAGCTTCTCGCCCTTCTTGCCGATCACCATCGCCTTGTGCGAATCGCGTTCGACGAGGATCGTCGCGAAGATGCGCTTCAGGCGCCCTTCCTCCTCGAATTTGTCGATCAGGACGGTGCTCGTGTACGGCAGTTCGTCGCCGGTCCAGCGGAACACCTTCTCGCGCAGGATTTCGGCCGCGAGAAAGCGCGAGCTGCGGTCGGTCAGCTCGTCCTCGCCGTAGATCGGCTCGCCTTCCGGCAAGTACGGCTTGATCGTGTCCAGCAGGCGCTTGATGTCTTCCGGCTTCTGCGCCGACAGCGGCACGAGCTCGGTGAATTCGCGCAGCTCGCTCACCTTCTGCATGAACGGGAACAGCGTAGCCTTGTCGTTCACGCGGTCGATCTTGTTCGCGATCAGCAGCGTCGGCATGCCGGGCGGGATCAGGTCGAGCACCTTCTGGTCGTCGGGCCCGAAGCGGCCGGCCTCGATCACGAACAGGATCACGTCGACCGACGTGAGCGTCGACGTGACCGCGCGGTTCAGCGAGCGGTTCAGCGCGGTGCTGTGACGGGTCTGGAAGCCCGGCGTGTCGACGAACACGAATTGCGCGTCGTCGAACGTGTTAATGCCGGTGATGCGATGGCGCGTGGTTTGCGCCTTGCGCGACGTGATGCTGATCTTCTGGCCGACGAGTGCGTTCATCAACGTCGACTTGCCGACGTTCGGGCGGCCCACGATCGCGATCATGCCGCAACGGAAACCGGTAGGAGCGGGAGTGTTCATATCGTTTGGGAGACAGGTTCGGAAACGGCCGCGCGACGCGCGGCACGATCGATGGGCAATTCAGTGATCGGCATCGGCCACGCGCGCCTGCGCGGCAGCGAGGCTTGCGCCGCCCTGCGGCGCCTCGGGGCCGGGCGCCGCGGCGTCGCGGGCGCGCGGCGTCGCACGCGAAGCGGCGTCGGAACCGGCAGCAGGCTTGTCGGCGGACGACACGGCCGGATCGGTCGCCTGGCCCGCCGGCTTGTCGGCTGCACGGGGCGCGCCTTCGGCTGGCTTGTCAGTGCGTTCGGCTGGCTTGTCCGCCGCGCGCGCGCCGGGTTCGCTGCGATCCGCCGGCTTGTCTGACGGTTTGTCGGTCGCCTTGTCGGCAGGTTTCTCGCCAGGCTTGTCGGCCGTCGGTTTCGCGGGCCGGTCGGCCTTGTCCGCGGCTGTATCGACATGCGCCGCGCGAATCGCGGCCATCGGCGCCTGCGCCGGCCGATCGCCCGGCTGTGCGCCGGCATCGGCCGCTGCGGACGCGGCGGCGGCCGCCTTCGCGTCGCGCGCCGCCGCACGCTCCTTGCGCTCCGGAGAACGCAGGTCGAGCGCTTCCTGCACCCCCTTCACGCCGGGCACGATTTCAGGCTCGACATGCTTCGACCCGCGTGCGTTCTTCGAACGCTTCGGCTTCGCGGCCAGCATCGGCGCGGCTGCCAGCACCTCGTCGAGCGCCTTCTTCGCGGCGGCCTGCTCGGCCGCCCGCCGGCTCGCGCCGGAGCCCGACACCTTCACGTCGAGCTTCGGCACCGTGCATTCGACCTCGAACTGCTGATTGTGCGCCGCACCATGGGTCGCGACGACCGTGTAGGTCGGCAGCGCGATCTTGTGCCCCTGCAGGTATTCCTGCAGCAGCGTCTTCGCGTCCTTGCCGAGCGTGCGCGGATCGATGTGGTCGAGAATCGGGATATAGAGGCGCTTGATGACCCCTTGGGCGGCTTCGAAGCCGCCATCGAGGAATACCGCCCCGATGATGGCTTCGAACGCGTCCGCGAGGATCGACGGGCGACGGAAGCCGCCGCTGCGCAACTCGCCCTCGCCCAGCCGCAACCCTTCGGAAATATTCAGGGCCTGAGCGATTTCATACAGCGACTGCTGCTTGACGAGATTGGCGCGCACGCGCGACAGGTCGCCTTCGTCCAGCTTGCTGAAACGCTGGAACAAAAGGGCGGCCACCGCGCAATTCAGAACGGAATCGCCGAGAAACTCGAGCCGTTCGTTGTGCGTGGCACTGTGACTGCGATGGGTCAAAGCCTGGCGCAACAATTCCGCATTGCGAAATTCGTAGCGCAGCCGGCTTTCCAACTGGGATAGGGGCATGTGCAGGAGTATAACGCGGGCGCCGGTCGGGCCGAAACGGCACGGCCGGACGCGAAAAGGCGTGACGAGGCGGTGTTGCCGCCGGTTCTTAAAGTAGTTCGGCAATACGCGACGCGGCCCGTGCGTCGCGTATTGCGTGTGAATCGAATACGGTCAGTTGAAGGAACCGATGCGCTTCAGGTCGCCGAAGTTCATCCAGATGAAGAACGCACGGCCGACGATGTTGTTGTCCGGCACGAAACCCCAGTAGCGGCTGTCCGCGCTGTTGTCGCGGTTGTCGCCCATCATGAAGTAGTGACCGGGCGGCACCTTGCAGATCACGCCGCGGCTGTTGTACGTGCAATTGTCGCGATACGGATAGTCGTAGGCGCCCATCACGAACGGCGGCACGGCGGGATTGTTGAGGATCGCGTTCTTCTTCGTGCCGATCGTTTCCTCGAACTGCTTCGCGTAGTTCTGGCGCTCGTCGTCGAAGAAATCCGGCAGCGGCGTTTCGGGCACCGGCTGGCCGTTGATCGTCAGTTGCTTGTCCTGGTAAGCGACCGTGTCGCCCGGCAGGCCGATCACGCGCTTGATGTAGTCGACCGACTCGTCCTTCGGATAACGGAACACGACGACGTCGCCGCGCGACAGCGGGCTGCCCTGCGTGATCTTCGTGTTCGTGATCGGCATGCGCAGGCCGTATTCGAACTTGTTGACGAGGATGAAGTCGCCGACCAGCAGCGTCGGCACCATCGAGCCCGACGGGATCTTGAACGGCTCGACGATGAACGAACGCACGACGAACACGGCCAGGATCACCGGGAAGAAGCTCGCGGTGTACTCGAGCCACCACGGCTGGCGCAGTTTTTCGTCGCGCAGCTTCGAACGCGTCTGCCCCGCGTTTTCGTCCGCGAAACGCTTGTCGATACGCGACTGCTGACGATCGAACTCCTCGATCGCCGCGTCGGCCGCCTTGCGCCGCTGCGGCAGGAACACCAGTTTGTCCAACACCCACGCTACGCCCGTCACGACGACGAGCACAAAAAGAATCAACGCAAAATTCATAAAAGGATCAGTCCTGTTATTTGTCTTCGACGCGCAAGATCGCGAGGAACGCCTCCTGCGGGATCTCGACCGAACCCACCTGCTTCATGCGTTTCTTACCTTCTTTCTGCTTCTCGAGCAGTTTCTTCTTTCGCGTGATGTCGCCGCCGTAGCACTTCGCGAGCACGTTCTTGCGCAGTGCCTTGATGTTCTCGCGTGCGACGATGTGCGCGCCGATCGCGGCCTGGATCGCCACGTCGTACATCTGGCGCGGAATGATCTCGCGCATCTTCGCGGCAACCTCGCGACCGCGGTATTGCGACTGCGACCGGTGCACGATGATCGACAGCGCGTCGACCTTGTCGCCGTTGATCAGCATGTCGACCTTCACGACGTCCGACGAACGGTATTCCTTGAACTCGTAGTCCATCGACGCATAGCCGCGCGACACCGACTTCAGGCGATCGAAGAAGTCGAGCACGATCTCGGCCATCGGGATTTCGTACGTGAGCTGCACCTGGCGGCCGTGATACTGCATGTTGATCTGCGAGCCGCGCTTCTGCTCGCACAGCGTGATCACGGAACCGACGTAGTCCTGCGGCATGTACAGGTTCACGGTGACGATCGGCTCGCGCACTTCGGCGATGCGGCCGGGCTCCGGCATCTTCGCCGGGTTCTCGACCATGATCGTCGAGCCGTCGCTCTGCACGACCTCGTAGACGACCGTCGGTGCGGTCGTGATGAGGTCCATGTCGAACTCGCGCTCGAGTCGCTCCTGCACGATTTCCATGTGCAGCAGCCCAAGGAAGCCGCAGCGGAAACCGAAGCCGAGTGCCTGCGACACTTCCGGCTCGTACTGCAGCGATGCATCGTTGAGCTTCAGCTTCTCGAGCGATTCGCGCAGCGCGTCGTACTGGTTCGCCTCGACCGGATAGAGGCCCGCGAACACCTGCGGCTTCACTTCCTTGAAGCCCGGCAGCGGTTCGGCGGCCGCCTTGGTCGCGTGCGTGACGGTGTCGCCGACCTTCGCGGCCGTCAGTTCCTTGATGCCGGCGATGATGAAACCCACCTGCCCCGCCGACAGCGAGTCGAGATTGCGCGACTTCGGCGTGAACACGCCGACGTGCTCGACCGGATACTGCGCGCCGGTCGCCATCATCTTGATCTTGTCCTTCGGACGCAGCGTGCCGTTGACGATCCGCACGAGCATCACGACGCCGACGTAGTTGTCGAACCACGAGTCGATGATCAGCGCCTGCAGCGGCGCGGCCGGATCGCCCTTCGGCGGCGGCACCTTCGCGATCAGCGCTTCGAGCACGTCCTCGACGCCGAGACCCGTCTTCGCGCTGCAGCGCGTCGCGTCGGTCGCGTCGATGCCGATCACGTCCTCGATCTCCTCGATCGCATTCTCGGGGTTCGCGGCCGGCAGGTCGATCTTGTTCAGCACCGGCACGACCTCGACGCCGAGCTCGATCGCCGTGTAGCAGTTCGCGACCGTCTGCGCCTCGACGCCCTGGCTCGCGTCGACCACGAGCAGCGCCCCTTCGCACGCGGACAGCGAACGGCTGACTTCGTACGAGAAGTCGACGTGCCCCGGCGTATCGATCAGGTTGAGGTTGTAGACCTTCCCGTCGCGAGCGCGATAGGACAGTGCAGCCGTCTGCGCCTTGATCGTGATGCCGCGCTCGCGCTCGATATCCATCGAGTCGAGCACCTGCGCTTCCATTTCACGGTCGGCGAGGCCGCCGCATACCTGGATGATGCGATCCGCGAGCGTCGACTTGCCATGGTCGATGTGCGCGATGATCGAGAAATTGCGAATATGATCCATTCAGTGCCGATCAAGCGAAAAAGGCGCGCTCGACGACTGCGGAGCACGCCTTGTAAGTCGGTGAAAAAACGGCTTATTTTAGCCGAAAAGGCCTTTGCCGGGCGGTAATTTGGGACGCCCGGTCAGGGACGCCCGGTCAGGGACGCCCGGCCAGGGACGCCCCGCCGGAGGCCCTGGCCGGCGCGTCCGCCGCCGGAAGCCCCGCGCAACGCGCGGCCGGCCGGCAGCAGAGCCGGGTTCAGCGCCGAGCCGCGAGCGCGCCGCGCACCCTCGCCTCGTCGAACCGGTGGCGGCACACTTCCGTGCCATCCAGCAACAGCACCGGCACGTCCTCGTCGTAACGCGCAACGAGTGCCGGATCCGCATCGATGTCGACGTAGTCGACCGCGACGCCGAATTCGGCCGCCAGCGGCGCCAGCGCATCGCGCAGGTCGTCGCACAGATGGCACCAGCCGCGGCCGTAGAGCGTGAACATCGGCGCGTTACTTCTGAACCGCGCGCGGGCGCACCGGCACGAACTGCGTGTTGTCGCCGCGCCGCACCAGCACCGCGACCGCCTTCTGCGGATCGAGCTGCGCGGTCACGTCGGCGAACTGCTTCGCGCTCGTGATGTCGGTGTCGCCGACGCGCAGCACGATGTCGCCGCGCTGCAGCCCCGCTCGGGCCGCCGGGCCGTCGACGCCGTCGATCTGCACGCCGTTCTTCAGCTTCAGCGACTTCAGCTGATCCGCGGAAAGGTCGCTGACCGTCAAGCCGAGCGAATTCGCCTGGCGCGGCTTCTGCGGCGCGCTCTTGCGCTGCTCGGCCTTCGCCGTCGTCTCGGCCGGCGTCTCGGCGATCGTGATCGGCAGATCGCGCGCCTGACCCTTGCGCCATACGCTGACGGTCGCCTTGGTGCCCGGCTTCGTGTCGCCGACCATGCGCGGCAGATCCGACGCCGCATCGACCGGCCGGCCGTTGAACTTCAGGATGATGTCGCCCGGCTGGATACCGGCCTTGTCGGCCGGACCGCCCGGTTCGACGCTGCTGACGAGCGCGCCTTCCGCCTTCGGCAGCCCGATCGAGTCGGCCACGTCCTTCGTCACCTCGCCGATCGCCACCGCGATGCGGCCGCGCGTGACCTTGCCGGTCGCCTTCAGCTGGTCGGCCACGCGCATCGCCTCGTCGATCGGGATCGCGAACGAAATGCCCATGAAACCGCCGGTGCGGCTGTAGATCTGCGAGTTGATGCCGATCACCTCGCCCTGCATGTTGATCAGCGGGCCGCCCGAGTTGCCGGGGTTCACCGCGACGTCGGTCTGGATGAACGGCAGGTAATCGCCCGTGTTGCGGCTCTTCGAACTCACGATGCCGGCCGTCACGGTGTTGTCGAGGCCGAACGGCGAACCGATCGCGACGACCCACTCGCCGACGCGCACCTTGTTCGAATCGCCGATCGCGACGACCGGCAGGTTCGACGCCTGGATCTTGACGACCGCGACGTCCGTGCGGTCGTCGACGCCGATCAGCTTCGCCTTGAATTCGCGCTTGTCGGTCAGCGTCACGTAGATGGTGTCCGCGTCGTCGACGACGTGCGCGTTGGTCATCACGTAGCCGTCTGCCGACACGATGAAGCCCGAACCGACACCGCGGTTCTGTTCGGTGTCGGGCGGATTGTCCGGCGCCGGCGCGTTCTTCGGATTGCCATTACCGCCGCCACCACCGTTGCCGGGCGCCTGCGGCAGCGGAATGCCGAAGAAGCGCCGGAAGAATTCCGACATGTCGCCATTATCGAAGCCTGGCGGGAGCACGCCGCGCGGGCCGGGCGTCGGCACGTTCGCGGTGGTCCGGATGTTCACGACAGCCGGCCCGACCTTTTCGACCAGATCGGCGAAATCGGGAAGGCTGGCAGCGGGAGGCGTGACCGCGGCCGCGGTATGCGGGGCGAGCGGCAGGCAGGCACACAGCACCGCCGCCGCGAACACTTTGCGCAGCGTGAGTTTCGTCATGTCGGAAGCCGTAGCGTTACTTGGAAGCCTTGTATTCTATGGCAGACGCGAACTGCTGCAACGTGGCCGGCGGCACTTCGCCGAGCACGGTGATCCAGTAGTCGCCGCGACGCTTCACGAGCACGTGGGTCGCGCCGGTGCTGCCCGCGCCTTCCTTGCGCGTATTCTTTTCGGCCGGCTCGATGAAGACGGAGATCGTCGCGAGGCCGTCCGTGAAGACGGCCTGGTCGACCGGAATCGGCGGATCACCGGCGTCACGCGCGGCCATCGGCCGGCGCACCTCGCGAATCTTCCGGAAGCCGGCGATGGTCGGCGCGATCTGCCAGCCCTGCGCCTCCATGTCGACCGCCGCGACCGGCGGGCGGACCACCGTCCAGCCGCTCAGGTTGCGCATGCCGGCCGCGATCGCGGATTTGTCACCGGTCGCGCCGCCCGTCTGCAGCTGCGAAAACGCGACCTGCTCGAGCACGTGATCGCTCGCATCGAGCGTCTGTGAACGCAGCAGCAGCCCGGTGCGGGTGTCGGCCCACAGCTTGTAGGTGAAGCGGTACGCGTCCTTCGGCACGAGCTCGACCACCTGCGCGTCGATCCCGGCCACACGGTCCTTGCCGAGCAGCTTCGCGTCGTAGACGGACATCACGTGCTCGCCGCCGGCACCGAGCAGCGCGGGGAACGAATCGCGCGTCTGGCGGCGCTCGACCACGCACAGCTTGCGCTCGGGCACGAACGTGTACAGCTCGTCGTTATGCCGCAGCACCTTGCGCGGCTTGCCGTCGAGCGACTCGATCCGCTCGAACTCGCCGTCGCGGGACGCCACATGCGCGATGCGCGACGACTGGACATACCCGCCGCGCTGGTAGACGAACGTACCCTCGTAGCTCTGCTGCTGCGCCGCCTGCTGGATGCGGTCGAGCCAGTCCGCCGCACCCTTGCGGGTCGCGACGGGATCGTCCGGTTGCTGGGCGCTGGCAGGCAGGGATTGAACGGACAACAGGGCGGCTGCGCAAAGCAGGAGAGCCGGCAGCCGCTTCCATCCGGAGATGGCGTGATTCAACTGCAATGTCCGCATCGGGTTTATTGGCCTGGCGTGGTGGTCACGGCAGCGCGGATCAGCGGCATCGAGCCCGTGACGACGGGCTGCTGCGCGAATTGCTGATGCGCTTCAAGGTATTGGTCGAGACTTGCGTCGCGGATGATGTTGACGTCCTGCAGGCCCGGCTGCGCGGATGCCTGTGCAACCGTCACGCGCTGCAGGTTGCCGCTCTGCGGCGCGCCTGCCGATGCGACCTGGACGGCGCCCGGCACACCCGCCGTCTGCATCTGCGGGACGACGATCCACGTCAGCGTGGCTGCCGCGGCGGCCACCGCGAACGCGGGCACGACACGCCGGCGCAGCGACAGCAGCTTGCGCGCGACCGGCGCGGCGGCCGGCGCGAGCAGGTGCGGCTCGCTTTCGAGCGCGGCGGACATGCGCGCGGTGAACGCGACGCTCAGCGCAGGCGACAGCGCGAGCTCGTCCGAGCGCAGCGCATCGCCGATCAGGTGGTAATGGGCCCACGCAGCGCGATCCGCGCGGTCGAGCTCAGCCAGAAACTGCCCGTGATCCGGGCCGTCGAACAGTTCACCGTCGACCAGAGCGGAAAGGCGCTCGCCGCGCGAGCACGCTTGCGACTGCGTATTGACCGACCCCATGATGCTCCCCATCTTGCACACACCCCGTCGTGATTTCACGACTCTATCCGTAATAGACCCCGACCCGCGTCGTTGCGCCCGTCGCGCTTACCAGCGCTTGCCTTCGGGCGTATCGAGCAGCGGACGCAATTTCGCAGCGATTGCCTCGCGCGCCCGGAAGATCCGCGACCGGACCGTCCCGATCGGACAATCCATCATTTCCGCGATCTCTTCGTAGCTCAAGCCTTCGATCTCGCGCAGCGTAATCGCCTGGCGCAGCTCTTCGGGCAGGACGGCCATTGCAGCGTTGACCGTCTCGGCAATCTGCTTGCTCATCAACATCGACTCAGGCGTGTTGATATCCCTTAGTTGGTCTGCGTCGGAGAAAGTTTCCGCTTCCTCGGCATCGGCCTCGGTGGAGGTCGGTGCCCGCCGGCCCTGCGTCGCAAGGTAGTTCTTCGCCGTATTGACGGCAATCCGGTACAACCACGTGTAGAACGCCGACTCGCCGCGAAATTGCGGCAGCGCACGATACGCCTTGATGAACGCGTCCTGGGCCACATCCTCGACCTCGGCGGGATCCCGCACGAGGCGCGAGATCAGCCGAATGATCTTGCGGTGGTATTTGGAGACCAGGAGTTCGAACGCTGCCTTGTCGCCTTTCTGTACGCGCTCGACCAGAGCCTGATCGATTTCTTTTTCACTCACCTGACAAATCCGTTAACTAGGGATGCAACGCGGAGCGTTATTGTAGCGTTCCGGCGCCGGCCGCTGGTTACGGCTGGTAACCGCGCCGCCGTCATGCCCGCCCCGCCGTGCCCGCGGTACGCGCCAGCACGGACAGCGCGCTGAACGACGCGGTGTCGAGCGCATCGGCCGGAATCAGCAACGGCCGCGCGCGCCGGGCGCCCTGCCCGACCGACAGCACGAGCAGCAGGCTGCTCCAGTGTGCATGACCCGTCACGCGGCCCCGGGCCAGCAAGCGCCCGGTGCGGCCAAACGCCGCAATCTCCCCGAATGCATCGATCCGCAACTCGGCCGGCAGCCGGCGGGCACAGGCTCGCGCGGCGCACACGGCAAGCAGCGCGGCCGTCGCCGCCGACACGCACGCGCCGGCAGCGGCACCGGCCCGCGGCGCCCAGAACAGGTACGCGGAGACGGCCGCCGCCGCGACGAACGCGGCCAGCACCACATACGACACGGCCGAGGCCCGCAATGCAAAGCATTGCGGACGCCCGGCCGGAGCATCGAATGGACTCGTCAAGCGATTTCAGCGTCAGACGCGCTTGAACACCAGCGTGCCGTTGGTACCGCCGAAGCCGAAGTTGTTCTTCACGGCCACGTCGATCTTCATGTCACGCGCGGTGTTCGCGCAGTAGTCGAGATCGCACTCGGGGTCCTGATTGAAGATGTTGATGGTCGGCGGCGACACGTTGTTGTGCAGCGCCAGCACCGTGAACACCGACTCGAGGCCGCCCGCGCCACCCAGCAGGTGACCCGTCATCGACTTCGTCGAGTTCACCACGAGCTTGTACGCGTGCTCGCCGAATGCCGCCTTCACCGCATCGGACTCGTTCTTGTCGCCGAGCTGCGTCGACGTGCCGTGCGCGTTCAGGTACTGGACCTCGTCCGCGTTCACGCCGGCGTCGCGCAGTGCCGCGACCATGCAGCGGCGAGGACCGTCCATGTTCGGCGCGGTCATGTGGTACGCATCGCCCGTCATGCCGAAGCCCGAGACCTCCGCATAGATCTTCGCGCCGCGTGCCTTCGCCGCCTCGTATTCCTCGAGCACCATCACGCCTGCACCCTCGCCCAGCACGAAGCCGTCACGGTCCTTGTCCCACGGACGGGACGCGGTGGCCGGATCGTCGTTGCGGGTCGACAGCGCGCGCGCGGCCGCGAAACCGCCGATGCCCAGCGGCGACACCGTCGATTCGGCGCCGCCCGCGACCATCACGTCGGCGTCGCCGGCCTGAATCAGGCGCGCCGCGAGGCCGATGCTGTGCAGACCGGTCGTGCAGGCCGTCACGGCCGCGAGGTTCGGGCCCTTCAGGCCGAACATGATGCTCAGGTGACCCGAGATCATGTTGATGATCGAACCCGGCACGAAGAACGGCGAAATCCGGCGCGGGCCGCGATCGACGTAGGTCTGGTGCGTGTCTTCGATCATCGGCAGGCCGCCGATACCGGAGCCGACCAGCACGCCGATGCGTTCCGCATTGGCTTCGTTCACTTCGAGGCCGCTGTCCCGGATCGCCTGGACGCCGGCTGCGATGCCGTAATGGATGAACGTATCCATGTTGCGGGCTTCCTTCGCCGGGATGTACTCCTCGGCGCTGAAACCCTTCACTTCGCCCGCGAAATGGCAGGCGAGGTTCGACGCATCGAACTTCGTGACGGTGGCGATACCGGACTTGCCGGCGACGAGATTGGCCCAGCCGTCGGCAACATTATTGCCAACAGGCGAAATCAGCCCCAGGCCTGTAACAACAACACGACGGCGGCTCACGGTAACCTCTTTTCCATTATTGGATGACAAAAACAAAAGCCACAGTGGCCACAGGAACCAGCCCTGCGAGCCCTGTGGCTGTTAGTCCGTCCGGCACGAAGCCGGCAGGATGGCGCGTCAATCGCGAAGATCGCGGCGACGTGGCGGACAAGCGCGAAAGGCGCTTACGCCTTGACGTTTGCGCGAGCGTAGTCGATCGCTTGCTGAACGGTCGTGATCTTCTCTGCTTCTTCGTCCGGGATTTCCATGCCGAACTCGTCTTCCAGAGCCATCACCAGTTCGACCGTGTCGAGCGAATCCGCGCCCAGATCGTTCACGAACGATGCTTCGTTCTTGATCTCGGCTTCCGCGACGCCCAGTTGCTCAGCGACGATCTTCTTGACACGTTGTTCGATGTTATCCATTACCCCTCCGAGGGAAAGTTCAGATTTACAAGTGCGCGCATTTTATCAGGTTTGCTGACGGCAAAACGCGCGTTGGCTTGATGGTCGATCAAGCACCGATCCGCCTGAAAAACGGGATACGGCGCGGATGGTAAACGAAAACCGTTACGACATGTACATGCCGCCGTTCACGTGCAGCGTCGTGCCGGTGATATAACCGGCCTGCGGCGATGCGAGGAACGCGACGGCATGGGCGATGTCTGCCGGGCTGCCGAGGCGGCCGAGCGGAATCTGGGTCTTGAGCGCGGCCTGCTGTTCTTCCGGCAGCGTCTTCGTCATGTCGGTGTCGATGAAGCCCGGCGCGACGCAGTTCACCGTGATGCCACGGCTGCCGATTTCACGTGCAAGCGCACGCGTCATGCCCGCGACGCCGGCCTTCGCGGCCGCGTAGTTGACCTGGCCCGGGTTGCCGGCCGAGCCGACCACCGACGTGATGTTGATGATGCGGCCGCCGCGGGCCTTCATCATCGGGCGCAGCACCGCGCGCGACAGGCGGAACACCGACTTCAGGTTGGTGTCGATCACCGCATCCCAGTCCTCGTCCTTCATCCGCATCGCGAGCTGGTCCTGCGTGATCCCCGCGTTGTTGACGAGCACGTGGAGCGCGCCGAATTCCTTCACGGTCGCGTCGATCAGCGCTTCGGCTGCCGCCGCGTCGTTGACGTTCAGCACCGCGCCGCGGCCCGTCACGCCCGCTTCCGCGAACCCGGCGGTAATCGCGGCGGCGCCCGATTCGCTCGTCGCCGTGCCGATCACCGTCGCGCCCAGGCGCGCGAGTTCGAGCGCGATCGCCCGGCCGATGCCGCGCGATGCGCCGGTCACGATCGCGACCTGTTTATCGAGAGTCTTTTCCATGAATCGAATATCCGTCTCTTGAGGAAAGGCGCCGCGTCAGGCGGTCGCCAGCTTCAGTGCTTCGTCGAGCGAAGCCGGATCGAACACCGATGCGCCGACCAGGTTGCCGTCGATGCGCTTCGTCAGGCCTGCCAGCACCTTGCCCGGACCGCATTCGATCACGTGCGTGACGCCCGTGCCCGCGATGTGCCGCACGCATTCGACCCAGCGCACCGGGCCCGCGGCCTGGCGCACCAGCGCGTCCTTGATCGCGGCCGGATCGCTGACCACCGCGACGTCGATGTTGTTGACGACCGGAATCTGCGGCGCCTTCACGTCGACGCTCGCCAGATAGTCGCGCAACTGGTCCGACGCCGGCTTGAGCAGCGACGAATGGAACGGCGCCGATACCGGCAGCGGCAGCGCGCGTTTCGCGCCCTTCGCCTTCGCGATCTCGCAGGCCTTCTCGACGGCCGCCTTCGCGCCCGCGATCACGACCTGCGCCGGCGCGTTGAAGTTCACCGCTTCGACGATGCCCGCTTCCGCGGCTTCGGCGCACACGGCGCGCACCGTGTCGTCATCGAGACCCAGGATCGCCGCCATGCCGCCCTGGCCGACCGGCACGGCCGTCTGCATCGCCTGCGCGCGGAAGCGCACGAGCGGCACCGCGTCCTTGAACGCGATCGCGCCCGCGGCGACGAGCGCCGTGTATTCGCCGAGGCTGTGGCCCGCGACGATCGACGGTGCCGGACCGCCGGCCTGCTGCCATGCGCGATAGCACGCGTAGGCGGCCGTCAGCATCACGGGCTGCGTGTTGGTGGTCAGATTCAGCTCTTCGGCCGGACCTGCGGCGATCAGCTTGCCGAGATCCTGATTGAGTGCATCGGATGCTTCCTGGAGCGTCTCGCGCACGACGGCGAGATCGGCGAATGCGTTGAGCATGCCGACCGACTGCGAGCCCTGCCCCGGAAAAACGAATGCGAATTTCATATCGTCCCCAATTGAATCGATTCGGACGGCGCGCACGAACGGCGCGCCGGTTCGGGATCCGCGCGCAGCAATTGCGCGCCGCGGATCAGTAGCGGAAGACGGACGCGCCCCACGTGAAGCCGCCGCCGACGCCTTCGATCAGCACGTGCTGACCGCGCTGGATGCGGCCGTCACGCACCGCGGCGTCGAGCGCCAGCGGGATCGACGCAGCCGACGTGTTGCCGTGCTGGTCGACCGTCACGACCATGCGCTCCTGCGGCAGGCCGAGCTTGCGGCAGGTGCTGGTCATGATGCGGATGTTGGCCTGGTGCGGAATCAGCCAGTCGACCTGCTCGGGCGCGAGATTCGCCTTGGCGAGCGCCTCGATCGCGACCTTTTCGAGCACGTTGACCGCGAGCTTGAACACGGCCTGCCCATCCATGTACAGGAACGCGCTGCCGTCGATCACACCGCGATTGACGTTGCCCGGCGTGCAGAGGATGTTCGAATAGCTGCCGTCCGCGTGCAGCGCGCTGCCGAGCACGCCCGGCTCTTCCGAGGCGGACAGGATCACCGCGCCCGCGCCGTCGCCGAACAGCACGCAGGTCGTGCGGTCCTTGAAATCGAGAATGCGCGAGAACGTCTCCGCGCCGACGATGAGCGCCGTGCGGTGCTGGCCGCTGCGGATGAAGCTGTCGGCCGTCGCCATCGCATAGGCGAAGCCCGAGCACACGGCCTGCACGTCGAATGCCGCGCCGCCGTTCTTGATGCCGAGCTTGTTCTGCAGCAGGCAAGCCGTGCTGGGGAACACGAAATCGGGGGTCGAAGTCGCGACGATGATCAGGTCGATCGACTGCGGATCGATATCGGCCGCCTCGATCGCACGGCGCGCCGCTTCGAGCGCGAGATCGCTCGTCGTGACGTCCGGTGCGGCGAAATGGCGCGCATGGATGCCCGTGCGCGCAACGATCCACTCATCGCTCGTCTCGATGCCTTCCTTCGCGAGACGGTCGGCGAGCTGCTGGTTCGTGACCCGGTCGGGCGGCAGGTAGCTGCCCGTGCCGAGCACGCGGGAATAGAGAGTCGATTGGGCCATTTATGCTTTAGAGGATTGCGCAGCGGAAGGTTCGGCGTGGTGGCCTGCGGCCGGGCTCGTCGGGCCTGCGCCGCCCGCGTCGTGTTCGCCGTCGCCGAGCGACACCGAATTGTCCGCCATCGCACGCGTGAGGCGCTCCAGCACGCCGTTTTTGACGGCATCATAACCCCGTTTGATCGCCCACTCAAACGCGTAGGCGTCGGCCGAACCGTGGCTTTTGATCACGAGGCTCTTCAGCCCCAGCAGCGCCGCGCCGTTGTACTGGCGGTGATCGACGCGCTTCTTGAAACGCATCAGCACCGGCAGCGCGAGCAGCGCCATCAGCTTCGACATCAGCGACCGGCCGAACTCCTCGCGGATGATGTCGGACAGCATCTGCGCGAGCCCTTCGGACGTCTTCAGCGCGACGTTGCCGACGAAGCCGTCGCAGACGATCACGTCGACCGTGCCTTTGTAGATGTCGTTGCCTTCGACGTTGCCACGGAAATTCAGCGTGCTGGCGCGCAGCAGTTCGCCGGCGCGCTTGATGGTCTCGTTGCCCTTGATGACCTCTTCGCCGATGTTCAGCAGGCCGATCGTCGGACGCTCCTTGCCTTCGAGCGCGGCGACGAGCGCGTGCCCCATCTCCGCGAACTGCAGCAGGTGCTGCGGCTCGCAGTCGACGTTCGCGCCGAGGTCCAGCATCATCGTGTAGCCGGTCGGGTTCGGCAGCGCGAACGCGATCGCAGGCCGCTCGATGCCGGGCAGCGTCTTGAGCACATAACGGGAAACGGCCATCAGCGCGCCGGTGTTGCCGGCGGAAATACAGGCCTGGGCCGCGCCTTCCTTGACGTGGTTGAGCGCGACACGCATCGAAGAATCCTTCTTCTTGCGCAGCGCCACTTCAACAGGGTCGTCCATCGCCACGACTTCGGTGGCGGGCACGATGGTCAGCGCGGGATCGTCGAGGGCTTTCAGCTTTTTCAGCTGAGCGCGGATCGCGCTTTCGATGCCGACGAGCATCAGGTGCGCATCGGGATGCGCGCGGACGAACTTGACTGCCGCGGGAACGGTCACGGACGGGCCGTGGTCGCCTCCCATGCAATCGATTGTGAGCTTTACGGTCATGGAATGCGACGAATTTCAGGCACAAAAAAGCGGCAGTTGAATGCCGCCTTTTTGTTGAGCCAGGAAAGTGTCAAGCGAACCAGTTGTCACGCGAACGGCGATCGTAGCGCGCAACGCGTGACTTGACGCTTAGTCGTTCTTCGTCTTGACGACTTTCTTGCCGCGATAGTAGCCGTTCGGGCTGACGTGGTGACGCAGGTGCACTTCACCCGTGCTCGGCTCGACTGCCAGCGGCGCTGCCGTCAGGAAATCGTGCGAACGATGCATGCCGCGCTTCGACGGCGACTTCTTGTTTTGCTGGACTGCCATGACTAACTCCTAAATAATTTTCCGGATTCTAACACAGCCCGATCCGGCGCTTAACTACCCTGGCCCAAAGCCCTTACGCCTTCCCGCGCCACAACTGCTTAGTGTTTCTTGCTGCCGTCCCCGTCCTTCTTCAGCGCTTCCAGCGCTGCGAACGGATTCGGCCGTTTGCCTTCGTCCTCGTCTTCGGCGGACTCGTCGTCCGCGTCTTCCGAAGGACCGCTCGCACCCGACACGAGGCTTTCGTGAACTGCCGGGCAAACCTCGTGCTTGGGCACGAGCGGCAACGAAAGCAGCAACTCCTCTTCGATCAAGTCGACGAGATCGAACTGGCGTGAGCCCACGATCACATCGGCTTCATCGTCGTCGAGCGGAAATTCTTCAGCTTCTTCTTCGGTCGCAACGACCCGGTACGTCATGTCGACGTCGAACGTCTGGTCGTACGGGGTCATGCAGCGCTGACACGTGAGCCACGCATGGCCATGCACCGCGAGGCGCAGATACGGCTGCTGCCCATCGGCGCCGTCGTCCTGCAACTCCTTCTGGGTGAACCCTTCGGCCTGCCACGTGAAGACCGTGTCGCGATCGGGCGCGTCCGCCGGCACTTCGTTCAGCATGCGCGGCAGTTGCGACAGGCGCACGGCACCCGCTGCCTGCCGCCCGCTGCGGGCGAATTCGAACAGATCGACCGCGTGCGGATCAAGCGCTGCCGCAGGCTTGCCAGAAGAAGTGTTCATGTTGCGCTCCTGCCTACAGGCTGACTTGCGGGATCCGGCTTGCTGGCGCCACTCATTTGACGCCGCGCACGTACGCGATCCACGCCGCGTACGCCTCGCACGATTACGTACTTTACTTCCGAAGACCCGGCAGGCGCCACCACTGCGGAAAGCCTGCCGACGAAAAGCGGGAAAGCATACCTGTTTTACCTTTTGCGGTCAATCACTTATGCTTGCGCCCTTGCAACACCGCGCCACACCCGACGACTCACCGACCCAACCGACCATGCCGGATACCGTTTGCCGCCCGCCGCGGCTGATTCTCGCCTCCAGTTCCCGCTACCGCCGCGCGCTCCTCGAGCGCCTCGGCCTGCCGTTCGACGTCGTGTCGCCCGACCTCGACGAAACCCCGCTCGCGGGCGAAGCGCCGGCCGCGACCGCGCTGCGCCTCGCCGGTGCGAAGGCGCGCGCGGTCGCCGCGACGATCGACGCGCCGGACGGCGTGCTGGTGATCGGGTCGGACCAGGTCGCGACGTTCGACGGCCACCAGATCGGCAAGCCCGGCACGCACGAGCGCGCGCTCGCGCAGCTGCTGTCGATGCAGGGCCGCGACGTCGAATTCCACAGCGCGCTCAGCCTTTACGACAGCCGCACCGGCGAAACGCAGAGCGAGGACGTCGTCACGCACGTGCGCTTTCGCTCGCTGCCCGAAGCCGAACTCGATGCGTACCTGCGCGCGGAAACGCCGTACGACGTCGCCGGCAGCGCGAAGTCCGAAGGGCTCGGCATCGCGCTGCTGGATGCCATCGACTCCGACGACCCGACGGCGCTCGTCGGCCTGCCGCTGATCGCGCTCACGCGGATGCTGCGCGCCGTCGGTTATCCACTGTTCGCCGCCCCCCAAGGAGACCGCGCATGACCGCCGGCACGCTCTATCTCGTCCCGAACACGCTCGGCGAGGGCGACGCATCGATGCTCGCCGCCGTACTGCCGGCCGCCGTGCAGGCGCGCGCCGGCACACTCGGCTATTACATCGGCGAAAACGCGAAAACGACCCGCGCGTTCCTGAAGAAGATCGGCACGACGCGGCCGATCCAGGAAATCGAGATCAGCGAACTGAACGTCAATACGCCGGCCGGCGCCATCGACCGGCTGCTCGCGCCCATACTGGCCGGCGCGGACGCCGGCCTCGTGTCGGAGGCCGGCTGCCCGGCCGTCGCCGATCCGGGCGCGCTGCTGGTGCGCCGCGCGCACGAGCGCGGCGTGAAGGTCGTGCCGCTCGTCGGGCCGAGTTCGATCCTGCTCGCGTTGATGGCGTCGGGCCTGAACGGCCAGAGTTTCGCGTTCAACGGCTACCTGCCGGTCGATGCGGCCGCACGTGCGAAGCGCTTGCGCGAACTTGAGCAACTGTCACGCAAGGCGCGCCAGACGCAGATCTTCATCGAGACGCCGTACCGGAACCAGGCGATGCTGGATACGCTGGTCGCGACCTGCGCGCCGTCGACGCAAATCTGCGTCGCGGCCGACCTGACCCTCGAGACCGAGACGATCGCCAGCCGCTCCGTGGCAGACTGGAAAAAGACGCCTGCGCCGAATCTGCAGAAGCGCCCCGCCATCTTCCTGCTGCTCGCGAACTGAAGCCGGCGGCCGCGCGACACGGGGCGCCCTGCCCCGTTCGCCGCGGCGCCGGCCGGCCGCCGCTCAGCGCAGGCTGAACGACGTGCCGCCCGCGGTGAGCGCCTTCATCGCGGCACCGCCGACCGCCGCGCCGAACTTGCGCGCGACGCGGTTCGTCAGGCTTTCCTTCACCGTATAGTCGACGAGATCCGGCGCCTTCAGCACGTCGCGCGCGACCGTGTCGGTCGTGCCGTAGCCGTCGGCGAGCCCGAGCTCGACGCTCTTTTCGCCGGTCCAGAACAGCCCCGAGAACATGTCGGGCGTTTCGTGCAGCCGCTTGCCGCGGCCGTCCTTCACGGCCTTGATGAACTGCGCATGGACCTGGTCGAGCAGCGCCTGCGCGTGGGCATCCATCTTCGGCGTCTCGGGCGAGAACGGGTCGTAGAAGCCCTTGTTTTCGCCCGACGTATGCAGGCGGCGATCGACGCCGAGCTTGCCCATCAGGCCCGTGAAGCCGAACCCGTCCATCAGCACGCCGATCGAGCCGACGATGCTCGCCTTGTCGACGAAGATCTTGTCGGCGGCGGACGCAATGTAATAACCGCCCGATGCGCACATGTCGGTCACGACGACGTACAACGGCTTGTCCGGATACTTCTTGCGCAGGCGGCGGATCTCGTCGTAGACCATCCCGGCCTGCACCGGGCTGCCGCCCGGGCTGTTGATCCGCAGCACGACGCCGGCCGTGCCGCTGTCGTCGAAAGCAGTATCCAGCGCCGTGTTGATGTCGTCGGCGTTCGCGTTGGTGCCCGCCGCGATCTCGCCGTCGATCGTCACGAGCGCCGTGTGGCGCCCGCTCGCCGAGAATTTCGAGTCGCTCGAGAAATCGATCAGCGCGAACGCGAGCAGCACGAACACGCCGAGGAACGCGAAACGGAAGAAGATCTTCCACCGCCGCGCGGCGCGCTGTTCCTTGACGGCCGCGAGCGCGATCCGCTCGAGCGCCGCGCGCTCCCAGTTCGGTTCGCGGCTGTCGGAACGGGACGAGGAATCAGGAAGGTTCGGTTGGTCGGCCATGCAGTGGTGTCGTCAGTCGGTCGTGGCGGGAGGGGGCGAAGCGGCGGGACCCAGGTCGGCATCCGGTAGCCAGAATACCGCACGCCCGTCCGGCGTGTCGCGCTCGTCGACCTCGACCGGCCGCAGGCGGCCGCCGCGGCACGGGCCGCCGACGCACTTGCCGGTATCCGGCGCGTAGATCGCGCCGTGCGTCGCGCACATCAGGTACAGGCCCGACGACTCGAAGAACTGCCCTTCGGCCCAGTCGAGCTCCATCGGCACGTGCGCGCAGCGGTTCAGGTAGCCGTATGCACGGCCTTCGTAGCGCACGAAGAACACGACCGCCTGCTCGCCGCGCAGCGTCGCATCGACGCGCACGCCGGCACCGCCGTCGGCCAGCGCGTCCGATGCGCACACGCGCACGGCATCCGGCGCCGCGCTCACGCGTGCTCCCGCAGCCACGCGGCCAGCGCGCCGACGTCCGGCGCGACGAAGCGCGGTGTCAGCGCGGCCAGCGCATCGGCCGTGTGCGCGCCGTACGCGACGCCGATGCCGGCCGCCCCCGCACTCGCGGCCATCTGCAGGTCGTGCGTGGTGTCGCCGATCATCACGGTACGCGCGAGATCCTGCCCCAATTCACGGGTCAATTCGTGCAGCATTGCCGGATGCGGCTTCGAGAACGTTTCGTCGGCGCAGCGCGTCGCATCGAACAGGCTCGTGAGCTTCGATTGGTCGAGCACGCGGTTCAGCCCGACCCTGCCCTTGCCGGTCGCGACCGCGAGCAGGTAGCCGGTATCGCGCAATTCCGCGAGCAGTTCGCGCACGCCGGCGAACAGCTCGATGCGCTGATCGTCCAGCAGGTAGTGATAGCGGTAGCGTTCGGCCAGCCGCGGATAGTCGGACGGATCGAGGGTCGGAGCAGTAATCTGCAGTGCATCGCGCAGGCCGAGGCCGATGACGTAGCGGGACGCCTCGTCCGACGGCGTGGGCAGGCCGAGATCGCGGCAGGCGGCCTGGATGCTGTGCGCGATGTGCGCAGTCGAATCCATCAGCGTGCCGTCCCAGTCGAAGACGATCAGATCAAATTGCTGTCGGGCCATGCGAGTCAGGCGGTATCGCGCAGAGCGCGGAGTTGATCGAGGAAGCGCCGGCATTCGTCCGGCAGCGGCGCATCGAACTGCAGCGCCTCGCCGGTCAGCGGATGCGCGAGCTTGAGCCGGTGCGCATGCAGGAACATCCGCTTGAGCGACGGTTGCGCGTTCGCGCGCGCCAGCGCCTTGTTCAGTGCGAAATCGCCATACTTGGCGTCGCCGGCGATCGGCAGGCCGAGATGCGCGAGGTGCACCCGGATCTGATGGGTCCGACCCGTCTTGAGTTCCGCCTCGACCAGCGCGTAGTCCGGCCAGCGCTCGATCAGGTTGAACACCGTGTGCGACGGCAGGCCATCGTCCTGTACGCGCACGCGCCGCTCCCCTTCCGGGGTCGAATACTTGAACAGCGGAGCCTTCACCACGCGACGGTGGCCCCAGTCGGGCTGCCATTCGCCGTATCCGCACGCGAAGTAGCGCTTGTCCATCCGGTTCTCGCGGATCTGCTCGTGCAGGCCGACGAGCGCCGTGCGCTTCTTCGCGAGCATCAGGATCCCGGAGGTCTCGCGGTCGAGCCGGTGCACGAGTTCGAGGAATTTCGCGCGCGGGCGGGCCTGGCGCATCTGCTCGATCACGCCGAACGCGACGCCGCTGCCGCCGTGCACGGCGACGCCGGCCGGCTTGTTGATGACGAGCAGCGCGTCGTCTTCGTACAGCACCTCGAACTGCGCGGGCGGCACGATCGGCGTGTCGGCGCGCGCGAGGTCGGCCGCCGCCACCCGCACGGGCGGCACGCGGACGAGGTCGCCGAACGCGAGACGGTACTGGGCGTCGACCCGCCCCTTGTTCACGCGGACTTCGCCGCTGCGCAGGATCCGGTAAATATGGCTTTTGGGCACGCCTTTACAGACGCGCAACAGGAAGTTGTCGATCCGCTGACCGGCCGAGTTTTCGTCGATCTGGATCATCGATACCTGGCCGCTTGCGACTGAATTCTGGGATATTTTGCCTAACTCATTCATACTGAATATAATTTTGCCCAGCCTGACGTTGAGGGTGGCCTGACAGGCCGGTCCCGACGGAATCGGGCAAGGCGCAAGCGCAAACCGTTATTTTACTTGCGCCGGGGGTCTGCTGCTCGCCCCTAATCAAAGAGATGCAGCAAGTTGCACGCACGGCGCCGGCCGTCGGCAAGGATCGCGCCCACAGGCGGATTCGGTCGACCAGGCGCCGCGGTAACGGAAAGTTGGTTGAAAAGAATTTGATCGGCAGCCCGACGGCGCGAGGTGCGTCCGCAGGCTGCCGGTTGCGAAAATTACGGCGTTGCGCCCGATTTGGCCCCGCGAAGCGTGCGGGGCTTGGCGACGTCAAACCAGGGAAGTACACCCCAGGCGGGAAAGTCGGGCTGGATTCGATACTCCCCGCTGCGGCCCAAGCCGCAGCATCTGCCGCCCGTCGGCGCGCGCGACGCATTGCGCGCGCCCCGTGGCAGTGCCCCGGTCTCAGGCTTAGCGCGCTTTCGCAGCGTGCGGTGTGTGGACGCCGTGCTTTGAAGCCGTGTTCGCAGGTGCCCTATGGCCGCCGGCCCCGTCTTTCGGGCCCAAGCGCCTCTTCAGGCAATTCTCCCCGCCATCCTTCCCGCTCCAGCGTGCTTGTGACAACACAACAAGGTGCGGCCTGCCGTCGTTCCCGCCCTCGCGACTGACAACCGCGAGGCGCCGGCAGCAGAGCCGCCTGGAGTCGTTCATGAAACGCATGCTGTTCAATGCGACGCAGCAGGAGGAGCTGCGCGTCGCCATCGTCGATGGGCAAAAGCTCATCGACATCGACATCGAGACAGCCGGGCGCGAACAGCGCAAAGGCAATATCTACAAAGGTGTCATCACGCGCATCGAGCCGTCGCTCGAAGCGTGCTTCGTCAACTACGGCGAAGACCGCCACGGCTTCCTGCCGTTCAAGGAAGTCGCCCGCCAGTACTTCAAGGAAGGCATCGACATGCGCTCCGCGCGCATCCAGGATGCCCTGCGCGAAGGCCAGGAGTTGATCGTCCAGGTCGAGAAGGAAGAGCGCGGCAACAAGGGCGCCGCCCTCACGACCTTCATCTCGCTCGCCGGCCGCTACCTCGTGCTGATGCCGAACAATCCGCGCGGCGGCGGCGTGTCGCGCCGGATCGAAGGCGACGAGCGTCAGGAACTGCGCGAAACCATGGCGCAGCTGCAGATTCCGGACGGCATGAGCATGATCGCCCGCACCGCGGGCATCGGCCGCAGCGCCGAGGAACTGCAGTGGGACCTGAACTACCTGCTGCAGCTGTGGCGCGCGATCGAAGCGGCGTCGCAAAGCGGCAATGCCGGCCAGCCGATGCTGATCTATCTGGAATCGAGCCTCGTGATCCGCGCGATCCGGGACTATTTCCAGCCCGACATCGGCGAAATCCTGATCGACACGACCGAGATCTACGATCAGGCCCGTGCGTTCATGGACATCGTGATGCCGGACAACGTGTCGAAGGTGAAGCGCTACCACGACGACGTGCCGCTCTTCTCCCGCTTCCAGATCGAGCACCAGATCGAGACCGCGTACTCGCGCACGGTGCCGCTGCCGTCGGGCGGCGCGATCGTGATCGACCACACCGAGGCGCTCGTCGCGATCGACGTGAACTCGGCGCGTGCGACCAAGGGCGCGGACATCGAGGAAACGGCGACCCGCACGAACCTCGAGGCGGCCGACGAAGTGGCCCGCCAGCTGCGCCTGCGCGACCTCGGCGGCCTGATCGTCATCGACTTCATCGACATGGAGTCGGCGAAGAGCCAGCGCGAGGTCGAGCAACGCCTGAAGGACGCGCTCAAGCACGACCGTGCGCGCGTGCAGATGGGCAAGATCTCCCGCTTCGGCCTGATGGAACTGTCGCGCCAGCGCCTGCGCCCGGCCCTGTCGGAAGGCAGCCACGTGACGTGCCCGCGCTGTAACGGCACGGGCCACATCCGCGATACCGAATCGTCCGCGCTGCAGGTCCTGCGGATCATTCAGGAAGAAGCGATGAAGGAAAACACCGCGGCGATCCATTGCCAGGTGCCGGTCGAGGTGACCGCCTTCCTGCTCAACGAAAAGCGTCAGGAAATCAACAAGATCGAGTCGCGCTTCAAGGTCGGCATCGTGCTGATCCCGAACAAGCACCTCGATACGCCGCATTACAAGCTCGAGCGCCTGCGCCATGACGACGCGCGCCTCGACGATCCGCGCGCGTCCTGGAAGATGGCCGAGGAAGCCGCCCGCGAACTGGAGTCGGAAACCGGCTACAGCAAGCGCGCGGCCGACGTGAAGCCGAAGCAGGAAGCGGCGGTCAAGGGCATCACGCCCGAGCGTCCGGCGCCGAGCCCGGCACCGCAGCGCCCGGTCGAGCCGGTTGCGGCACCCGCACCGGTCGCCGCGGCGAGCGGCGGCTTCATCGGCTGGCTGAAGGGTCTGTTCGGCATGTCGCCGGCCCCGGCGCCCGCGCCGGTTGCACCGGCACCGGCAAAGGAACAGGCTGCCCGTCCGGCCCGCGAGCGGACCGAGAAGACCGAGCAGCGCGGCGGCGATCGCAACCGCAATCGTCGTGGCGGCGCCCAGCAGGCTCAGGGTGGTCGCGACCAGGCAGCGGCAGGCCGTGGCCAGTCGCAACGCCAGGAACGCGAAGGCAAGGAAGCGCGCGAGTCGCGTGAACCGCGCGAGGGTCGCGAACCGCGTGAAGGCCGCGAGCCGCGCGAAAGCCGTGAAGGTCGTGAGGGCCGCGAAGGTCGCGAGGGCCGTGGCCCGCGCGAAGGCCGCGAACCGCGCGAGCCGCGTGAAAGCCGTGAGCCGCGCGAACCGCGCGAGAACCGCGAACCGCGCGAGCGCACCGAGCAGCCGGAAGCCGTCGAGGCAGCCGGCCGCGGCGAGCGCCAGGAACGCGGCGAACGTCGCGAGCGCGGTGAGCGCCGCAAGCCGACGCAACACGCTGCTACGCTCGAAACCGTCACCCGTGGCGAGAACCATCCGGAAGCGGAAGCCGACCAGGCCGCAGCCGTCGCCCTGCCGGGCGCCGATGTCGCAGCCGACGCGGAAGCCGGCGCACGTGACGGCGAGGAACGTCGTCGCCGCCGCCGCGGTCGCCGCGGCGGTCGTCGCGAGCGCGAGGACGAAGGCGCAGTCGTCGACCACGCCGAGCAAGGCGCGGACGGCGAAGCCGTGCAAGCTGTGACGACGGAAGCCCCGAGCGCGTTCGAGCCGGCCCATACGGCCGCACCGGTCGCCGTGGCAGCGGTCGCCGCAGCGGGCGCCGTGGTAGCCGAGGCCGCAGCCGAGGCCGCAGCCGAACAGCGTGCCGAAGCGGTCGAGCCGGCCGTGGTCGAGCCGCAACCGGCACCGGTTCGCGTCGAAGCGACGCCGGTCGCGCCGATCGAGCCCGCCCCGGTCGCACCGGTCGCCGAATCGGTACCGGTCGCGCCGGCCGCTGCTCCGGAAGCCGGCCCGGCACCGGTCGCGGTGTCGCCGACCGATGCGTTCGAAGTGCCGGCTGCCGTCGAAGCGCCGCAGTTCGCGCCCGTCGAGCAAGCCGCACCGGCACCGGTCGCCGCGGTTGAAGTCGCTCCGGCACCGGTCGCCCCAGCACCGGTCGCGCCGGCAGCCGTCGAACCGGCTCAGGTCCAACCGGCTCCGGTCGAAGCCGTTGCCGCGCCCGCGCCGGCGCCGGTTCAACCGGCCGCTGCGCCCGCTTCGGCGAGCCTCGACGTCGTGCTGGAACAAGCCGGCCTCGTGTGGGTGAACACGGATGCCGACAAGTTCCGCGCTGCCCAGGAAGCCGCGTCGCGCCTGCCGCGTCCGGCCCGCGTGCCGCGCGAGCGCAAGGCGCTGCCGCCGGTCGATACGACCCCGATGCAGCAGGTCGAGACGTCGCACCATTAAGCGGCGCATCGCCCGACCAGGAAAAGCCCGCCTCCGGCGGGCTTTTTCATGTCCGCGCTGCGGGTTTCCGCCCACCGGCCCGGCCGGCCGCTTGCGGCTAAAATAGAAGACTGGCTCGCACTTCTTTCAACATGTCCCGACGCATCATTCCCCTCGCCGACGTCAGCGGGATGCCGGATATCTCCGGCGTCGCGCATACCCCTGACGGCGCCCTGGCCGACACGTTCGCCAGGCCGCTCCGCGACCTGCGCATCTCGGTGACGGATCGCTGCAACTTCCGTTGCGTGTACTGCATGCCGCGGGACGTGTTCGACAAGGACTACCCGTTCCTGCCGCACAGCGCCCTGCTCACGCACGAAGAGATCGAGCGCGTGGCACGGCTGTTCGTCGCACACGGCGTCGAAAAGATCCGGATCACCGGCGGCGAGCCGCTGCTGCGCAAGAACCTCGAGTTCCTGATCGAGCGCCTCGCGCGCCTGACGACCCACGACGGCCGCCCGCTCGACCTGACGCTGACCACCAACGGCTCACTGCTCGCGCGCAAGGCGCGCACGCTGAAGGATGCCGGCCTCACACGCGTGACGGTCAGCCTCGACGCGCTCGACGACACGCTGTTCAAGCGCATGAACGATGCCGACTTCGCGAGCGCCGACGTGCTCGACGGCATCTTCGCCGCGCAGGCCGCGGGCCTCGCGCCGGTCAAGGTCAACATGGTCGTGAAGCGCGGCACCAACGACGGCGAGATCCTGCCGATGGCCGAGCGCTTCCGCGGCACCGGCGTGATCCTGCGCTTCATCGAATACATGGACGTCGGCACGTCGAACGGCTGGAACATGACCGAAGTGCTGCCGTCCGCGGACGTCGTCGCGCGGATCGCCGAGCAGTTCCCGCTCGTTCCGCTCGAGCCGCACACGGCGGCGGAAACCGCGCAGCGCTGGGGCTATGCGGACGGCAGCGGCGAAATCGGCGTGATCTCGAGCGTCACGCAGGCATTCTGCGGCGACTGCACGCGCGCGCGGCTGTCGACCGAAGGCAAGCTGTACCTGTGCCTGTTCGCGTCGACCGGCCATGATCTGCGCGCACTGGTGCGCGGCGGCGCGAGAGACGCCGAGATCGCGACCGCGATCGCCCGGATCTGGCAGGCCCGCACCGACCGCTACTCGCAGCTGCGCGGCAGCGCGGCCGCCGACGCCGCGCCCGACGGCGCCGGCAAGCGCGTCGAAATGTCGTACATCGGCGGCTGACCCGCGCCGCCCGCCCCGCTTTCCCGCGATGTCCGCTTCCGCCTCGCCTTCCATCACCGGCCTGCTGCTCGCGGGCGGGCGCGCGACGCGCATGGACGGCGCAGACAAGGGCCTGCAGCTGCTCGACGGTACGCCGCTCGCGCTGCACGTGCTGCGCCGGCTCGCGCCGCAGGTCGACGAGACGCTGATCAGCGCGAATCGCAACGCCGCGCGCTACGCCGAACTCGGTGCGCCGTTCGATGCGCGCATCGTACCGGACGAAACCCCCGATTTCCCCGGCCCGCTCGCGGGCCTGCTCGCCGGCATGCGCGCGGCGCGCGCACCGCTCGTCGTGTGCTCGCCGTGCGATACGCCCTATTTGCCGGCCGACCTCGTCGCGCGGCTGCACGCGGCGCTCGACGCGCAGCAGGCCGACATCGCGATGGCGGTGACCGTCGACGCGCACCACGCGCGTTCGCCGCAGCCGACCTTCGCGCTGCTGCGCGCGTCGCTCGCCGACGATCTCGCGGCCAGGCTCGCGGCCGGCGAGCGCAAGGTGCGTGCGTGGTACGCACGCCACAAGACGGTCGAAGTCGAGTTTCGCGACGAGCGTGCGTTTTACAATGCCAATTCCTGGCAGGAACTTGCCGCGCTTGCCCGCCGCTGACGGCACCGGCATCCCTTCCCGCCCGCCGCATGCGCCTTCGCGCTTCGGCGCCCTCCGCGCGCCACCGGCCACGAACCCGATACGCCTCGCGGCGCAGTCCGACTGATGATCACGCAATCCTCGCCCGCCTCCCGAACCGCACCCGATTCCGCGGCCCCGCTGTCGCTCGCCGATGCGCAGGCGCTCGCGTGTCGGTTCGCGGTGCCGGTCGACGCGTGCGAAACGGTACCGCTGCATGACGCCCTCGACCGCGTGCTCGCGGCCGACGTGAATGCGCCGTTCGACATTCCCGCATACGACAACTCGGCGATGGACGGCTACGCATTCGACGGCAGCGCAGTCGCGCTGGCAGCGGCCGCCGACATCGCGCTGACGGTCGCCGGCACGGCACTCGCCGGCCATCCGTTCGATGGGGCCGTGGTGCCCGGCACGTGCATCCGCATCATGACCGGCGCGGCGATGCCGGCCGGATGCGACACGGTCATTCTGCAGGAACGCGTGCGCGTCGACGGCGACGTCATCCGCTTCGCCGCACACGAGGTCGCGCGCGGCGCGAACTGCCGCCGGGCCGGGGAGGATCTCGCGCGCGGCGCCTGCGCGCTTGCCGCCGGCCGCATCCTGCGCCCGTCCGATCTCGGCCTGCTCGCATCGTTCGGATTGCGCGAAGTCACGGTGCGCCGCCGCGTGCGCGTCGCCGTGTTCTCGACCGGCGACGAACTGCGCGAACCCGGCGAGCCGCTCGGCCGCGGCACGCTGTACGACAGCAATCGCGGGATGCTGGTCGCGATGCTCGAAAGGCTGCACATCGACGCACTCGATCTCGGGATCGTCCGCGACGATCCGGCCGCGCTCGAACGCGCATTGCACGATGCGATCGCCGCACAGGCCGACGCGGTGATCACGTCCGGCGGCGTATCGGTCGGCGAAGCCGATTTCACGCGCGACGTGATGGCGCGGCTCGGCGACGTGACCTTCGCGAGCCTCGCGCTGAGGCCCGGCCGGCCGCTCGCGTGCGGCACGCTCGCGCGTGCGGGCGACGGCCGCGTGCTGTTCTTCGGGCTGCCCGGCAATCCGGTCGCCTCCGCCGTGACGTTCTACGCGATCGTGCGCCCCGCACTGCTGACGCTGGCCGGCGCGCACACGCCGCCGCCGACGATGTACACGGCACGCAGCACGCAGGCGCTGAAAAAGCGTCCGGGCCGTACCGAATACCTGCGTGCGATCGCGACGCGCGCCGCCGACGGCCAGTGGCACGTCGCGCCGGCCGGTTCGCAGAGTTCCGCATCGCTGAGCGGCCTTGCGGCCGCCAACTGTTTCATCGTCCTGGGCCACGATTCCGCGGCAGTCGACGCGGGCGCCCCGGTCGACATCCTGCCGCTCGACGGCCTGATCTGAATTCCAATCGGTATATTTCTACGGGGGCAATCCGCACATGAAGAAACAAATCTCGTCGATCGCCGCGGGGCAGACCGCGAAGGCACTGATCCTCGTCTACCTGACGTTCAGCGTGCCGATCGTGCTGCTCGGCATCCTGGTCGCGTACATCCGTTACGGGATGGTCGAACTGAGCACGATCCTGAGCGCGCTGCTGCTGAACGCGATCCTCGGTTTCGTGCTGCTGTGGATCGCCTGCCACGCGTACAACTGGGTCGCGTCGCGCTTCGGCGGCATCGAGATCGTGCTGTCCGATCCGCCGGAGGAAGCGTGAGCGGCACACCGCTGATCCGCGCGGCCGAAACGCGCGACGTTGGCGCGATCCTCGCGCTGATGCGCGAGCTGGCCGAGTTCGAAAAGCTCACGCACCTGTTCGTCGCGAGCGACGCCGACCTGGCCGACGCGCTGTTCGGCGAACGCCCCGCCGCCGAAGCGCTGGTGGCCGAGCGCGACGGCGCGATCGTCGCGTATGCGCTGTTCTTCCACAACTATTCGACGTTCCTCGGCCGGCGCGGGCTGTATCTCGAGGATCTGTACGTGCAGCCGTCGCAGCGAGGCACCGGCCTCGGCACCGCGATGCTGCAGCACCTCGCGGCACTCGCCGTCGAGCGCCGCTGCGCTCGCTTCGAATGGTCGGTGCTCGACTGGAACCAGCCGGCGATCGACTTCTACGAGAAGATGGGCGCGACCGTGCTGCCGGAGTGGCGCATCGTGCGCGTCACCGGCGACGCACTGGACGCGCTCGCCGCACGCTGAACGCGCGCCGGCTACGCCGGTCGCCGTGTCAAAGGAAAACGGGCGCCGCGGCGCCCGTCTTCGTTCCAGCCGGTTTCGGCTGCGTGCATCATGCGGGATGCGTCATGCGTCGTCCGCATCGGCGCCGTCGGCGGCTTCCGCGCCGAGCAGCCCGGCCGCCGTCTCGCCCGGCAACGCCTCGACCTGTTTCAGCTTGCGGTTCATCACACGGGTGCGCTGCTCGGCGGCCTCGATCGAACGCGTGACCGTCTCGAGCTGCGCCTTCGTGCGTGCGAGCACGTCGCCAAACTTGCCGAATTCGGTCTTCACCGCACCGAGCACCTGCCATACCTCGCTCGAGCGCTGCTCGATCGCGAGCGTGCGGAAGCCCATCTGCAGGCTGTTCAGCAACGCGGTCAGTGTGGTCGGCCCGGCCACCGTCACGCGATAGTCGCGCTGCAGCAGGTCGGTCAGCCCCGGGCGGCGCAGGATCTCCGCATAAAGCCCCTCGGTCGGCAGGAACAGCAGCGCGAAATCGGTCGTATGCGGGGGCGCGACGTACTTCTCGGCGATCGTGCGCGCCTCCATCCGCACGCGCGCCTCGAGCGCACGGGCCGCCTCCTCGACCGCCACCGAATCGGCACGCTCCTGCGCATCGATCAGGCGCTCGTAGTCCTCACGCGGAAACTTCGCGTCGATCGGCAGCCACACCGGCGGCGCGTCGCGCGTGCCCGCGTCGCGTCCCGGCAGCCGGATCGCGAACTCGACGCGTTCGCTGCTCTTCGGCACCGTCGCGACGTTCTTCGCATACTGGTCGGGCGTGAGCATCTGCTCGAGCAACGCCTCGAGCTGCACCTCGCCCCAGGTGCCGCGCGTCTTCACGTTGGTCAGCACCTTCTTCAGGTCGCCGACGCCGGCCGCGAGCGTCTGCATCTCGCCGAGCCCGCGGTGCACCTGCTCGAGCCGGTCCGAAACGAGCTTGAACGATTCGCCGAGCCGCTGCTCCAGCGTCGCATGCAGCTTCTCGTCGACGGTGCGGCGCATCTCCTCGAGCTTCGCCGCGTTGTTCGTCTCGATTTCCTTCAATCGCTGTTCGAGCGTCGCACGCACTTCGCCGATCCGGCGATCGTTGGCCTCGGTCAGCTGTGTGAGCTGCCGGTTCAGCGTGTCGCCGAACAGACGCAGCGCGACCGTCTGCTCTTCGCGCGCCTGCTGCGCCTGGCGCTGCACGCTCTCGCGCATCGCGTCGAACTGCTGCGCGTTGCCCGCGACCAGCTTGCCGAGCTGTTGCGCGAAACCGTCGATCTGGTTGTTCTGCACGGTCGCGATGCTCGTCAGCTGCGTCGCGAGCGTCTGCTGAAGCTGCGAGAAACTGCCGGCCAATTCGGTGCGCGAACCACGCGCGTTCTCGACGATCTCGCCGCGCAGCTCGCGTTCGAGCCGCTCGACCGCAAGCGCCTGCGCGTGCGCGGCGTCCTCGATCTGGTCGCCGAGCACGGCCGCGTCGTCGTGGCGGCCGCCGCCGCGCACGATCGCGACGATCGCCACCGCCAGCGCGACGGCCAGCACGACGACCGCCGCCAGCAACAACATCGTCGTCATGCGCGCGGCTTCCCGATCACGTCAGGGTTGATCGGATTCGGCGGCTGCCCCGCGCGCGGCCCTTCGCCCAGCGCGGCGATCAGGTTGTCGGCCGCGAGGTTCGCCATCGCGCGGCGCGTCTTTTCGGTCGCGCTCGCGATATGCGGCGTCAGCACGACGTTCGGCACCTCGAGCAGCGCCGGGTGCACGCTCGGCTCGCCTTCAAACACGTCGAGGCCGGCCGCGGCGATCGTCCCGTCGCGCAGCGCGGCGGCCAGCGCCGCGTCATCGACGATGCCGCCGCGCGCGATGTTGGTCAGCGTCGCGGTGGGCTTCATCTTCGCGAGTTCGGCCGCGCCGATCGTATGATGGTTCTCCTTCGTGTACGGCAGCACCAGCACGACGTGATCGGCGCGCGTGAGCAGCGCATCCTTCGACACGTATTCGGCGTTCAGCTCGGCCTCGATCTCGGGCGCGACCCGCGACCGGTTGTGATAGATCACCTGCATCCCGAAGCCGCGCGCGCGGCGTGCGAGCGCCTGGCCGATGCGCCCCATGCCGATGACGCCCAGCGTCGAGCCGTAAATGTCGCCGCCGAGGAAACCGTCGTACGCCCACTTCTGCCAGTGCCCGGCGCGCAGCCAGTGCTCGGATTCGGCGATCCGGCGCGCGGCGGCCATCATCAGCGCCCAGCCGAAATCCGCGGTCGACTCGTTCAGCACGTCGGGCGTGTTGGTGCCGAGCACGTTCGCCGCGTTGAATGCGGTCATGTCGAAGTTGTTGTAGCCGACCGCCATGTTCGACACGACGCGCAGGCGCGGCGCCGCCGCGAGCGCAGCCGCCCCGACCGGGTCGCCCGCCGTCAGCGCACCGTCCTTGTCCGCGAGACGCGCGGCGAGCGCATCGGGGGCGAGCGCGTCGCCGTTGTTCCAGTCGACTTCGAAATACTGCTCGAGCCGTTCGATCACGTCCGGAAAGATCGGACGTGCGACCAGGATCTTCTGCATCGCCATCTCCGCATGCCGCGGCCGGAACGCGGCGCATCGCGCGCCGCCCGAACCGTCCGCGCTTGGTTGAAAATCGTCAGCCTACGCCGTGAAGAAGATCCACGACGTCAGCAGGAATACAGGTACCAGTATGGCGAACGCCCAGCCGAGATACGCGAAGAAGCTCGGCATCTTCACGCCGCGCGATTCCGCGATCGCCTTCACCATGAAGTTCGGCGCGTTGCCGATGTAGCTGTTCGCGCCCATGAACACCGCTCCCGCGGAGATCGCGGCGAGCGTCGTCGCGCCCGCCGTCATCAGCGCTTGCGCGTCGCCGCCCGCGAGGTTGAAGAACACGAGGTAGGTCGGCGCGTTGTCGAGGAACGACGACAACAGGCCGGTGGCCCAGAAGTACATCGCATCGATCGGCTTGCCGTCCGACCCCGTCACGAGATGGACGATCTGCGCGAACGCACCGTCCGCCCCCGCGCGCAGGATCACGATCACCGGCGCGATCGTCACGAAGATTCCCGCGAACAGCTTCGCGACCTCCTCGATCGGCGCCCAGTTGAACGCGTTGCCTTCGCGCGCGGAGCGCGGCGTCAGCGCAAGCGACGCGAGTGCCACGACAACCAGCGCGACGTCGCGCACGAGATTCTGCAGCGCGACGTGCGTGCCCCACACGTCGAACGTGATGCCCGGCTTCCAGATGCCGCTCATCAGCACGAGGCCGATCACGGCCGCGAGCAGCACGAAGTTGACCTTGCCGTCGATCGACAGCGCGCCATCGTCAGGTGTCGGGTCGAGCACGACCGGCCGCTCCTCGCCGCCCTTCCGGTAGAAGTACGTATCGAGCACGAAGAACAGCGTCAGCAGCACCGCGCAGATGAACAGCATCGGCAGCGCGAGATGCGTGGTCGTCCAGAAGAAGCTCACGCCGTTCAGGAAGCCGAGGAACAGCGGCGGATCGCCGAGCGGCGACAGCGAGCCGCCCGCGTTCGCGACGAGGAAGATGAAGAAGATCACGACGTGCACGACGTGCTTGCGATTGTCGTTCGCGCGCAGCAGCGGCCGGATCAGCAGCATCGCGGCGCCCGTCGTGCCCATCACGCTCGCGAGCAGCGTGCCGAGCGCGAGGATCGCGGTGTTCAGCTTCGGCGTGCCGTGCAGATTGCCGTTGACGCAAATGCCGCCGGCGACCGTATACAGTGCGGTCAGCAGCACGATGAACGGGATGTACTCCTCGAGCAGCGCGTGCACCAGCGTTCCGAACGCCGTGCCCGCGCCGAACGCGACCGCGAACGGGACCAGAAACGCGATCGCCCATGCCGCGGCGATCTTGCCGAAGTGGTGATGCCAGAACACCGGCGCGACGAGCGGGAACACCGCGATGGACAGCAGGATCCCGGCGAACGGGATGCCCCAGAGTGCGGACAGCGCGGCACCGTCGAGCGTGGCGGCCGATGCGAGCGCGGGAACGGCGCCAAGCGCGGCTCCCGACGCCATGCCCGCCCAGGCGGCATGTCGTTTCATGCAGAACTTCCTTGTGCGAGTGAGTCGAGTGAGGATCGAGCGGACGCGATCGTCATGCACCGCGCACGACGATCGCGTGAACGCGGTACGGGCCGTGTGCGCCCAGCACGATGGTCTGCTCGATATCGCCGGTGCGCGACGGGCCCGATACGAAATTGACCGCGCGCGGCAATTCGCCGCGCTCCGCGCGAATCAGCGCGAATGCGTCTTCATGGCCCGCGACGATCCGCGACGCCGGCACGATCGCGATGTGGGTTTCCGGCAGCAGCCCGGCCGATGCATAGGTGTCGGGGCCGGACAGCAGCACCAGCGAGCCCGTTTCGGCGGTGGCGCAAAAGCAGCCGGTGAGGCCGACGAGATCGCCGTCGCGCGGCTTGCGGCATTCGACCGACAGGCCGGCGCCGGCCCAGTCGAGCTCGGCCAGCGTGCGCCATGCGACGGCCTGCATCGGCAAGCCGTGAGCGGAAAGATAGCGGGCAGCGGCGGCGGGCGCGTCGGCCAGCGTCGCGACTTCGTCGACCGTCGTCGACAGGCGCGCCGCTTCATCGACGAATGCGGCGACGAGGTCGGCCGGCATCGGCGGCCGCGGCCCCTCGGGATGGCGGGCGAGATAGTCGGCGACGCCGTCGCGCTCCGCTGCATCGGGTTCGGGCGCGCGTCCTTGCGCCGCGCGAATGCGTGCGAGGATCTGGCGACGGGCAGCGGAAGTGTCCATGAACGGTCCTCGTGACGTTGGCGTGCGATACCGTCGGATTATACCGGCCGCCCCCGCCGCGACGCACCTCGCCGGACGGCCGACGCTTGCTACGATGCGGCGTCGTCGGCCGGCTGCGCGATGCCGAACACCTGGCGCAGGTACGCGAGATACGCCTTGTCGTCGCACATGCTCTTGCCCGGCGTATCCGACAGCTTCGCGACCGGCTGCCCATTGCAGCGGACCATCTTGATCACGATCTGCAGCGGCACGTAACCGAGATCGTTCGTGAGGTTGGTGCCGACGCCGAACGCGAGCTTGCAGCGGCCGCGGAACCGTTCGTACAGCTGCATGACCTTCGGAATGTCGAGCGCGTCGGAGAACACGAGCACCTTGGTGCGCGGATCGCAGCGGTTCGCCTCGTAGTGGCGCAGCATGCGCTCGCCCCACTCGAACGGATCGCCTGAATCGTGGCGCGCGCCGTCGAACAGCTTGCAGAAGTACATGTCGAAGTCGTTCAGGAACGCGTCCATCCCGTAGACGTCCGACAGCGCGATCCCGAGGTCGCCGCGATACTCCTTCGCCCACATCTCGAAACCGTAGGTCTGCGAATCGCGCAGCCGCGGGCCGAGCGCCTGGCAGGCCTGCAGGTATTCGTGCGCCATCGTGCCGAGCGGCGTCAGGCCGTGCTTCATCGCGTAGAACACGTTGCTCGTGCCCGCGAACTGCGGTCCGAGCCCGTCGCGCAGCGTCAGCGCGACCTCTTCGTGCCAGACCTTCGAGAAGCGCCGGCGCGTGCCGTAGTCGGCGATCTTGCAGTCGGCGAACTCGGGCTTCGCGCCGAGCAGCTTGATCTTCTCGCCCAGCCGCTCGCGGCCTTCGCGATAGTCGGGCTCGCGCTGCGTGTTGCGGAAATAGACCTCGTTGACGATCGCGAGCACCGGGATCTCGAACAGGATCGTGTGCAGCCACGGCCCTTCGATCACGATGTCGATCTCGCCGTTGCCCTTCGGCGAAGGCGTGATCGAGATGTACTTCTCGTTCAGGTGGAACAGCGCGAGGAAGTCGACGAAGTCGCTCTTGATGAAGCGCATGCGCCGCAGGTAGTCGAGTTCGTCGTCGGTGAAGCGCAGCGCACACAGGCCGCGCACCTCGTCGCGGATCTCGTCGATGTACGGCACGAGATCGACGCCGGGCGTGCGACACCGGAACCGGTACTCGACGTTTGCGGCAGGAAAGTGATGCAGGACGACCTGCATCATCGTGAACTTGTAGAGATCCGTGTCGAGCAGCGAAGTGATGATCATGTTTACGGCACCGCCAATATCGTGACAGGGCCCCGGCGCACCGCGCGCCGCCCGGTCTGTCGGCCATGTTACCCGAATGCGGGCCCGACCATCGTGAAACCGCCCTGCCCGACGCGCCGGGCGCGCGGCCGCACGCGCCGCGCCCGCCGCCAGCCCCATAAACTAATCACGAAACGATATAAGCCGGAAAGCCGACCACGCCATGCGGGTTTTGCGCTTCAGTTACAATGCCGCTTTTGGCGCACACGCCACCCCATATATACCGCCAAGCAGGAGCGTTTTAATGACTCACGTTGTGACCGAAGGCTGCATCAAGTGCAAATACACGGATTGCGTGGATGTGTGCCCGGTGGATTGCTTCCGTGAAGGTCCCAACTTTCTCGCCATCGATCCGGACGAGTGCATCGACTGCGCCGTGTGCGTCGCCGAGTGCCCGACCAATGCGATCTATGCCGAAGAAGACGTTCCGGGCGACCAGCAGCAGTTCACCGCGCTGAACGCCGAGCTGGCGAAGGACTGGCCGTCGATCACGAAGACCAAGCCGGCACCGGCCGACGCGGACGAGTGGAAGGACGTGCAGGACAAGCTGCACCTGCTCGAGCGTTGATCGCGCAGCGGCGCTGCAAAAATTTTTTGGTGCGCCGCCGCTCAAAAGTGTTGACAGGTTAGCGAACACTCCATACAATCTCGTTTCTCTGCTGTTGTTGTTTGTTCCCCGATAGCTCAGTCGGTAGAGCGCCGGACTGTTAATCCGTAGGTCCCTGGTTCGAGCCCAGGTCGGGGAGCCAAAAAACAAAGGCCCGTTGAAAGTGGACGGGTTTTTTGTTGGTTACCGAACACGCAAGCAGATGTACCGATTTATTCCCCGATAGCTCAGTCGGTAGAGCGCCGGACTGTTAATCCGTAGGTCCCTGGTTCGAGCCCAGGTCGGGGAGCCAGACAGCGAAAGGCCCGTCATTCGACGGGCCTTTTGTTTTTCCGGCGCCCGCCGGTCACCGCCGCGCATGCTAGAGTTTCTGTCCCGCATTCGCATCCGGTTCCGTCGATGAAGCACCGCCTCCTTTCCGCCGCGTCGCTCGCCCTTCTGCTCTCCGCCTTTGCCACCGCGCCGCTCGCGCACGCGGAGGAAGTCGGCAGCGTCAACACCCATTTCCGCGTGACGGGCTCCGACCGCGTGGTCGTCGAAGCGTACGACGATCCGCTCGTGACGGGCGTCACCTGCTACGTGTCGCGGGCGCGCACCGGCGGGATCAAGGGCACGCTCGGCGTCGCCGAGGATCCGAGCGAAGCGTCGATCGCGTGCCGGCAAGTCGGCCCGCTCAGCTTCAAGGAGCCGCTCAAGCAGCAGACCGACGTGTTCAGCGAACGGATGTCGTTCATCTTCAAGACGCTGCACGTCGTGCGCGTGGTCGACAAGAAGCGCAACACGCTCGTCTACCTGACCTACAGCGACCGCATCGTCAGCGGCAGCCCGAAGAACGCCGTGACCGCCGTGCCGATGCCGGCCGGCACGACGATTCCGGTCAAGTAAGCCCGCGCCGGCCGGGCGCGCGAGCGCTACACTGTCGATTCGACCGCCCTCGCGCCCGACCATGTCCGCCCCCCGCCTTCTTCCGGACTCCGCACGTTACTGGCGCACGCCGCTGCTGCCGGACGCGGATCTGCTCACCGCCACCTATCGCGACCACACGTTCGCGCCGCACTGGCACGACGCGTACACGATCCCCGTGATCCTCGAGGGGGCGGAGCGCTACACCTGTCGCGGCAGCGGCCATGTCGCCGAAACGGGCACCGTGCCCGTGATCAATCCCGGCGAAGTGCACACCGGCTCGCGCGCGACCGACGAAGGCTGGTGCTATCGCGTGAGCTACGTGCCGGTCGACTACATTCGCTCACTCGCGAGCGCGATCGCGGGGCGGCCGCAGGATGCGCCATGGTTCCCGTCCGACGTGATCCGCGACACCGATCTCGCGGCACGGCTCGCGCTGGCCCACCGGATGATGGAGGCCGGCAGCGAACGCATGCCGCCGTTCCACCCCCACGAGCAGCCGGCCGCCAATGATCCGGCCGCCGCGGCACCGCGCGTCTACGATCCGCTCGCCGCCGAAACGGCGATGCTCGATGCGCTGTCGACACTGATCGCGCGCCATGCCGACGCGCGGCTGCAACCGGCGGCGCTCGCGGCCGACGAACCGCGCGTCGACGCGATGCGCGAACGGCTCGCCGCCGATCTCACGGGCACGGTCACGCTCGACGACGTCGCGCAGGCCGCCGGCCTGTCGCCGTTTCACGCGGCGCGCCTGTTCACGCGCACGACCGGGATGCCGCCACATGCGTGGCGCAACCAGCTGCGGCTGCAGCGCGCGCTTGCGCCGTTGCGCGCGGGCGTGCCGATCGCCGATGTCGCCGCGGCCAGCGGCTTCGTCGACCAGAGTCACTTCACGCGGCATTTCAAACGAATGTTCGGCGTACCGCCCGGACGCTGGCAGGCGCGCTGACGCCCTTCCCTGCATTCGACGACGGACGGCAACCCGCACGCACGCAGCGCCATCGGCACCCGCGCGGGCGCAAGAACATACAAGCCGCCGCTGCATCACCCCGCTATCCTCCATTTCATGGAGACGCGCCCCTTGAACCCCACACCCACACCTACGCCCCCGCCTCGCCCCCCGCTCAACGAGTGGCTCGACGGCGCACGCGACACGATCCCGATGATGATCGGCGCGGCACCGTTCGGCGTGATCTTCGGCACGCTCGTCGGCGGCGGCCCGCTCGCCGCATGGCACGGCGCGCTGATGTCGCTCGCGGTGTTCGCGGGCTCCGCGCAATTCATCGCGCTCGGCCTGATCGCGGGCAGCGCGAGCTTCGTCGTCGTGCTCGCGACGACGCTGATCGTGAACCTGCGTCACCTGCTGTACAGCGCGACGCTCGCGCCGTACGTCGCGCACCTGCCACTGCGCTGGCGCGCGACGCTCGGCGCGCTGATGACCGACGAGGTGTTCGCGGTCGCCTACGCGCACTACCGCCACTTCCCGCCCGGCGCGATCGGCCCGCACTACTTCTTCGGCTCGGGCCTCGCGATGTACCTGAACTGGCAGGTCTGGACGCTCGCGGGCATCGGCTTCGGCGCGGCCTTCCCGGGCCTCCAGTCGCTCGGCCTCGATTTCGCGATGGCGGCCACCTTCATCGCGATCGTCGTCCCGCAGCTCGGCACGCTGCGCTATCTGGCGGCCGCCGCGACGGCCGGCACGCTCGCGTACTTCTGGCAGGGCTGGCCGTACAAGCTCGGGCTGCTGGGCGCGGTCGCCGCCGGCGTCGTGGTCGGCGTCGCGCTCACGCTGCTGCACGAGCGTTCGCGCACCGCTTCACGCACGGAGGCCGCATCGTGAGCTACGCGCTGCTGATCCTCGGGATGGCCGTGATCACCTATGCGATCCGGACGACGCTGTTCCTGTTCGGCGAGCGGCTGACCTTCCCGCCGCTCGTGCGGACCGCGCTCGGCTTCGTGCCCGTCACCGTGCTGACTGCGATCATCGTGCCGATGACCGTCTCGCCGCACGGCGGCACGGCCGAGCTGACCTGGCGCAATCCGCAGCTGGTCGGCGCGCTCGCCGCCGTGCTCGTGTCGGCGACGACACGCCGGCCGCTCGTGACGATCGCGGTCGGGCTCGCGGTGTTCTTCTTCTGGCAAGGGGTCGTGATGCCGCACTGGCTGCCGGCCTGAGCGGACCTCGCCGGCCGCGCTCAAGTTTCCGTCCGGCGCGCCGATATAGGAAGTGAAGACCCGCCATCGGCCTCGGCGCGAACCGGTCCGTCGACGCCGCGCCCGCACCGGTGCGCGATGTCGGCCGCCGGCCCGCGCGGGCCGCCATCGAGACGATTCATGGGCCAGATCACCCTTTCCCTCAAGGACGACACGCTTGCGTCCCTGCGCAAGGACTACGACGCGTTCGTGCGCGTGTCGCTGAAACTCGACCCGCAGTTCGCGACGCCGTCGTTCGAGGATTTCCTGCGCGCCAAGCTGCTCGACAACATGGTGCCGCTGACCGAGCACGCCGTGCAGCGGATGCTCGAGGGCGGCCAGTACGCGTGGGCGAAGCGCACGCTCGACAAGGAATTCCCGGACGTCGTCGCGATCCTGATGCGGCAGGCCGGCGAATTCGGCTTCGGCTTCGCGTCGCGCTCCGAATGGACGCCCGACGAGCTAGCGAAGGCGTGCCGCGACTGGGCCAAGGCGATCGTCGCCGAAGCGCAGGGCGATGCGTCGCTGGTCGATCCGCTCGCGGCGCAGATCAAGAGCGCGGTCCACGACATCCAGGCGCTCGAGGAATCGATGCAGACGCCCGCGTGGCGGCTCGCGGAATCGCTGCGCCAGCGCATCTACGAGGCGAAGCTCGCGTGCGAGATGAGCGTCGGCAGCGCCGCGCGCGACAAGCTCGGCGAACTGCGCGGCCTGCTGCGGCTCGGGCTCGCGCACGGCTCGTTCCAGAAACAGGAAGCGCAGCAGATCATGGAATATCTGCGGCTGCTGAAGCCCGAGATCTTCGTCGACGAGCCATACGACGTATTCACGCGGCTCGCCGCGTGGCTGCGCAGCGTATTTACCCCGTCCGCGGCAAGACCGGCACACGGACCGGGGCCGGAGCAGCGCCGGCCGTGACGGCCCGCGTCCACGCATGAAGAACGGCCCGGTTCGCGCGAAGCGAACCGGGCCGCCGGTCGATCGCCGTCACGACGCGCCGTCCGGGGCGAGCGTCGTGCGACGTCGGGGTGCCGCTTACTGCGCGGCGCCCGAGGCCGATGCACCGCCCTGCACGCCGGCCGACGCACTGCCTTCGACCGCTTCGTCGCCCACCTTCGACTTCGCCGAGCCGGCGTGATGCTTGGCCGACTTCGCCGCATGCTTCGCGTGCTTCTTGGTCGAGTGGACCGACGACGCCGCCGTATCCTTCGCGCCGTCGGCTGCCGCGCCAACCGCATCGGTTGCGCCGCCGACCGCGTTGCCCGACGCATTCGCGCCGGCACCACCCTGCATACCCGCGTCTGCGCCTGCCCCCGCTGCCGGCGCCTGCGTCTGCACGCCGGCGCCTGCGGTGCCCTGCGCCGCGACGCCGGTCTGCGCGAATGCGGCCGAAGTGGCGAACGCCGTCAGCGCGGCACCAATCAGCATCGTACGAATCTTGGACATGACAATCCTCCTCAAGAAGTTGTGGGCGCGGAGCGCATCGATACGCTCCGTCGCGTCCCCTGCCGCGACACGCAGCAGGTACGATGAAAGACCCGCGGGCGGCACGGCCGGTTCTCGAATCTCTCAGACTGTTACCCACCGTTTCATTTGCTGACGAATCGCTCACAGTCCTTAACAGCTACGGGGCGCAAACATGCGCGCGCGGCCGCACTCGCGCGCGGGCCCGCAGTGCCGTATGATGCGGGGCGATTCCTCCCGCGCGTCGCGCGCCTCCTTCGTCATGCCCAACCTGGATTTCACGCTGACCGGCGAGTACGTCGAGCTGCACAACCTTCTCAAGATCACCGGCCTCGCCGACAGCGGCGGCACCGCGAAGATGTTCGTCGCGTCCGGCGCGGTGAAAGTCGACGGCGTGGTCGAACTGCGCAAGACCTGCAAGATCCGCGCGGGCCAGGTCGTGCTGTTCGGCGATACGCGGATCGCGGTTCACGACGCATAGCGGTTCCCCCTCACCGTGACATGGCCATCGGCGCGCGCGTTCGACACCGTTCGAATAAAGCCGTAAGCTAGCCGTCTCTCAAAATAAATACAGACAGCGCGGGCCCGCACCCGCGCGAGCGCCCATTCCATGTCGCATTCCGGTCTTACGCGGACGGCCGCCGCGCCGCCGTCGCTGTCCAGTCATGCCGCCGATACCGCGCGCCTCGCCGCACCGCTCGCGATCGCACAACTCTCGCAAATGGCGATGAGCGTCACCGACACGGTGCTGCTCGGCTCGCTCGGCCCCGATTCGCTCGCGGCGGGCGGCCTCGGCGCGAACTTCTTCTTCGTCATCGTGACCGTGCTGCAGGGTGTGCTGTCGTCGGTCAGCGTGAGCGTCGCGCATGCGCGCGGCGCGCAGGCGGAACACCGCGTGCCGCACATCTACTGGACCGGCTTCGTGCTGTCCGTGCTGCTCGCGATTCCGGCGATCGTCGCGCTGTCGCTGTCCGAGCCGATCCTGCTGATGTTCCACGAGCCGCCCACGCTCGCGCGTCACGTCGGCGAGTACACCGGCATCCTGCGGTTCGCGGCGCTCGGCAGCCTGATCGGCGTCGGGCTGATGCGCGCCTTCCTGCCGGCGATCGGCGCCGCACGGCGGCTGCTGTGGGTGTCGATCGGCGGCGTCGGCGTGAACGGCGTGCTGAACTACGGGCTGATCCACGGCGCCTTCGGCTTGCCGCGGCTCGGCTTCCTCGGCTCGGCGGTCGCGACGACCATCACCATCTGGCTCACCGCGCTCGCGCTGATCTGGCTGCTGCACGGCCGCCAGCGGTTCCGCCATTTCGTGACCGCCGCCCGCCCGAAACTGCCGATGATGGGCGAGCTGATCGGCATCGGCTGGCCGGTGGCGATCACGTACGGGGTCGAATCGACGCTGTTTCTCGCCACGGGCCTGACCATCGGCGTGCTCGGCGCGACGTCGCTTGCCGCGCACCAGATCGCACTGAACGTCGCGTCGGTGGCGTTCATGGTGCCGCTCGCGATCGGCCAGGCCGCCAACGTGCGGGTCGGCTACTGGGTCGGCGCCGGCCAGCCGGTCGCCGCGCGGCATGCGGGCTTCGTCGCGCTCGGCCTCGGCGTCGCGTTCATGTCGCTGTCGGGGCTCGTGCTGATCGTCGTGCCGCATGCGATCGTCGGCCTGTACCTCCAGCTCGACGATCCGGCCAACGCGGCGACCGTGTCGCTGGCCGCGTCGCTCCTCGGCATTGCCGCGGTGTTCCAGATCGTCGACGGCATGCAGACCGTCGGCTCGGGCGCGCTGCGCGGACTGCGCGATACGCGCATCCCGATGCTCGCGGCGACCCTCGGCTACTGGGGCATCGGCTTCCCGACCGGTTACTGGCTGGCGTTCCATGCAGGCCTTGGCGCACGCGGCCTGTGGTGGGGGCTCGCGGCCGGCCTCGCGAGCGTCGCCGCGCTGATGGCCTGGCGCTTCCATTTGAAGAGCGCATCGCTCGTCGCATCGACGCGCTGAGCGCGACGACACGACGCAAAATCGCGGCCGGCGCTATGCTTGTCGGTTGAAGACCCAACGCGTCGCGCCAGCGGCGCGACTGCCTCACGATACGCCAGACGCCGCGCGACGCGCGGCCTTTCCCCTTCCCAAGAGGAGTGCATCATGAACGAAGCAGTTCGGATGGAACGCGACACGTTCGGCGAGATCGCCGTGCCGGCCAACCGGCTCTGGGGCGCGCAGACGGAACGCTCGCTGCAGAATTTCCGGATCTCGACCGAGAAGCAGTCGCCCGAGCTGATCCACGCGCTCGCGATCGTCAAGCGCGCCGCGGCCGCCGTGAACCAGTCGCTCGGCGTGCTGGCCGACGACAAGGCGCGCGCGATCATCGACGCGGCCGACGAGATCATCGCGGGCAAGCATCCGCGCGAATTCCCGCTCGCCGTGTGGCAGACGGGCTCCGGCACGCAGACCAACATGAACCTCAACGAGGTGATCGCGAACCGGGCGAGCGAACTGCTCGGCGGCGAGCGCGGCGAAGCACGCAAGGTCCACCCGAACGACGACGTGAACCGCGGCCAGTCGTCGAACGACGTGTTCCCGACCGCGATGCACGTCGCGGCCGCGTACGCGATCGTCAACCATCTGCTGCCCGCGCTGCGCACGCTGCGCGCGACGCTCGACGCGAAGTCGAAGGCCTTCGCCGATATCGTGAAGATCGGCCGCACGCACCTGCAGGACGCGACGCCGCTCACGCTCGGGCAGGAATTTTCCGGTTACGTCGCGCAGCTCGACCAGGGCATTCGGCACGTCGAATCGGCGCTGCCGCACCTGTACGAACTCGCGCTCGGCGGCACTGCCGTCGGCACCGGGCTGAACGCGCATCCGGAGTTCGCGGTGCGCGTCGCCGACGAGATCGGCCGGCTGACGACGCTGCCGTTCGTGACCGCGCCGAGCAAGTTCGAGGTGATGGCGGCCGCCGACGCGCTGGTGTTCGCGCACGGCGCGCTGAAGACGGTCGCGGCCGGCCTGATGAAGATCGCCAACGACGTCCGCTGGCTCGCGAGCGGGCCGCGCTGCGGGCTCGGCGAACTGTCGATTCCGGAAAACGAGCCGGGCAGCTCGATCATGCCGGGCAAGGTGAACCCGACGCAGTCGGAAGCCGTGACGATGCTGTGCTGCCAGGTGTTCGGCAACGACGTCGCGGTAAACGTCGGCGGCGCGAGCGGCAACTTCGAGCTGAACGTGTTCCGGCCGATGATCGCGCACAACGTGCTGCAGTCGGTGCGGCTGCTCGCCGACGGCGCGCAGAGCTTCAACGACCACTGCGCGGCGGGCATCGAGCCGAACCGCGCGCGCATCGATCTGCTGCTGAACGAATCGCTGATGCTCGTGACGGCGCTCAACCCGCATATCGGCTACGACAAGGCCGCGCAGATCGCGAAGAAGGCGCACAAGGAAGGCACGACGCTGAAGGCCGCCGCGCTTGCGCTCGGCTACCTGACCGAGGCGGAATTCGACGCGTGGGTGCGCCCCGAGGAAATGATCGGATCGCGGTAATCGCGGGGGCGACGCGATGATGCGACGGGCGCGGCGCGAACGCCGCGCCCGTTGTCGTCAGACGGTGCCCTTCGCCACTTCCTCGGGCTTCATCTCGACGATCTTGTCGAGCGCGGCGCGCACGTCGGCCGCATACTTCGCGAGCACCTTCTGCTCGTCGGTCTCGGGCACGAACGGCGGCACCGGCACCGGGTTGCCGTTCTCGTCGACCGCGACGAACACGACGAGGCAGTCGGTCGTCTGGCGCAGCACGCCGCCCTTCGGATCGCCGGCGTGCACGGACACATGGATGTGCATGCTGGTGCGGCCCGTCGCGACGACGCGCGCCTTCAGCTCGACCAGGTTGCCGACGAGGATCGGACGCTGGAAGCGGATATTGCCGACGCTGACCGTCACGCAATAGCGGCTCGACCAGACCGCCGCGCACGCGTACGCGACCTCGTCGATCCACTTCATCAGCGCGCCGCCATGCACCTTGCCGCCGAAGTTCACGGACGACGGCTCGGCGAGGAAGCGGAATACGGTTTCGGTGCGGTCGAGGGCGGCCGGTACGGGGGATGGTTGGGACATCGTGGTAGCTCCAGGCGGCGGGGGTACGGCACTCGGCGCATTATACGTTGCACTGCGGCAACACGTCGCAGCGCCCGCCGCACGGCCGGCCGCGGCCGTGCGCCGAACCGGCATCGGCACTGGCGATCGACGTCCGTCAGCGGCGCACCGTGATGCCCTGATCGATCGTCCCGTACATCTCGAGGCTGCCGCCCCGCTCGCCGGCGGCGCCTGCACCGCCCTGCGCACAGGCCGCGCAAAGGAACGCGGCGGCCAACAGGCAGAAAATCGTCTTCATCGTTGCATCGTGTCGCATCCGGCGGCCCACTGCCGCCGCGTCCGGCCATTCTACGCGTGCGCGGCCGGCGACCGCGGGTCGCGCACCGCCCCGCCGCATCCGACATTTCACCCGAACACGAAACATCGAATGTGCGCAGCACCTACACTGCAGTCATTCCGCCTGACGAGACACGACGATGACCGATCAAGACGACCACCACTTTCCGGGCCTGAGCCGAATCGGAGCCCTGATCGCCGATCCGGGGCGCGCCGCGATGCTGTGGGTGCTGATGGACGGCAGCGCGCGGCCGGCCGGCGAACTGACGATGATCGCGGGGCTGTCGCCGTCCGCGGCGAGCGCGCACCTCGCGCGCCTGACCGAAGGCGGCCTGCTCGCGCTCGACGTGCGCGGCCGGCACCACTACTACCGGCTCGCGTCGGCCGACATCGCGGCGTCGCTCGAGGCGCTCGCGAACGTGGCCCGCGCGGCCGCGCCGAACCGTCCGGTGCCGCCGCCGTCGCGCGCGGTGCCGGCCGAACTGCGCTACGCGCGCACCTGCTACGACCACATGGCCGGCGAACTCGCGGTCCGCATCTTCGACGGGCTCACCGCACGCGGCTGGCTGCAGGCGGACGGCGACGCGATCGAAGCCACCGAGCTCGGCACCCGGGCGCTCGCGCACTGGGGCATCGACGTCGCGCAGCAGCGCATGCGCCGCCGCCGCTTCGCATGCGGCTGCCTCGACTGGAGCGAGCGCCGCCCCCATCTCGGCGGCGCGCTCGGCGCGGCACTGCTCGACAGCTTCTGCGCCCACGGCTGGATCGAGCGCACCGCACGGCCGCGCGTGCTGCGCGTCACCGTGCCCGGACAGCAGGTTTTCGACGACTGGCTTACGTCCGCTTGACGCGTACATTGCGACGGGACGACAACGGCGCGCGATGGACAGGTTTTGTTACATCGCGTGCCATCCGACTTACAAAACACCGAGCACTGAAACAGGCCGAGCGGATATCGTGAATTCAACGGCACGAATCGACGCGCCGCGATAACGACGAAGACGCTCATCATGGCTTCCCTGTTCACGCTCAAGCGAACCGCCCGCTGCACGCTGCTCGCGTTCGCCGCGCTGGCGACCGTGCCCACCGCATTCGCGCAAACGACCGAGGCCGCCGCGTATGCGGCCGCCGCCCGGCAGTCGGGCGGCGATCCGCCGAGCCGCGTCGCGCGGCTCAACTACAAGTCGGGTGCCGTGACGACGGAGCCCGCCGGCACCGATACGTGGTCGTACGCCGCCGTGAACCGGCCGCTGACGACCGGCGACCAGTTGTGGAACGATGCCGGCGCGCGCTCGGAACTGCACATCGGCTCGACCGCGGTGCGACTCGGCGAATCGACGAGCCTGTCGGTGCTCAACCTCGACGACACCACGACGCAGCTGAAGGTCGGGCTCGGCACCGTATCGACGCACGTGCGCGATCTGCCGTCCGGCGGGTCGTACGAAATCGACACGCCCAATCTCGCGCTCGGCATCTCGGGCCCGGGCGACTTTCGCGTCGACGTCGCGCCGAATGGCGCAAGCACGACGGTCACCGTGCGCAGCGGCAGCGCGACCGTCTACGGCAGCAACGGGCAGTATCCGCTGTCGCCCGGACAGCAGGTCGTGTTCACCGGCACCGACCTGCAGGTCGCGCAGCAATCGGCCGCGCCGGCTCTCGATGCGCTCGACCAGTGGGCCGCCGGCCGCGATGCGGCCGAGCAGCGCTCGGTGTCGGCCCGCTACGTATCGCGCGACGTGCCCGGCTATCAGGATCTCGACGCGAACGGCACGTGGCGCGAAACCCCGAATTACGGCGAGGTCTGGGTGCCGAACGACACGCCCGCCGACTGGGCGCCGTATCACGACGGTCACTGGATCTGGCAGGCGCCGTGGGGCTGGACCTGGGTCGACGATGCGCCGTGGGGCTTCGCGCCGTATCACTACGGCCGCTGGGCCTATGTCGACGACAGCTGGGCGTGGGTGCCCGGCCCGATGGTCGTCAGCCAGCCGCCCGTCTACGCGCCGGCGCTCGTCGCCTTCGTGGGCGGCGGCGGCGGTCCAGACTGGAGCGTCGCGCTGACGGTCGGCGGCGTCGCGGCGGCCGGCTGCGCATGGTTCGCACTCGGTCCGGGCGAACCCTGGCATCCCGGCTGGGGCGGCTGGAGCCCGCATTACTACGATCGCGTAAACCGGAACATCGTGGTCAACAACGTGACGGTCAACAAGACCGTGAACGTGACGAACATCACCAACATCACGAACATCACGAACATCAACAAGACGTACGTGAATTTCCGCGCGCCGCATGCGATCACGGCCGTGCCGGCGTCCGCGTTCGTGCACGGCCAGCCGGTCGCGCACTTCGCGCAACGCGTCGATCCGCAGCAGTGGCGCAACGCGCACGTGATGCCGGGCACGCCCGGCATTGCGCCGGTACGCCAGAGCTTGACCGGCGGACTGCGCACGGCCAGCTACCGTCCGCCGGCGGCGCTCGGACAGCACACGTTCGTCGCGACGCGCAATCCGGCCGTGCCGGCCGCCTATCGTGACCAGGCGGCCGCGCATCTCGCCCGGCAGGGCCAGCACGTGCCGGGTGCAGGCGCACCGGTCGCGAGGACGAGCGTGCCGGCCGACTACCAGGCGCGCCCCGTCCGCGTTCCGGGCAACCCGAAAGCCGGTGCGTGGGCGATGCGCAACGTGCAGCTCGTGAATCCGCACGGTCCCGTCGTGCAACCGGCGCACGCACCACGCGACGGCCAGCCGGCACCGGCCCAGGTCGCGCGGCCTGGTGCGCCGATGCCGGTCGTGGCGAACGGCGCACGACCGATGAACGGCGAAGCCCCCAATGCGCCGCGCTTCGCCAACGGTGCGATGCCGCAGGCGCCGGGCCATCCGGCGCCGCATCAGGCGTTGAGTCCCGGAAATGGCGTCCCGCATCCGCCGGCGGCCGCCAACGAGCCGGCCGGGCGCGACAACACGCATGCGGCCGCGGCGCCCGCGCCCGCGTGGATGCAGCCGCACACGCCGATGGAGCGTCAGCGCCCGACGCCGCCGACGGCACTCCACGCAGCCGGACAGAACGCGCTGCCGCCCGTGCGCAGCGCGGCGCCGGTCCCGCATCCGGAAGCCACGCCCGGTACGCAGCCCGGCCGTCGGCAGGAAACGCCGCGCGCGTTGCCGCAACCGCGACTCGACATGACCGCGCAGATTCCGCAGCAGAGTCCGCGCCCCGATTTCGCGGCACCGGCCCAGCATGCGCAGCCGCGGCCCGAGCGGACCGCTCCGGCACCGCAACCGCGCCCCGAATTCGCGCAACCGGCACCGCGCCGCGAAGTCGCGCCGGCGCACGTGAACGAGTACCGTCCGCCCGCGCCCGCCGTGCATGACATGCCGCGACCGCAGCCGCAGGCCCCGCGCATGGAGCCGCGGCCGTCGATGCCCGCGCCGCACATGGAACCGCGGCCGTCCATGCCCGCGCCGCGCATGGAACCGCGGCCGCAACCGGCGCCGCACGTCGAGGCGCCGCACCCGGGCAATCCGCCGCCCGGCGGCCACGACGAGCGGCGCCACCAGTAACCCGACCGCTGAAACGGCAAGGCCCGACCCGGCGAGTGCCGGTCGGGCCTTCTTCATGCTGCCTGGCGCGGGTCGCCTCACCCGCCGCCGTCGCAGGCCGGGCTCAGACCGCCATCGGCGCGGTCAGCGGCTCATGGTGACGGTAGCCGACAAGCGAGAAATCCGACGGCTCGATCTGCTCGAGCCATTCGGGCGCATAAACACCGGTCTTCGCATAGTCCGGCACGCGCTCGGCAATTTCGAGCCGCGGGCTGTCGTACGGCTCGCGCGTGAGCTGCTGCTGCAGCATGTCGAGCTGGTTCTCGTAGATGTGCGCGTCACCGATGAAGTACGTGAACCAGCGCGGCGTGTAGCCCGTCAGCCGGCCGACGAGCGACAGCAGCGCGGCCCCTTCCGTCAGGTTGAACGGCGTGCCGAGCCCGACATCGTTGCTGCGGATGTACAGGCACAGCGAAATCTCGCGCTTCGTGACGTTCGGCAGGAACTGGTACAGCAGATGGCATGCGGGCAGCGCGATCTGGTCGAGTACGGCCGGATTCCATGCGTGAAACAGGATGCGGCGGTCGGCCGGGTTCTCCATGATCGTGTCGAGACACTGGCGCAGCTGGTCGATTGCCTTGTACAGCAGCACCTTCGGCACCCCGTCCTCGTCGAAGCGCGTGACGATCCGGAAACCGCGGCGCGTCGCGTCGGCGATCTGCGCCTCGGCGCCCGCGTCGAGCACCTTGTAGCCGGGCCACTGGCGCCATTGCACGCCGTACACGTCACCCAGATCGTCGACGCCCTGGCGGTACGGGTTCGCGAGCCACTGTGCGTTGTCGTTCGCGTTCGCGTCCCACACCTTGCAGCCGAGCGCGCGGAAATCGGCCGCGCTGCGCGATGCGCGCAGGAAACCGACCAGTTCGCCGATCGCGGACTTGAACGCGAGCTTCTTGGTCGTGACCGCCGGGAAACCTTGCTGCAGGTCGAACCGCAGCATCGCACCGGGCATGCTGATGGTGCGGATGCCCGTGCGGTTCTCCTGCCAGGTGCCGGTGTCGAGGATGGTGCGAACGAGGTCGAGGTACTGTTTCATGCGGGTTCCTTCGGCCGCGAGGGCGACCGTTACCCGCCAATTCTAGCAAGCGTGATGCTGAACCTCCGGCAACGGTGCCGAAAACCCGCCCAGCGGGTCGCCGCGATCGCGCATGCCATGCGCGCACATCAGCCGGTACAGCGTGACGCGCGACACGCCCAGTTCGCGCGCCGCGTCGGCAAACCGGCCGCGGTGACGCAGCAGCGCCTGCTCGATCACCTGCCGTTCGGCCGCTTCGCGCGCCTCGGTGAGCGAGACGGGCGCCAGTACCGCGAATTCGTTGAGTTCGAGATCGGCCGCGGTAATCATCCGGCCCTCCGACATCACGATCGCGCGGCGCACGCGATTGATCAGCTCGCGCACGTTGCCCGGCCACGAATAGCCGTACAGCGCGGCGATCGCGTCCGGCGAGAAGCCGCGCAGGCGGCGATGCGCATCCCCCTTGAAACGCTCGAGCATGTGGCGCGCCAGCAGTTCGATATCCTTGCCGCGTGCGCGCAGCGGCGGCTCCTCGATCTTCAACACGCACAGCCGATGAAACAGGTCCTCGCGGAACCGCCCTTCGCGCAGCGCCGCTTCCATGTCCACGTGCGTCGCACAGATCACGCGCACGTCGACCGGCACCGATACATGCGCGCCGAGCCGTTCGATCTTGCCTTCCTGCAGGAACCGCAGCAGGCTCGCCTGGCTCTCGAGCGGCAGGTCGCCGATCTCGTCGAGAAACAGCGTGCCGCCGTTCGCGGCCTCGACCCTGCCGATCTTGCGCTGGTTCGCGCCCGTAAACGCGCCGCGCTCATAGCCGAACAGTTCGGCCTGGAGCAGCGTCGACGGAATCGCACCGCAATTGATCGCGACGAACGGCGCTTGCGCGCGCGCCGAGCGCTCGTGGATCGCCACGGCCGTCAGTTCCTTGCCGGTACCCGATTCGCCGGAGATGAACACCGGCGCATCGGTCGTCGCCACGCGCCGGATCGTCCTGAACAGCCCGAGTATCGCGTCGCAGGTGCCGACCATCTCGCCTTCGGCGCGTCCGGCACCGACGGGTGCGGCTACCGGCTCGGTCAGCGCGATCATGCCGTGCGCGTGGCCGATGGTCTCGACGATGCGCGCCGCCTCGTACGGCATCGTGACGTAGTCGAAGCAATAGTCACGAATGAGATGCCGCAGCGTCGCGTCCTGCAATTGGCCGCGCCGGGTCGCCGCGATCCAGCCGATGTGCTGGATGCTCAGACACGCTTCGAGTTCGCGCAAATCCGCGGGCCGAAAACCCGGCGAGAAATCGAGCAGGCCGGCCGTTGCCACGCCGTGCTGCACGACACGCCGCACGTCGCGTGCGCTTTCCGCAAGATCGACGCGCCACCCGCATTCGTCGAAATGCCCGCGCAACGCGTCGTTCGGCTCGCGCGAGAAGTAGATCACATGCCGCTGCTCGGCTCCCATATGCTCACCCCGTTCATCAACCGTCTAACGATTGCCGTACACGCCAAGTCGCGTGCAAAAGGATCGAACCGGGTCAGCCGAAGCGGCTCGATTCGCCATGCCGATGCGCGGCGACGACAGGCCTCGCATGATGGCGCTCATCTCGCGTCCAGTTATTTTTTTGATCAAGACAGCTTAGTTATAGGCGCCGAATACGACAAACCGATTGCAGCGCGGATGAGCGAACGGTCGAATCGCTCAGTGGTCGACGTTGATCAATCGTCTGCACATAGAAACGCGCAGCGACGCGTACCTGCATCGACACACGCGCAAATTTTCATCCTTGACGCGTATCGATTGAATCCGCAGTATTCCCGAGCCCCCTCGTTTCACGCCTGAAACATTTCCCGGCGTTTTCGATCGCAAGTCACGACGCTTCCCCGCAAATCGCAGACGCGGCAATGCGCTTCGCCCGATGGCATGCATTTCGCTGAACGCGTAACGGATCGGGAGAAGGCGGCCATGCGAACAGTTTTTTTGCAGTCTTGTGTGCAGATGACGATTGCATTCGCACTCGCCTGCCACTTCATGCCGGCACGCTCGGAAGAAAGCACGAGGCCCGAACGCGCGATGCCGCTTGCCGATAACGCGCCGCGCATGCAACAGGACCACCGCTTCCGCATCATGCCCGTCGCCGCGCCGCGAGCGCGTTCGTCAGACAAGTCGTCGGTGACGCTGTGGGACGAGCTCGTCCCGCCGGCCCGGCTGCCGATACCGATTCCTGTGGCGCTCCCCGGCAACGCGCAGCATGCGATGGAAGGAACCGCAGGGAACCGCATGCATCAATAATCCGCACATGACTCCATCATGCTGCCTAATCGATGAGGATTGCAGAATAAAATGAACGGCGCAGGTCGTTTCCTGCAGCGTCGACTTCGCGACGCGAACCGTTTTTTGTGTCCGTCCCCCGGCGGGCACTCTTTTTATTCAGGACATCACGGAGCAAACGCCGCACCTACGCCCGCGCATCCGCCCCGGCGCGGTCTCGCGCCGCCATTCCGGTAGAATCGGCGCCATTCCGGTTCTCCTCTTCCCCCGATCTTCATGACGACGTTGACCCTGATCGTCGCGCGCGCCCGCAACGGCATCATCGGCCGCGACAACCAGTTGCCCTGGAAACTTCCCGAGGACCTCGCGTTCTTCAAGCGCACGACGATGGGCGCGCCGATCGTGATGGGCCGCAAGACCCACGAGTCGATCGGCCGGCCGTTGCCGGGCCGCCGCAATATCGTCGTCACGCGCGACGCAGCGCGCCGCTTCGACGGCTGCGACACGGTCACGTCGCTCGCCGACGCGCTCGCGCTCGCCGCGCGCGACGGCGCGCCCGAAGCATTCCTGATCGGCGGCGCACAACTCTATGCGGAAGGCCTCGCGCTCGCCGACAAGCTGGTCGTCACCGAGATCGATGCCGACTTCGACGGCGATGCGTCGTTCCCGGCGCCCGATCCCGCGCACTGGCGCGAAGTCTCGCGCGACCCGCACCAGGCCGCCACGCCCAATACGTTCGGCTATGCGTTCGTCGTGTACGAGCGCAAGCGCGGCTGACACTCGGCACGCGGCACGCGACAAAAAAGCCCGACCGGCTCATGAACGCCGGTCGGGCTTTTCGTTTCCTGGCGGCCGATGCCGCGCCGCTTACTGCCCGGCGATCGTCATCTGCTCGATCAGCACCGAGCCCGTTTCCTTCGTACCGCGCACGATCGAATCCGCGCCGATCGCGACGATATGCCGGAACATCTCCTGCAGCGTGCTCGCGACGGTGATTTCCTCGACCGGATACTGGATCACGCCGTTCTCGACCCAGAAGCCGGCCGCGCCGCGTGAATAGTCGCCGGTCACGTAGTTCACGCCCTGTCCCATCAGCTCGGTCAGCAGCAGGCCCGTGCCGAGCTTCTTCAGCATCGCGTCGAAATCGTCGCCCGGCTGCGTGTTCGAGCTGCGCAGCGCGAGGTTGTGCGAGCCGCCCGCGTTGCCGGTGGTCTGCGTGCCGAGCTTGCGCGCCGAATAGGTCGACAGGAAGTAACCTTCGACGACACCGTCGTTGACGACGCTGCGCGCACGCGTGCGCACGCCTTCCTCGTCGAACGGCGCGCTGCCCATCGCGCGCGGCACGTGCGGATCCTCGACGACCTGCACGTGCGGTGCGAACACCGGCTTGCCGAGGCTGTCGACGAGGAACGACGTCTTGCGGTACAGCGCGCCGCCGCTGACGGCCTGCACGAATGCGCCGAGCAGGCCGGCCGCGAGCGGTGCCTCGAACAGCACGGGCACCTTGCGGGTGTCGAGACGGCGCGCGCCCATCCGCGCCAGCGCACGCTCGGCTGCATAGCGCCCGACGGCTTCCGGCGCCGCGAGATCGACCGCGCTGCGCTTCGACGAATACCAGTCGTCGCGCTGCATGTGGCGGCCGGTGCCCGCGATCGGCGCGCACGCGATGTAGTGGCGCGAGTACGGGTAGCCGGCGAGGAAACCGCGCGACGTCGCGAGCACGAACTGCGAATGCTGCGCCGACACGCTCGCGCCTTCCGAGTTGCGGATCTGCGGGCTGACCGCGAACGCGGCGTCCTCCGCGCGGCGGGCGAGCTCGACGGCCTCGTCGGCCGTCAGCGCCCACGGGTGATAGAGGTCGAGGTCGCGCGGGTCGGTTTCGAGCAGTTCGGCCTCGGCGAGGCCGGCCGCGTCGTCCTCGGCCGTGAAGCGCGCGATGTTGTACGCGGCGGCGACGGTATCCTTGATCGCGGCCGGCGAGAAATCCGACGTGCTCGCGTTGCCGCGCTTCTTGCCGATGAACACCGTCACGCCGACCATCTTGTCGCGGTTGTGTTCGATCGTCTCGACCTCGCCGCGGCGTACCGACACCGACAGGCCGTCGCCTTCGGAGATTTCGGTCGCGGCGTCCGTCGCGCCGAGCGCCTTCGCATGGCGAAGGATGTCCGAGGCAATTTCTTTGAGCTGGTCCTGCGTGTGCGGGAAATAGCGCGCTTGTACGTCGAGATTGGCTGCCATCGTCGTGATATCCGGTGGCGGGCGATCCGCCCGCATGGTCAAAATGTTGCGTATCCCGCGATCATAGCAAGGTCCGGGGCCATATACCGACAAGCTTGGGGCGTCCGCGCCGCGATACAATGCCGCCCATGACACGCAAAACCCGAATCCAGCCGATCGAGCACGCCGACGACGACGCCGGCAATGGCTACGATCGCCCCAGCAAATCCCAGTTGAAACGCGAGATGCACGCGCTGCAGGAGCTCGGCCAGGCCCTGGTCGACCTGCCGAAGGACGCGCTCAAGCGCATGCCGATGCCCGAGGACCTCGCGGACGCCGTGCGCGAGGCACGCCGGATCACCGACCACGAAGGCAAGCGCCGCCAGCTCCAGTACGTCGGCCGCGTGATGCGCTCGCTGACCGACGACGAAACGGCTGCGCTGCGCACCGCGCTCGACGCCCAGCGAGGCGTGAACAAGGCCGCGACCGCCCGCCTGCACTGGATCGAGCGCACGCGCGAACAGCTGCTCGCGAACGACGACGCGCTGACCGAGTTCCTCCGCCAGCACCCCGAAGCCGACATCCAGGAAGGCCGCACGCTGATCCGCAACGCGCGCAAGGAAGCGCAGCAAGGCAAGCCGCCGCGCTATTTCCGCGAGCTGTTCCAGTGGATCAAGACCGCGAGCGGCACCGACGAGGCGGAGGCAGACGAAGCGCCGGACGACGCCGGAGACGACCATGACGACGAAGCGTAACCACCCGGACGAACTCGTGGTCGGCCTCGTGTCAATCAGCGACCGCGCCAGCACGGGCATCTACGAGGACAAGGGCATCCCGGCACTCCAGGAATGGCTCGCCGGCGCGCTGCGCTCGCCATGGCGCGCCGAAACCCGGCTGATCCAGGACGACGCGCCGACGATCTCCGCCACGCTGGCCGAACTCGTCGACGTCGCCGGCTGCGATCTGGTGCTGACGACGGGCGGCACCGGCCCGGCGCGGCGCGACGTGACGCCGGAAGCCACGCTGGCCGTGGCGACGAAGGAAATGCCTGGATTCGGCGAACAGATGCGGCAGATCAGCCTGAATTTCGTGCCGACCGCGATCCTGTCGCGGCAGGTCGCGGTGATTCGCGAGACGGCCGACCACGCGGCGCTGATCATCAACCTGCCCGGCCAGCCGAAGTCGATCCGGGAAACGCTCGAAGGGCTGCGCGACGCCGACGGCAAGTCGACCGTGCCCGGCATCTTCGCGGCGGTGCCCTACTGCATCGACCTGATCGGCGGCCCGTACATCGAGACCGACGCCGCGGTGGTCGCGGCGTTCCGGCCGAAGAGCGCGCAGCGCGCGCCACGCTGAGCGCGTGCCGGCCCGCTCAGGCGGCCGGCGCGGACTCGCCTGCCGGCGCCGACGCGGCCGGAATCAGGAAATGCTCGCGGTAGTACTTCAGTTCGTCGATCGACTCGTGGATGTCCGCGAGCGCCGTGTGCATCGCACGCTTCTGGAAGCCCTTGTAGATCGCCGGCTGCCAGCGGCGGCACAGCTCCTTGAGCGTGCTGACGTCCAGGTTGCGGTAGTGGAAGAATCGTTCGAATTCCGGCATCCAGCGCGCCATGAAGCGGCGATCCTGGCAGATCGAGTTGCCGCACATCGGCGACTTGCCGGGCGACACGTACTGCGAGAGGAACGCCTGCAACTGCGCGGCGGCGTCCGCCTCGGTCACGGTCGACGCGCGCACGCGGTCGATCAGCCCCGAACGGCCGTGCGTCGACTTGTTCCAGTCGTCCATCTTCGCGAGCGTTTCGTCGCTCTGGTGGATCGCGAACACGGGGCCTTCCACCGCGATGTCGAGCGTCGAGTTGGTCACGACGACCGCGATTTCGATGATGCGGTCGTTATCCGGGTCGAGGCCGGTCATCTCCATGTCGAGCCAGACGAGGTTCAACTCGTTGCGCACGAGCGCGGACTGGCTGGCGGAAGCGGCGGTATCGGTCATGAGTCATCCTGGAAAATGGCGGACGGCGCATGGCGCCGCCCGGGCGGCCGGCATCGCGTGAGCGGGCCCGGTCCGCAAGAACATATAATTCTCGCATAGAACCCTTTGGCGCCTTCGATGTCACCCTTTTCGTTCACCCTGCTGTTCGCGATCGCCGTGCTCGCGATGGTCGTCACCAAGCTGTGGCTCGCGTCGCGGCAGATCCGCTTCGTCGCCGCACATCGCAACAGCGTGCCCGCGCAGTTCAGCGCCACCATTCCATTGACTGCCCATCAGCGTGCGGCCGACTACACGGTCGAGCGCACCCGGCTGGCGATGTTCGAGATCGTCGTCAGCGCGGCCGTGCTGGTCGGCCTCACGCTGCTGGGTGGCGTCGGCGCCCTCGACACGCTGCTGACGGGCTGGTTCGGCCGCGGCTACGGGCAGCAGGTCGCGCTCGTCGCCGCCGTGCTCGCGATCACGAGCGTGATCGACGTGCCGTTCGAGTATTACCGCCAGTTCGGGATCGAGCAGCGGTTCGGCTTCAACCGGATGACCAAGCGCCTGTTCTTCACCGACATGCTGAAGAACACGCTGCTCGGCGCCGTGCTCGGCCTGCCGCTGCTGTTCGTCGTGCTGTGGCTGATGAACCAGGCCGGCAGCCTGTGGTGGCTGTGGACCTGGATCGTCTGGGTCGCGTTCCAGATGCTCGTGCTGCTGATCTATCCGACCTTCATCGCGCCGATCTTCAACAAGTTCGAACCGCTGAAGGACGAAGCGCTGCGCACGCGCATCGAGTTGCTGATGAAACGGTGCGGCTTCGCGGCGAAGGGCCTGTTCGTGATGGACGGCAGCCGCCGTTCCGCGCACGGCAACGCGTACTTCACGGGCTTCGGCGCATCGAAGCGGATCGTGTTCTTCGACACGCTGCTCGCGCGGCTGACGGGCCAGGAAATCGAGGCCGTGCTCGCGCACGAGCTCGGCCACTTCAAGCGCCGCCACGTGATGAAGCGGATGCTCGTGTCGTTCGTGCTGAGCCTCGTGCTGCTCGCGCTGCTCGGCTGGCTCGCGCAGCGCACCTGGTTCTATACGGGGCTCGGCGTCACGCCGTCGCTCGACACGAGCAACGCGGGCGCCGCGCTCGTGCTGTTCTTCCTCGCGATCCCCGTGTTCCTGTTCTTTGCAACTCCGTTCAGCAGCCTGACGTCGCGCAAGCACGAATTCGAGGCCGACGCGTTCGCGGCCAGCCAGACCGACGCGCACGATCTCGTCAGCGCGCTCGTGAAGCTTTATGAGGACAACGCGTCGACGCTCACGCCGGACCCCGTCTACACGGCCTTCTACTACTCGCATCCGCCCGCGTCGCAGCGGATCGACCGCCTGATGCAGCACGCATGAGCCGGCCGACCTCCCGCAAGCCGGCCCCGCGCGCGTCGGGCGCGCCGCGTGTCGAAGGCCGCGTGATCGCGGCGCACGGCCGCCACTACATCGTCGCGCCCGACGACGGCGGCCCGATGCTGCAGTGCTTCCCGCGCGGCAAGAAAAGCGAGATCGCGGTCGGCGACCGCGTCGTATACGAGCAGGCGTCGGCCGACCAGGGCGTGATCGTCGAGATCGGCGAGCGGCGCAACCTGCTGTACCGCTCCGACCAGTTCAAGTCGAAGCTGTTCGCGGCCAACCTCGACCAGCTGCTGATCGTGCTCGCGACCGAGCCCTATTTCAGCGAGGACCTGCTCGGTCGCGCACTGATCGCAGCCGAAGCGAACGAACTGAAGCCGCTCGTCGTGCTGAACAAGATCGACGTCGAGGCCGCGCTGCCGGTCGCCCGCGAGCGCCTCGCGCCCTACCGCGCGCTCGGCTACGACGTGCTCGAGCTGTCGGTGAAGGGCGCGCCCGACGATGCGCGTGCGCAGCTGATGCCGCATCTGGCCGGCCATTCGACCATCCTGCTCGGCCAGTCCGGAATGGGCAAGTCGACGCTCGTGAACCTGCTCGTGCCCGATGCCGAGGCCGCGACCCGCGAAATCTCGGCCGCGCTCAACAGCGGCCGCCACACGACGACGTTCACGCGCCTCTACCCGCTCGACGGCGGCGGCGCGCTGATCGATTCGCCGGGTTTCCAGGAATTCGGCCTCTACCACCTGACGGAAGGCCGCCTCGAGCGCGCGTTCCCGGAATTCCGCCCGCTGCTCGCGGACTGCCGTTTCTATAATTGCCATCATCTGCACGAGCCGGGCTGCGCGATTCTCGAGGCCGTCGCCGACGGCCGAATTGCACCGTCGCGGCATGCGCTTTACGCACAGCTCGTGCACGAGGCAAGCCAGATCGTCCGCTGACCGCGGCGGGCAGAAGACGGCCGGTGCCCCGCCCGGCCTTCACCGACAGGAGCCGCGATGCGTTTCAAGGCCCCCGATCTCGCCACCGCGCAGCATTGGGCGAACGTGCTGCAGGTGGCCGGCATCGGCTGCGAGTTGCACAACTGCTACGCGACCGGTGCGCTCGGCGGCCTGCCCGCCGACGCGTGCACGCCCGAGCTGTGGCTCGACGACGAGCGCGACGATGCGCTCGCGCGGCGGCTTCTCGATGCCGCGTCGCACGGCCCGTCGGCCGGCGCCGCGCCGTGGCGCTGCCGTCAGTGCGGCGAGGCGCTCGAGGCCCAGTTCACCGCCTGCTGGCAATGTGGCGCCATACGCGATCCGCTCGACGACTGAGCGAATGGGTCACACACAGCAAAAAGGCCGGCATGAAGCCGGCCTTTTCGTTTCGTCGCGCACTGCGCTGCCGCGTCACGATACCCAGACGGCCAGCGTCAGCATCAACAGCAGGATCATCCACAGGATCACGGCGCGCCACACCAGGCCGACTGCGGACTGCAGCGTGCGCGGCGTGCAATCGTCACCGACCGTCAACGGACCGCTGTCGCCAACCGCCAGCGCGTCGAGGCTCGATGGTTCCGCGAGCGGCCCCGCGAGGCGCGCGCCGAGCGCGCCGCTACCGGCCGCGAGCAGCACGCCGTCGTTCGGGTCGGGCCACTGGCGCGTGTGATTGCGCCACGCGTAGATCGCGTCCTCGAAGTTGCCGACGATCGCGAAACCGAGCGCGGTCAGCCGCGACGGAATCCAGTCGATCACGAAGAACGCGCGCTGCGCGAACGTCGAGAACGCGGCCGTGCGATCGTCGCCCGGCGTCGACCAGCTGCGCGCGAGATATTCGGAGATGCGGTACAGCACGGCGCCGGCCGGACCGATCGGCAGCACGTACCAGAAGAACACGCCGAACACGTGACGATGCGACGCAACGACCGCATGAATCAGCGTATGACGGACGATTTCGCCGACCGGCATGTCGACCGTGTCGAGGCCCGTCCACTCGTGCAGGATTTCACGCGCGCGCGGCACGTCGTCGTTGTTGAGCGCGAGATGGATATCGGTGAAGTAGTGGCTGAACTGGCGAAAACCGAGCGTGAAATACACGACGGCGACGTTCCAGATGAACGCCAGCACGAAGCTCACCTTGTACAGCAGGAAGTAGATCAGCGCGACGATCAACACCCACGGCAGCACGACCGCGAGCCATGCGAGCACGCCATGCTTTTGCTTGCCGGCGTCGAGGCCATGCGCGACGGTTTCCGCGTGAAACTGGAACAGCGCGAACACCGGATTGCTCGGCGACAACGCGCGGACCTGTTCGATGATGAGAGCGAGGAGAACCGAAAAGAAAGTCATGCGTGCGCCGTCTTCGGAGTTATGTCATTTTTTGCATAACGATAGCACAGCGTAAGCGACGCATGGCTGACGATGCGATCGCCCGGCGGCCGGCCGCGCGCGCCGCACAGCGCGGGAAGTCAGCCGGCTGCCAAAAAGCGGTAGAGATTGCGCAACATGCCGGCAGTTGCGCCCCAGATGAAGTAATGCCCGGCTGATTCGCCACTGGGATAGGGCATCGCAAAAAAACGACGCTCGCCGCCTTCCCAGCGGAACACGCGCACCTGGTGGTTCGCGGGGCTCATCAGGAACGCGAGCGGCACCTCGAAAATCTCGGCGACTTCGAACGTGTCGGCCTGCACGGTGAACGGCGGATGCACGAGCGCCACGACGGGCGTCACGCAGAAACCGGTCCCCGTCAGGTAGTCGGGCAGCGCACCGAGAATCTCCACCGGCTCGGCGGCCAGTCCGATTTCTTCCTTCGCCTCGCGCAACGCGGTTGCCGTCGCATCGCGATCGAACGGCTCGCGACGGCCGCCGGGGAAGCTGATCTGCCCGGCATGGTCGTTCAGGTGATCGGCGCGCTGGGTCAGCAGCACGGTGAGGCCGCTCTCGCGAACGACGAGCGGGATGAGGACGGCGGCGCTGCGCGGGTCGACGCCCTCCTGCAGCCGCGCCTCGCCGGGCTCGACGCTCCATTCGAGCGTGCGCGCAAAACGCGCGCGCAGCCCGGGCGGCGTCATCAGGCGGGACTCGATGGACGGCAGGCCCGCGCCGGTGCCTTCAACCGGCAGCACTTCGGGATCAATGATGGGGCGGCGATTCAATGGGGCTCTCGTGTTCGTGACATAACGAGCATATTGTCGCGCCAGAATGAAAAAAGCACCCGGGTGGGTGCTTTTTCCTTACAGCTCTTACTCTTGGGAAGCTGCTGCGGCGCGATCCTTCGACACCAGCTTTTCCTTGATACGAGCCGACTTGCCCGAACGCTCGCGCAGGTAGTACAGCTTCGCACGACGCACATCACCGCGACGCTTCACGACGATGCTCGCCAGCAGCGGCGAGTACGTCTGGAACGTACGCTCGACGCCTTCGCCCGACGAGATCTTGCGGACGATGAAGTTCGAGTTCAGGCCGCGGTTGCGAATCGCGATCACGACGCCTTCGTAAGCCTGAACGCGCTTGCGGTTACCTTCAACCACGTTCACGTTCACGATCACCGTGTCGCCCGGGGCGAAATCGGGGATCGTCTTGCCGGCGAGCGCGCGCTCGATCTCTTCCTGCTCAAGTTTTGCGATCAGATTCATTACTGACTCCTTATGCCATCTTGTCGGCGTTTGCACCCGCCCGTTTCCAGGCCTGGCCCCGATAGAGGATGGATTCACATCAGGCACCGCACACACATGCACGGCACCGCCATTTCCCGTCCGCGACGCCGCCTCAAGAGGCGTTCTTCGCTTCGCGTGCGAGGTTCGCAAGCCACGCCTCGTCGGCACGACTCAGCAACTTCTCGCGGCGCGCCCGGACGATCAGGTCCGGCCGCTTCCGCAACGTATTCTTCAATGCTTCCTGCCGCCGCCACTTCTCGATCTCGGCATGATGCCCGCCGAGCAGCACGTCCGGCACGCGCATTCCCTCGTATTCCTCGGGGCGCGTGTAATGCGGGCAATCGAGCAGCCCGTCGGCGAAGCTGTCCTGCACGGCCGACTGCGCATCGTTCAGCACGCCGGGCAACAGGCGCACGACGGCATCCATCATCGCCATCGCCGGCAGTTCGCCGCCGGACAGAACGAAATCGCCGAGGCTGATTTCCTCGTCGACACAACGGTCGAGCAGACGCTGATCGATCGCCTCGTAGCGACCGCACAGCACGATGACACCAGGCTCCTGCGCCATCCGCACCGCACGTTCATGCGTGAACGGCGCACCTTGTGGCGACATCATCACCACCCGCGTGCTCGCGACGCCCTGCTCCGCCTGCGCGGCTTTCGCAGCACCGATCGCGGCCTCGAGCGGCCTGGCCAGCATCACCATGCCCGGACCGCCGCCGTACGGACGATCGTCGACCGTGCGGTAGTTGTCCGTCGTGAAATCACGCGGATTCCAGGTGCGCAGCCCGAAGCGCTCCTGCTTCACGGCCCGGCTGGTGATTCCCCAGTCGGTCAGCGCGCGGAACATTTCGGGAAAGAGCGTGACGACGTCGAACTGCACCGCGCTCTCCGTAACCTGGTTCATTAGTAATCGGCTTCCCAGTCGACGACGATGCGACGTGCCGCCTGATCCACCGTCTTGACGTAGACGCCGACGAACGGAATCAGCCGCTCGTCGGTGGTCGGCCGACCATCCTTGCCGACTGCCGGATACTCGACGCGCATGATCGAATGCACGCCGTTGTCGATCATCCCGCTCACCGTCCCGAGCGCCACCGATTGCTCGTTGACGACCTCGAGGCCGATCAGGTCGACCCAATAGAATTCGTCCGCGGCCAATGCCGGGAAATCTTCCCGGCGCACGAACACGCGAAAGCCGCGCAAAGCCAGTGCGGCATCGCGGTCGCTGACACCCGCGGTATGCGCGACGACCGTGTCGCCGTGCGTCTTCGACTGCAGGATGCGGGCGGACAACCGCTCCCCACCCCGTTCCAGCCACCAGCGGCGCGCCGTGAGCAGCGCATCGCCGCCGCGACCGGCGTCGGCATGCGTCGCCACCTTGACCCAGCCTTTCAGGCCGTAGGCGTCGACCACTGCCCCGACCTCGACAGCATCGTCGGGCCAGGCTTGCACCGCTTCGAGACTGCCCTGCTCGGCAGCCGTACCGGCGCTCGCGACAGTGTCGCGCTCGACCGGCTTGCGGACGAATGCGCCAAACGACGCTCGCCCGCGCCTTGCGTTACCGGAATCGTGACCGGACATCAATGCTCCTTGCAGCCGGCACGACCGGCACACCGCGCCATGTTAGGCAGCCGGTTGCGCCTTTTGCGCTTCCTTCACGAGACGCTGGACGGTCGGCGACAGTTGCGCGCCAACGCCTTGCCAGTACGTCAGGCGGTCCTGAGCGATACGCAGCGATTCGCCCTTCGTGGCGACCGGGTTGTAGAAGCCGACGCGCTCGATGAAGCGGCCGTCACGACGGTTGCGCGAATCGGTAGCAACGATGTTGTAGAACGGGCGCTTCTTCGAGCCGCCGCGAGCCAGACGGATGATAACCATATGAAATCCTTCGGGAAAACCGGGTTCGAAACTACTGAAACGTGCGATTATAGCCGGAAACCAAAGCCACAACAAACACTTACGCGCAAAAATTCCGCAGACGCCCTGTTCGCCGGGCATACAATCGTCGCGTCCACGACGCTTCCCGCCGCCATGCCGCTATTTCGCGTCACCCCGACGCGCCGCGCGCAGCACCGCCTCGCAGGCTTGCTGACCGGCCTCGTCACCTGTTTCGCATCCGCCGCGGCTTGCGCCGCGCCACCGGTGGACGAACTCGTCGTGCCGCCCGGCTTCCATGTCGACGTGCTGACCAATGCCGTGCCGACCGCCCGCGAAATGGCGTGGTCGCCGCGCGGCATCCTGTATGTCGGCTCGCGGGAAGGCCGCGTGCATGCCTTCGTGATGCAAGAGGGCCGGATCACTGCCCGCCATGTGATCGCGTCGGGGCTCGACACGCCCGTCGGCGTCGCGTATCGCGATGGCGCACTCTATATCTCCGCCGTGTCGCGCATCCTGCGCCTCGACCACATCGACGACCGGCTCGCCGGGCCGCCCGCGCCGGCGGTCGTGACGGACGCGCTGCCGACCGATCATCATCACGGCTGGAAATTCATCGCGTTCGGCCCCGACGGCAAGCTCTACGTGCCGGTCGGCGCACCGTGCAACGTCTGCCTCGCCGATCGCAGCCGATACGCGATCATCGCACGCATGCACGCCGACGGCAGCAACCGCGAAGTATTTGCCCGCGGCGTGCGCAATACCGTCGGCTTCGCGTGGCACCCCGATTCGGGCGAGCTATGGTTCACCGACAACGGGCGCGACATGATGGGCGACGACGTGCCCGACGACAAGCTGAACCGTGCGCCGCGCGCGGGCCTCGATTTCGGCTTCCCGTACTGCCATGGCGGCGACACGCCCGACCCCGAATTCGGGAGTCCCGACGTGTGCCGGCGCTACGCGCCGCCCGCGCTGAAACTCGGCGCGCACGTCGCGGCGCTCGGCATGCGCTTCTATACGGGGCCGATGTTTCCGGCGTCGTATCGCAACAACATCTTCATTGCCGAGCACGGTTCGTGGAATCGCAGCACGAAGGTCGGCTACCGCGTGATGCGCGCTGTCGTGTCGGCCGACGGCAGTCATACGCGCCAGACGCCGTTCATCACGGGCTGGCTGCGCGCGGACGGCAGCGTGTGGGGACGCCCGGCCGACGTACTGCCGCTACCGGACGGCTCGCTGCTCGTCAGCGACGACTACGCGGGCGCCATCTACCGTGTCACCTATGCGGCACCTTGACGCAGCCGAGGGGTGACCGGGCCCGACCGGGCATCGTAGAATGCGTGCCGGGCCCGAGCGCCCTGCGCCGGCCTGCCGGCCGCCCATGCCACCGATAATCCGCCGCCACCCATGTCCAGCAGCACCGCATCGCCCCGCCGCTTCCGCTCCAAGACGCTCACCGCCGCCCTCGCGTTCCTGTTCGGTTCGCTCGGCGCGCACCGCTTCTACCTGTACGGCTTGCGCGACGTGTACGGCTGGGCGCACCTGCTCGCGACGATCGTCGGGATCCCGGGTTTCCTGCTGCTCGCCGCGACCCAGCGCAGTGCCGGCCTCGGCTGGTGGCTCGCCGTGCCGGGTGCGATCTCGCTGCTGGCCGCGTTCCTCGCCGCGCTCGTCTACGGCCTGCGCCCCGACGAGAAATGGGACGCGCAATTCAATGCCGACACGGGCAAGCACAGCCGGTCAGGCTGGACGGTGATCTTCATCGTGATCTTCTCGCTGCTGATTGGCGCGTTCCTGCTGATGACCGCGCTCGCGCTGTCGTTCCAGACGTATTTCGAGTCGCAAGTCGAAGCGGCGAAGCAAATCTCGCAGTAAGCTGCCGACGCGGGTCGGTCAGAACAGGCTCAACTGCACGTCGTCGCGCGAGTTCGCGCCAGTTGCGCCCGCCAACGCGCGCTGCGCGGCCGCCCCGGCCGCCGGCGCACCGCGAAACTGCGACAGATCCAGAACGCCGTTCCTGCGCTCGTTCAACCCAAGCCGCTTCACGGCCTGACGGAAACGCTGCCGCAACAGGTCGGCCCAGATCCCCTCGCCCTTCATCCGTTTCGAGAAATCCGAGTCGTAGTCCTTCCCGCCGCGCATGTCGCGCACGCGATTCATCACGCGCTCCGCTCGATCGGGGAAATGCGCGGAGAGCCAGTTCTTGAACAGTGGCGCGACCTCCCACGGCAGCCGCAGGATGATGTAGCTCGCGTGCGTCGCGCCGGCTTCCGCACAGGCTTCCAGCACACGCTCCATGTCCGGCTCGGTGACGAACGGGATCATCGGTGCAATGCTCACACCCACGGGCACGCCCGCGTCGCGCAGTGCGCGGATCGTACGCAGCCGGCGCGCCGGAGTCGCCGCACGCGGCTCGAGCGTGCGCGCGAGATCGGCGTCGAGCGTCGTGATCGTGACTGCGGCCATCACCTGCCCGCGCTCGGCCATCGGGGCCAACAGATCCAGATCGCGCTCGATCAGCGACGATTTCGTGATCGCGGCGAACGGCAGCCCGTAATCGTGCATCACCTGGATCACGCTACGCGTGATGCGCAGATCGCGCTCGACGGGCTGGTATGCATCGGTGTTGACGCCGAGCGCGATCGGCTCCGGCACGTAGCGCTTGCGCGAAATCTCGCGCTCGAGCAGTTCGGCCGCGTTGACCTTCGCGTAGATGCGACTCTCGAAATCGAGCCCCGGCGACAGGCCGAGATAGCTATGGGTCGGCCGTGCGAAGCAGTAGATGCAGCCATGCTCGCAGCCGCGATACGGATTGAGCGACACGCTGAACGGAATGTCCGGCGACTGGTTGTGCGTCAGGATGCTCTTTGCGCGCTCCTCGAACACCTGGGTGCGCAGCGGAGCAGGCAGATCGGCGTCGCCCGATTCGTGCGTCCAGCCGTCGTCGACCGCTTCGCGCAGCGCCGTTTCGTACCGCCCCTGGAGATTGTCGACCGCACCGCGCCCCTTGCGGGGCGCCGGCGGCGCTATCGGAAATTCGTTGTCGGACCGACCGTCCATGTGCTCACCCATTCGCCTGCACCCAATACTGTATATTTATACAGTATTGGGTGCAGCATGCCAAGGGTGAGATAGCGGAGCCGGCAGCGGGCCCCCGCCGCGCTCATTCGCCGACCGAAATCGTCAGCGTCTCCTTGATTTCCTCCATCACGACATAGCTCTTCGACTGCACCGCGCCGGGAAGTTGCAGCAGGATGTCGCCGAGCAGCTTGCGATAGTCGGCCATTTCGCCGATCCGCGCCTTGATCAGGTAGTCGAAGTCGCCGGACACGAGATGACATTCGAGCACCTCGTCGATCTTCATCACTTCGCGGCGGAACTGCTCGAACATGTTGCCGCCCTTGTGGCCGAGTGTGATCTCGACGAACACCAGCAGCGCGGCATCCAGCTGGTGAGGATCGACGCGTGCGTGGTAGCCGGTGATCACGCCGTCGCGCTCCATGCGCCGCACGCGCTCGATGCACGGCGTGACGGTCAGTCCGACCTGTTCCGCGAGGTCCTTCATCGCCATCCGGCCGTCGTCCTGGAGCAGTTTCAGGATGCGCCGGTCGAGCTTGTCGAGCGAGCGTACTGGCTGGCGTTGCGTTCTCATTTGTTTATGCTGAAAACCTGAAAAATACGATAACAAAACCTACACATTCGACAATACCATAGCGCAAAAAACTAGATCAGCTAGAGGTTACACGGAGACGCAGGTGCGCCCGGCCTCGACCTGATCCCTTCCATCTGGAGCAGCTATGCGAGTCGTCATTCTGGGCAGCGGTGTGGTGGGCGTGGCAAGCGCGTATTACCTCGCGCGCGCCGGTCATGAAGTCACGGTGATCGACCGGGAAGCCGGCCCGGCGCTCGAGACGAGCTTCGCAAACGCAGGTCAGATCTCGCCCGGCTATGCGGCGCCGTGGGCCGCGCCCGGCGTGCCGCTGAAGGCCGTCAAGTGGATGTTCGAGAAGCACGCGCCGCTCGCGATCCGCCTCGACGGCACGCGCTTCCAGCTCCAGTGGATGTGGCAGATGCTGCGCAACTGCACGGCCGAGCGCTATGCGGTCAACAAGGGCCGCATGGTCCGCCTCGCCGAATACAGCCGCGATTGCCTGCAGGCGCTGCGCGCCGACACGGGCATCGAGTACGAAGGGCGCACGGGCGGCACGCTGCAACTGTTCCGCACGCAACAGCAACTCGACGGCGCGGCGAAGGACATCGCGGTGCTGCAGGAAGCGAACGTGCCGTTCGAACTGCTGTCGCCGGCCGAACTGAAAAATGCCGAACCGGCGCTCGCCGCCGTGTCGCACAAGCTGACCGGCGGCCTGCGCCTGCCCGGCGACGAAACGGGCGACTGCCAGCTGTTCACGACGCGCCTCGCGGCGCTCGCGGAATCGCTCGGCGTGAAGTTCCGCTACAACACGCCGATCGACGCGCTCGCGATCGCGGGCGGCAAGATCGCCGGCGTGCAGTGCGGCAGCGAGACGGTGCGCGCGGATGCGTACGTCGTCGCGCTCGGCTCGTACTCGACCCGCTTCGTCTCGAACCTGATGAAGATTCCGGTCTATCCGCTGAAGGGCTATTCGATCACCGCGCCGATCGTCGATGAGGCGGCCGCACCCGTGTCGACGGTGCTCGACGAAACCTACAAGATCGCGATCACGCGTTTCGACCAGCGCATCCGTGTCGGCGGCATGGCGGAGATCGTCGGTTTCGACAAGAACCTGCGCGCAGCGCGCCGCGACACGCTGGAAATGTGCGTGAACGACCTGTTCCCGGGCGGCGGCGACACGTCGAAGGCAACCTTCTGGACGGGCCTGCGCCCGATGACGCCGGACGGCACGCCGATCGTCGGCCGCACGCCGGTCTCGAACCTGTTCCTGAACACCGGCCACGGCACGCTCGGCTGGACGATGTCGTGCGGATCGGGCCAGTTGCTCGCCGACCTGATCTCGGGCAAGAAGCCGGCGATCCAGGCCGACGACCTGTCGGTGCATCGCTACCTGAAGGACGTGGCCGGCCAGACGCGCCCGGCATACGCATAAGTCGGGACGGCCCGCGGCGACGCAGGCCGGTCGGTATCAGTGGAGAAGGCGCCCGTCAGGGCGCCTTTTTCGTTTCAGCGCATGCGATACCTGCTCGGAAAGGGGCTTGCGTCAACGCGCACGCGCGTTACCCCTTCGCTCCGGCGATCGATGCTTCGGTCCCATCTGCTCGCACAAAAACTGTTCCGTACGGCATGGTGCGATGGCGATGCGCTGCATCGAAGACAGATGCGTCCCCGCCCCTTCTGCCATTGCACAAAAAAAGGGGCGCTCATCGCGCCCCTTGTCGTACGACTTGCTGCCGAAGCATCAAGTCACGCAGCGTCAGCCCAGCTCGTTCACGAGCTCCGGCACGAGCGCGAACAGATCGCCGACGAGGCCGTAGTCGGCCACGCTGAAGATCGGCGCTTCCGGATCCTTGTTGATCGCGACGATCACCTTCGAATCCTTCATGCCGGCCAGATGCTGGATCGCACCCGAGATGCCGACCGCGATGTACAGCTGCGGCGCGACGATCTTGCCGGTCTGGCCGACTTGATAGTCGTTCGGCACGTAACCGGCGTCGACTGCCGCGCGCGATGCGCCGAGTGCGGCGCTCAGCTTGTCGGCCAGCGGCTCGAGAACCTTCGTGTAGTTCTCGCCGCTGCCCAGGCCGCGGCCGCCCGACACGATGATGCTCGCCGACGTCAGTTCCGGACGGTCCAGCTTCGTCACTTCACGGCTCACGAACTGCGACTTGCCTGCGTCCGCCGCGGCTTCGATCTTCTC
>NZ_QTQH01000018.1:0-160127 GCF_003853805.1 Burkholderia sp. Bp8994
GTAGATCTCGGCCTTCGGCTTGCCCGGCATGATCGTGCAGAGAAAATCCACGTACGCGGACGGCACGCCCATGTCGACGAGGAAATACGAGTGCGAGAAGCTGAAGATGATCTGCAGCAGGTCGCGGCGCAGCAGCACGGTGTCGAGCGCGAGCAGGCCCGGGCGCACGTGGCGGATCGGCACCGCGAACGGCAGCACGCGATCGGCGTTGATGATGCGGCCGACGATGTACGCGCTCTTGTTGCGGAAGAACAGCGACGACAGCACGTGGATCTGGAAATTCGGCGCGGCGTCGAACTGGCCGAATTCGTCGCTGATCGCCTGCATCACGCAGCCGATGTCGCGCGTGAGATCCTCGAACGGCGGCTCGAGCTGGAAGTTCGTGACGATGCGCTCGAGCGTGGCCGCGAGCCCGTCGGTGCCCGGGTAGTACGCGCGATAGGTCGGCTTTGCGGCCGGCTCGTCGTTCTCGAGGTATTCGGTCGAGATCGCGGGCCGCACGAAGATGAAATCGTTGCTGAAATACGAGCGGTGCAGGATCTTGCAGCACACCGAATTGAAGAACGTTTCCGCGCACTCGGGCTGGCGGTGCGACGTGAGCAGGCCGATGTAGTGCAGCTTGATCTGCTGCCACACCTCGTCGTCGATGTTCTCCGCGTCGTATTCGTCCTCCAGCAGCTCGACGCACTCCTGCACGCGATCGTCGTACGACGTGATCCGCTCGCGCGCGAGCCGCTGCAGGCCGTGCCAGTCGGCGCGCTCGAATAGCGTCTTCGCCTCGACGGCGGCTTCCCGGAAGATCCGGTAGTGGCGGTCGAAGTATTCGAGCATCGTCTGCGCGACGTCGAAGCCGATTTGCGACGACAGCAGTTTGGGGAAGTGATTCATCGCGTGCAGGCTCGTTGAAGAGGGGCTGTAAGCACTCGCCATTTTAGCGCCCAAGTCGGCGTTTCAATGACTTTCGGGGTCCCGCGCCCAAGCGCCGTCAATGGGCGGGTTGCTCGCCGTTGCATGCCGTTCGATGCATCTTCGCGTAAAGATACGGGTACGGAACCGATTCTGACACGAACTTTTTTTGACCGTCCGGCGCGCGCCGGCACGCGTTTCGCGCGACGGCGATAGAATCGACGCGATGCCCGCCGCGGCATGCCGCGCGCTCCTGCACTTGCATTCGCACCCGCGCCCGCATTCGCATTCGCACCGATAACGACGAGACACCCCACCGATGAACGCACTGGAACACCAACTCGACTATCCCTTCGCCGACACGCTGCCCGTCGCGGGCGACACGTTCGAGGTCGCGCCCGGCGTGCGCTGGCTGCGCATGCCGCTGCCGTTTTCGCTCGATCACATCAATCTCTGGCTGCTGCGCGACGAGATCGACGGACAGGCCGGCTGGACGATCGTCGACTGCGGTATCTCGTCGGATGCGATCCGTACGCACTGGGAACAGATCTTCGACACGCATCTCGACGGGCTGCCGGTGCTGCGCGTGCTCGTCACGCATTGCCATCCCGATCACTTCGGCCTGGCGAACTGGATCTGCGAAGGCGGCGACCGGCGCCGCTGGAACGTGCGGCTGTGGATGACGCTCGGCGAATACATGTTCGGCTGCCTGATGGCGGCCGGCAACGGCTCGAACGCCGGCGGCGCGGCCGCCGCCGATCACTTCGCGCGTCACGGGCTGACCGATCCGGCCGCGCTCGACAAGCTGCGCAACCGTCGCAGCTATTACTCGGACCTCGTGCCGGCCGTGCCGCCGCGCTACCGGCGCCTGCGCGAAGGCGACCCGGTGACGATCGGCGCGCGCACGTGGCGCGTCGTCACCGGCTACGGCCATTCGCCTGAACATTGCGCGCTCTACAGCGAAGCGGACGGCGTGCTGATCTCCGGCGACATGGTGCTGCCGCGCATCTCGACCAACGTGTCCGTGTTCGATCTCGAACCGGAAGCGAACCCGCTCGCGCTGTACCTCGAATCGCTCGGCCGCTACGAGACGATGGCGCCCGACACGCTCGTGCTGCCGTCGCACGGCAAGCCGTTCCGCGGCGTGCGCACCCGCATCGCGCAACTGCGCGCGCACCACGACGCGCGGCTCGACGAAGTGCGCGTCGCCTGCGCGGAGAAGCCGGCGAGCGCCGCCGACATCGTGCCGATCATGTTCCGCCGCCGCGAGCTCGACATCCATCAGATGACGTTCGCGCTCGGCGAGGCGCTCGCGCACCTGAACCTGCTGTGGCTTGCGGGCGAACTCGTGCGCGAGCAGGGCGACGACGGCGTGATTCGCTTCGCGCGGGCCTGAGCGCTGCCGGCCCGACGTTCCCTCGTTTTCAGCGTTCAACCCGGTCCGTGCCGTTCCAACAACGCGAAATCCGTCGTCCCTATCGGCAAAGGCCTGCTCGAATCGGAGCGGCTCGTCAGGCAGCGGTTCGTCGAATCGGACATCACGCGAAACGACGAACGACCGTGAGCGTCAATCACGCGACGGGTTCGTAACGCCACCCGTCGCGCTGCCATTGCATCGTGTGCGTCGGCGCGAGCGCCGCGAGAAACGCGGCGTCGTGCGACGCGACCACCAGCGCACCGGGGAAGCCGGCCAGCGCGGCTTCGATCGCGCGCACCGATTCGAGATCGAGGTGATTGGTCGGCTCGTCGAGCAGCAGCAGCTGCGCGGGCGTGCCGCGCCACAACGCGCACGCGAGCGCGGCTTTCAACCGCTCGCCGCCGCTCAGGCGCTGCACCGGCTGCGTCGCGCGCGCGGCATCGAGCTGCAGCAGCGCGAGCCGGCTGCGCAGCTCGCCTTCGGCGAGCGGCGTAGCGAGGCTGCCCAACTGGTCGACGATCGAGCGCTCGGGATCGAGCAGCGCGAGCCGCTGGTCGAGATACGCGGCGCTCACGTGCGTCGCGCAGGTGCCCGCGCGCGGCGCGAGTTCGCCGGAGAGCATGCGCAGCAACGTCGATTTTCCGCAGCCGTTCGGGCCCGTCAGCGCGATGCGCACCGGGCCGCTGGCCGACCACGTGATCGCGTCCGCGCGCCCGGCGGTGCGCCACGGCAGTCGGGCGCGCTCGAGCGTGAACAGCTGGCGGCGCGCGCTGACCTCGGTGCCCGGCAGCGACACGAGCACCGGCGCGTCGGCTTCGACGCGCGCGGCTGCGTCCTGCACGCGTTCGTCGAGCGTCGCCTTGAACGCGCTCTGGTCGCGGCGCACCTGCCCCATGATGTTGCGCGCGGCGCCCTTGCGCCGCTGCTTCGCGCCCGACGACAGGTTGGCCGTCTTCGCATCGCGCAGCGAGCCGGCCGCGTGGCGCTGGATCGTGTCGTGTTCCTGTTCGAGCCGGCGCCTGGCGCGCCCGCGCTCGGTGCGCGCATGCTCGAGCGCGGCCTGCGCGGCATCCTGTTCCGCGTCGCGTTGCGCGCGATACAGCGCGTAGTTGCCGCCGTAAGTACGCACGCCGTGCGGCGTCAGCTCGACGATGCGCTGCACGTGCGCGAGCAGCGCGCGGTCATGGCTGACGATCACGATGCCGCCGCGCCAGCCGTCGAGTGCCGTGCGCAGCCACGCGCGGCCCGGCGCGTCGAGGTGGTTGGTCGGTTCGTCGAGCACCAGCAGCCCGGCCTCCGAGAGCAACGCGCCGATCAGCGCGACGCGCGCCATCTGGCCGCCGCTCAACGCATGTGCCGGTGTATCGGCGCGCACGTCGTGCAGGCCGGCTGCGTCGAGCGCCGCGCGCAGCCGCTCGGCGAGGTCCCAGCGATCGCCGATCAGGTCGAAGTCGTGTGCGCTCGCGCGGCCGTCCGCGAGGCGCGCGAGGGCCGCGAGCGGCGCATCGAGCGTGGCGAATTCCGCGACGGTCCGCGTGGTGTCCGGTGCGTCGTCGTGCTGCTGCGCGACGTAGGCGACGGGCGTGTGCCGGTCGATCGCGCCCGCGCTCGGCGTGCGCCGGCCGGCGATCAGTTGCGCGAGCAGGCTCTTGCCGGCGCCGTTGCGGCCGACGATGCCCGTCGGCGTGCGGTCGATGGAAAGGTCGAGCGAATCGAACAGCGTGACGCCGTCGTCGAAGCGGAAGGAAACGTGATGAAGCGCGACGAGCGCGCCGGTCGGCGTGGCAGCAGCCATAAGCACCTCCGAAAATGCGTGAAACCCTTCGCGCGCGGCGTGCGAGGCACGGCGGCGAAAACATTTTTGGGAAGGCTTAGTTGTTCACTTCGGCTGGCGTCCGGTATGAGGAATGAGCGCGCAGTGTAGCAAGCGCGGCGCGCGGGCCGCAAGCGACGGGCCGGGGCGCCGTCGCTTGCGCGCCACGCGCGGTTACTGCACGGCGACTGCCGCGAAGTTCTGCCGGCCGAACGGGCTGACGTGATAGCCGCTCACGTTCGCACGCGTGAGCGCGGCCGCGGTCGGGTAGCCGAGCGGAATCCACAGCGCCTCGTCATGGATGATCTTCTGCGCCGATTCGTACAGCTTCGCGCGCTTGCTCTGGTCGGCGGTCGACTTGCCGTCGGCGATCAGCTTGTCGAGCTGCGCGTCGCAGAAGCGCGCGAAGTTGATGCCCGACTTCACCGCGTTGCAGCTGAACAGCGGCGACAGGTAGTTGTCCGGATCGCCGTTGTCGCCGGCCCAGCCCATGAACAGCATGTCATGCTGGCCGAGCTTCGCCTGCTTGATCAGCTCGCCCCACTCGATCACCTTCACCTCGGCCTTCACACCGATCTTCGCGAGGTCGGCCTGCAGCAGTTCCGCGCCGGCCTTCGGGTTCGGGTTCAGCACGCTGCCGGTCGGGCGCGTCCAGATCGTCGTCGAGAAGCCGTTCGGGAAACCGGCCGACGCGAGCAGCTGCTTCGCCTTCGCGGGATCGTACGTATACGGCGCGACGTCCTTCGCGTAGCTCCACGTGTTCGGCGGATACGGGTTGTTCGCGGCCGTCGCCGTGTTGTCGAACACCACCTTCAGGTAGGTCGCGCGATCGAACGCGAGGTTCAGCGCCTCGCGCACCTTGTCGTTGTCGAGCGGCTTCTTCTGCGTGTTCAGCGCGACGAACGCGGTCATGAACGCGGGCGTCTGCACGACCTTCAGCGCGCCTTCGCCCTTCGCGGCGAGCACGTCCTGCGGTTTCGGCGACAGCGCGATCTGGCATTCGCCGGCCTTCACCTTTTGCATGCGCACCGACGGGTCGGGCGTGATCGCGTAGATCAGCCGGTCGACCTTCGGCTTCGCGCCCCAGTAGGCCGGGTTCACGTCGTAGCGGATCAGCGCGTCCTTCGTGTAGCTCTTCAGCACGAACGGGCCGGTGCCGATCGGCTTCGCGTTCAGGTCGGCCTGCTTGCCGGCCTTCAGCAGCTGGTCCGCGTATTCGGCCGAGTAGATCGACGCGAAGCCCATCGTCAGGATCGGCACGAACGTCGCGTTCGGCTCGTTCAGCACGAACTTCACCGTGTTGTCGTCGACCTTCGTGACCGACTTCACGAGTTTCACGAGGCCCATCGACTGCGCGTGCGGGAAGCCGCTCGCGCCGGCCACCTTGTGCCACGGGTTCGCATCGTCGAGCATCCGCGAGAACGTGAACACGACGTCGTCCGCGTTCAGCGGGCGGCCCGGCTTGAAGTAGTCGGTGGTCTGGAACGCGACGTTCGGGCGCAGATGGAACGTGTACGTGAGGCCGTCGGCGCTCGCTTCCCATTTGTCGGCGAGCGCGGGCACGACCTTCTTCGCCGCTTCGTCGTACGACACGAGCGTGTTGAAGATCACGTCGGCCGATGCGTTGGTCGTGACGAGCGAGTTGTACTGCACGACGTCGAAGCCGTCCGGGCTCGATTCCGTGCAGACGGTGAGCGGCTTGGCGGCGGCGAGGCCGGGGGCGGCGAGGGCGGCGGCGACGGCGGCCGCGGCGAACAGCTTGACGTGCATAGGTTCTCCCACGTTGCTTGTGATTTTTGCTGGGTGTCGGAATGCGGGCGTGGCCCGGTAACAGGCGGGGCCGGCGCGGCTGGCGGATAGCATACCGTCAAAGCGCGCGGTGCGTGAAAAAAGGCGCCGGAACGCAGCGAATTGAGCGAGAAACGGCTGCGTTCGCGACGGAATGCGTGCTGGGGCGGCGCAGCGGCGGGGAGATGAGACAGGCGCGACGGCGAACGACCGGCGGCCGAGATGGGGGGCGGGGAAAGCGCAGGCCAAAGCGGATCGGCGAGGATCGGTGCTGATCGACGCGAATCGGCTGGATCACCGAATCACCGAATCACCGAATCACCAGAATCGGCAGAATCGCCGCGCCGGCTGCGGCGAGTCGTGTGGAAGGAGGAGCGGTGCGTGCGACGTTGGCGCCGCACTCAATGCGCGCCGGCCTTCGGCTTGCGCGGTGCCTTCTCGAACAGGCGGTCGTAGAGCCAGCGCGGCAGCACGTGCAGCACCTTCGCGACGACGCCCATCTGCCACGGAATCACGCGGAACGCGTGCTGCCGCGCGATCGCGCGCGCGGCGCGGGCCGCGAAGCGGTCGGCGTCCATCAGGAACGGCATCCGGTACGGGTTGTGCGCGGTCATCGGCGTGCGGATGTAGCCGGGCGCGATCGTCACGACGCCGACACCGGCCGGGCGCAGTTCGACGCGCAGCGCCTCGAGATACTTGATCGCGGCCGATTTGGACGCGCTGTACGCACCTGACCCGGGCAGGCCGCGCACGCCGGCGACGCTCGCGACGCCGACCAGCGTTCCGTGGCGCGCGGCCGTCATCGGGCCGACGAACGGCTCGAACGTCGCGACCATCCCGTAGTAGTTGATGTCCATCACGTTGCGGAACGTGGCGAGATCGCCCTGGCCCGTGACGGCGCCCTGGCTGATGCCAGCGTTCGCGATCACGACGTCGGGGCAGCCGTGCGCGGCGATGAACGACGCGGCGGCCGTCGCGAGCGCGTCGGCGTCGCGCACGTCGGCGGAATAGACGGAGACGGACAGCTTGGGAAAGCGTCGCGCGAACGTATCGAGGGCATCAGTGCGGCGCGCGACGAGGGCGAGCGTGGCGCCCTGGCGGGCGTATTCCTCGGCCATCGCGAGGCCGAGCCCGCTCGACGCGCCGGTGATGAAGACCTTCAGCGGAGTAGTCATGCCGGCGCGCGGGCGGGGATCAGAGCTTCTTGTCCTGAACCTGCTTCACGAGGTAGTCGAGCACCTGCGCGGTACCCGGGATGCTGTTCGTGTAAGCCGGGCCCGTCTTGTACTTGCCCTGGACCACGATCGTCGGCACGCCGTCGATCGCGTAGTTCTTCAGCAGCTCGGCCGACTGCTTCACCTGGCCCTGCACGCTGAACGAGTTGTACGCGTCCATGAACTGCTTCTTGTCGACGCCCTGCGTCGCCAGGAAGTCGGCCTGCGCCTGCGGCGTCAGCAGGTAGTTCTTCTGCTTGTGGATCGCGTTGAAGATCGCCGGCGTGACCTTCTCCGAAATGCCGAGCGCCGACACCGCGTAGAACAGCTTCGAGTGCGGGAGGAAATCGTCGCGGAAGGCGACCGGCACGCGCTTGAAGTCGATGTTGTTGCCCTGCTTCTTCACCCAGGCCTCGACCGTCGGCTCGAATTCGTAGCAGTGCGGGCAGCCGTACCAGAAGAACTCGATGACTTCGACCTTGCCGGCCGGCGCGGACACCGGCTGCGGCGACTTCATCACCTCGAAGTCCTTGCCGGACACCGGCGCCGTGGGCGAAGCCTGGGCGAAGCCGGCTGCGGCCAGGCCGAGGGACAGAAGGAGCGTGCTAAGCAGTTTTTTCATGTTGTGGACGTCGAATCAGTTGCTCGGGTTACGAAACGTAACGGGTTCTGCGTGGGCGCGGCCGGTTGCTTACTGCTTCGTGAAACGGATCACCGCCGTGTCGACACCTGCATCGGACAGGCGCTGGCGGGCCGAGTTCATATCCTCGAATTTCGAGAACGGGCCGACGCGCACGCGGAAATAGGTCACGCCGCTGACATCGCGCTTCGACACCTTCGACTCGAAGCCCTGGAAGCCCAGCCGCGCGCGCTGCTGCTCGGCGTCGCCTTCCGTCTTGTACGCACCGACCTGCAGGAAGTAGCCGGTGTTCGCGTCGCTTGCGGTCGGCGGCTTCGCTGCCGCGGCGGACGTCGCGGACGGCGCCGGCTTCGGCGTGTTCGCGGCCAGTTGCTGTTGCTGCTGTTTCTGCGCGGCAGCCTGCTGCGCCTGCTTCTGCGCGGCGAAGCGCGCGAGGTCGTCCTCGCCGCCTTGCTGCTGCTGTTGCTGCTGTTGCTGCGCCTGTTGCGTCTTCTTCGGCGGCGGCGGGTTGTCGGCCGGCTTCGGCGCGACGGCGACGCCATTGCCCGACGACGCGTTGTTCGATGCGGTGGTGTTGCTCGAGCCGCTGGTGTTGCCGGAGCCGTTCGTGTTGCCCGACGGCGGCACTTCGACGATCTGCGGTTCGGGCAGCAGGCCGCCCTGGGTCTGGTTCGCGGCCTGGCCCGGCGCGGTGTTGGGCGGCGCGGATTGCGCGGCCTGCGGCACCGGCTGGCCGGGCGTCTTGCCTTGCAGCGCGCGGTTCGGGTCGAACTGCTGCGGCTGGCTCGCGGCGTTGTCGGCCGGCGGCGGCGCGACCTTCGACACGAACGGCGACGGCGACCGCGTGATGTAGAGCGCCACCACCACCGCGATCGCGAGGCCGACGATCAGGCCCAGCACGATTCCAAGAAATGTCCCTCCGGCTTGTTTCGATTGCTTCGAAGTTCGGCGTGGTTGTGCCATTGCTTGAGTCACCTGCAAAAAGAATCGTGAAAAGGCTGCGACGGGCATCCGGCGGCGGGTGCTCCCGTCGCAGGCGCGCCTGCCGCAGCCATTCGCTGCCCGGTCCGGGCCGCTTACATCTTGGCGGGCGCGGACACGCCGAGCACCGCCAGGCCGTTCTCGAGCACTTGCCGGGTCGCGGCGAGGAGCGCGGCGCGCGCGTTGCGCGGCGCTTCGTCGTCGACCAGCACGCGCTCCGCATTGTAGAACGAGTGGAATTCACCAGCGAGATCGCGCAGGTAGAACGCGACCGCGTGCGGCGCCAGTTCGTTCGCCGCGTGCGTGAGCATGTCCGGATACTCGGCGAGCTTCTGCATCAGCGACACGGCCTGCGGGCTCGTGAGCTGCGACAGGTCGGCACCCGGCAGCTGCGCCGCTTCGACGTTGTAGCGGGACTTCAGTTCGTTGAGCACCGAGCAGATCCGCGCATGCGCGTACTGGACGTAATAGACCGGGTTCTCGTCGTTCTGTTTCAGCGCGAGGTCGATGTCGAACACGAATTCGGTGTCGGCCTTGCGGGAGATCAGGAAGAAACGGACCGCGTCGCGGCCGCGCGTGATGGTCGCCTCGTCGATCAGGTCGGGGGCTGCTTCCTGGCCCGGCGTCGCGCCGCCCGACCATTCGATCAGGTCGCGCACCGTCACGTAGCTGCCCGCGCGCTTCGACAGCTTCACTTCCTGGCCGTCGCGCATCACGGTGACCATCTTGTGCAGCACGTAGTCGGGATAGCCCTTCGGGATGCCGATGTGCAGGCCCTGCAGGCCCGCGCGCACGCGCGCGATCGTGCCATGGTGGTCCGAACCCTGGATGTTGATCACCTTCGAGAAGCCGCGCTCCCACTTCGTCACGTGGTACGCGACGTCCGGCACGAAGTACGTGTACGTGCCGTCCGTCTTGCGCATCACGCGATCCTTGTCGTCGCCCTCGTCGGTCGTGCGCAGCCACAGCGCGCCGTCCTGCTCGTAGGTCATGCCGGCCTTGATCAGCGCGTCGACCGTCTTCTCGACCCGGCCTTCGCTGTACAGCGACGACTCGAGGTAGTACTGGTCGAATTTCACGCCGAACGCCTGGAGGTCCATGTCCTGCTCGTGACGCAGGTACGCGACCGCGAACTTGCGGATCGCGTCGAGATCGTCGATGTCGCCCGCGCCGGTGACCGGCTCGCCGTCCTTCGCGGCAACCGTCTCGCGGTTCAGGTAGTCGCGTGCGATGTCGGCGATGTATTCGCCGTTGTACGCGGCTTCCGGCCAGCCCGCGTCGCCCGGCTTCAGGCCGCGCGCGCGCGCCTGCGTCGAGATCGCGAGGTTGCCGATCTGCACGCCGGCGTCGTTGTAGTAGAACTCGCGGTGCACCGCGTAGCCCTGGCTCGCGATCACGTTCGCGAGCACGTCGCCGAGCGCCGCCTGGCGGCCGTGGCCGACGTGCAGCGGGCCGGTCGGGTTGGCCGACACGAATTCGAGCAGCACCTGCTTGCCCTTTTCGCGATCCGACGTGCCGAACGCGCGGCCCTGGTCGAACACGGCGGCGATCACCGCCTGCTTCGCGGCGGCCGTCAGGCGCAGGTTGATGAAGCCGGGGCCGGCGATTTCGGCCGCGTCGACGAGCCCTTGCGCGGCCGGCTGGGCCGTCAGCGCGGCGACGATCTGCTCGGCGAGCTGGCGCGGGTTCGTGCCGAGCGGCTTGGCGAGCTGCATCGCGACGTTGCACGCGACGTCGCCGTGCGCGGCGACCTTCGGGCGCTCGAGCGTGATGGCCGGGGCGACGAACGCTGCGTCGGCGCCTTTCAGCGCGTGTGCGACCTGCGTGACGCTATCCGCGAGCAGGGCTTCGAGGGTCTGTTTGTGAGCTGGCAGCATGCTGGTAGAAGGCTTCGTTGGTGGCGGCCGGAAACGCCGGCCGGCCGGCGCGCTTTTTAAGCGCGCGTTTCAGGGATCGCAGAATTTTAACAGGTGCTAATATGCCGCTCAGGCGCCCCGCGTCCGCGAGGCCGGACGCCGGCCTGCCGGCGTCCCCCAACCGCGCCGCGCAGGCACAACAAGATGAAAAGGGAATAGTCATGATTACGTTCAAGAGCAAGGCGGCACAGGATCTCGACGTGCTGAAGGATTTCGCCGTATACGTGCTGGGCCTCGTCGGCAAGCAATTGGGCGAACGCGGTGTCATTACGCACGACGAACTGGACCACGCGATCGCGAAGCTGGAAGGCGCGGTCGCGCAGGCGAAGCAGGAGCGTGCCGAGCACGCCGGCCATTTCCACGAGGACGAAGACGACCACGCGCACCACGAAGTGCCGCCGAGCTTGGCGCAGCGCGTCGCACCGTTCCTGACGATGCTGCGCGAAGCGAAGGCCGGTCAGGCCGACGTGCACTGGGGCTTCTGAGCCGCGTTGCCCGCCTGACCCGATCGCGAGATCGCAAAGGCGCATGAAAAAGCCCGCTCGATGCGGGCTTTTTGATTTCGTCTGATCAAAAGGGCGGCGAACCGCCCCGGTCGTGCCCGGATCAGAGTTGCGGCGCGAGCGCGCGGCGCGCGTCGTCGAGCGACAGCTGCATTCGTTGCGCGTAGTCGTCGAGCTGATCCTGCCCGATTTTGCCGACCGAGAAGTAGCGGCTGTCCGGATGCGCGAGGTAGAAGCCCGACACGCTCGCCGCCGGCAGCATCGCCAGCGAATCGGTCACGCTCATCCCGATTTCGTCCGCGTGCAGCGCGGCGAACATGTCGCGTTTCACGAGATGGTCGGGGCAGGCCGGGTAGCCGGGCGCCGGGCGGATGCCCGCGTACTTTTCGGCGATCAGCGCGTCGTTGTCGAGCGTCTCGCCGCTCGCGTAGCCCCACAGCTCGCGGCGCACGCGCGCGTGCATCGCTTCGGCGAACGCTTCCGCGAAGCGGTCGGCGAGCGCCTTCAGCATGATCGCGCTGTAGTCGTCGTGGTCGGCTTCGAACTGCCTTTCCTTCACGTCGACGCCGAGGCCGGCCGTCACCGCGAACATGCCGATGTAGTCGGCGACGCCCGATTCCTTCGGCGCGATGAAGTCGGCAAGCGAGCGGTTCGGGCGCATCACGCCGTCGACCACCGGACGCACGCTCTGCTGGCGCAGGTTGCGCCACGTCATCAGCACTTCGGAGCGCGACTCGTCGGTGTAGATCTCGATGTCGTCGTCGTTGACCGTGTTCGCCGGCAGCAGCGAGATCACGCCGTTCGCGGTCAGCCAGCGGCCCTGGATCAGGCGCGCGAGCATCGACTTCGCGTCGGAGAACACGCGCCGCGCCGATTCGCCGACGATCTCGTCGTTCAGGATCGCCGGGTACGGGCCCGCGAGATCCCAGGTCTGGAAGAACGGGCCCCAGTCGATGTAGTTCGCGAGTTCGTTCAGGTCGTAATTCTTGAACACGCGGCGGCCGATGAACTTCGGCTTCACGGGCTGGTAGCCCGCCCAGTCGATCTTCGTCTTGTTCGCGCGCGCCTGCTCGAGCGTGACCATCGGCTGCGCCTTGCGGTTCGCGTGCTGGTCGCGGATCCGGTCGTAATCGGACTTCAGCTCGTCGAGGTACTTCGCCGCGCCTTCGTCCGACAGCAGGTTCGACGCGACCGACACGGAGCGCGACGCGTCCGGCACGTAGACGACCGGGCCTTCGTAGTGCGGCGCGATCTTCACGGCCGTGTGCACGCGCGAGGTCGTCGCGCCGCCGATCAGCAGCGGGATCTTCTTCACGCGGAAGTAGTCGTCGCGCTGCATTTCGGACGCGACGTACGCCATTTCCTCGAGACTCGGCGTGATGAGGCCCGACAGCCCGATGATGTCCGCGCCCTCGACCTTCGCCTTCGCGAGGATCTCGTTGCACGGGACCATCACGCCCATGTTGACCACTTCGAAGTTGTTGCACTGGAGCACGACCGACACGATGTTCTTGCCGATGTCGTGCACGTCGCCCTTCACGGTCGCGATGACGATCTTGCCCTTCGCGCGCACGTCGCCGCCCGCTTCCGCGAGCAGGCGCTTTTCTTCCTCGATGAACGGGATCAGGTGCGCGACGGCCTGCTTCATCACACGCGCCGACTTCACGACCTGCGGCAGGAACATCTTGCCCTGGCCGAACAGGTCGCCGACGATGTTCATCCCGTCCATCAGCGGGCCTTCGATCACGTTGATCGGACGGCCGCCGGCCGCGGCGATCTTCGCGCGGACTTCCTCGGTATCCTCGACGATGAAGTTCGTGATGCCGTGCACGAGCGCATGCGAAAGCCGCTTCTCGACCGGCTGGTTGCGCCACTCGAGGTTCTCTTCCTTCTTCGCGCCGCCCGCCTTGAACTTGTCGGCGATCTCGAGCAGTCGGTCGGTCGAATCGTCGCGGCGGTTCAGGATCACGTCCTCGACGCGCTCGCGCAGCTCCGGGTCGAGATCGGCGTACACGCCGAGCTGGCCCGCGTTCACGATACCCATGTCCATGCCCGCCTGGATCGCGTGATACAGGAACACGGTGTGGATCGCCTCGCGCACCGGGTCGTTGCCGCGGAACGAGAACGACACGTTCGACACGCCGCCGCTCACCTTCGCGTACGGCAGGTTCTGCTTGATCCAGCGGGTCGCCTCGATGAAGTCGACCGCGTAGTTGTTGTGCTCCTCGATGCCGGTCGCGACCGCGAAGATGTTCGGGTCGAAGATGATGTCTTCCGGCGGGAAGCCGACTTCGTTCACGAGGAAGTCGTACGAGCGCTTGCAGATCTCGGTCTTGCGTGCGTAGGTATCGGCCTGGCCCGTCTCGTCGAATGCCATCACGACCGCGGCCGCGCCGTAGCGGCGGATCAGGTTCGCGTGGCGGCGGAACGCGTCCTCGCCTTCCTTCAGCGAGATCGAGTTCACGATCGCCTTGCCCTGCACGCACTTGAGGCCGGCTTCGATGACTTCCCACTTCGACGAGTCGATCATGATCGGCACGCGCGCGATGTCCGGCTCGGACGCGATCAGGTTCAGGAAGCGCACCATCGCCGCCTTCGAATCGAGCATCGCCTCGTCCATGTTGATGTCGATCACCTGCGCGCCGTTCTCGACCTGCTGGCGCGCCACCGCGAGCGCCTCGTCGAACTGGCCGTTGAGGATCATCCGCGCGAATGCCTTCGAGCCGGTGACGTTGGTGCGTTCACCGACGTTGATGAAGAGCGTTCCGGACGTGACGTTGAACGGCTCGAGGCCGGCAAGGCGCATCATGTGATCGGTCATGGCGGTGCGAATTCGTATGAGGTAGGGCGGGCGTTGATGCGGTCGGTCAGGCGGCGTCGCTGTACTGGCTCGGCCAGCGGCGCGGTTTCACGTCGGCGAGCGCCTTCGCGATCTCGGCGATGTGCTCGGGCGTCGTGCCGCAGCAGCCGCCGGCGAGGTTCACGAGCCCGGCCTGCGCGAATTCCTTCAGGAGGCCCGACGTGACGTCCGGCGTCTCGTCGAAGCCGGTGTCGCTCATCGGGTTCGGCAGGCCCGCGTTCGGGTAGCACGACACGTAGGTGTCGCACAGCTTCGCGAGCTCGGCGATGTACGGACGCATCAGCGCCGCGCCGAGCGCGCAGTTCAGGCCGAACGTGAGCGGCTTCGCGTGGCGCAGCGAATTCCAGAACGCCTCGACCGTCTGGCCCGACAGGATGCGGCCAGATGCGTCGGTCACGGTGCCCGAGATCATGATCGGCAGGCGCTCGCCGGTGTCCTCGAACAGTTCGTCGAGCGCGAAGAGGGCGGCCTTCGCGTTCAGCGTGTCGAAGATCGTCTCGACGAGGAACAGGTCGACGCCGCCGTCGAGCAGCGCCTTCGCCTGCTGGTAATACGCGTCGCGCAGCTCGTCGAACGTGACGTTGCGCGCGCCCGGGTCGTTGACGTCCGGCGAGATGCTCGCCGTCTTCGGCGTCGGCCCGATCGCGCCCGCGACGAAGCGCGGTTTGTCGGGCGTCGCGTAGCGGGCCGCCGATTCGCGCGCGAGCCGCGCCGATTCGACGTTCATCTCGACGACGAGGTCTTCCATCCCGTAGTCGGCCTGAGCGACCGTCGTCGCGCCGAAGGTGTTGGTTTCGACGATGTCCGCGCCGGCCGCGAAGTACTGGTCGTGGATCTCGCTGATGATCTGCGGCTGCGTGAGCGACAGCAGTTCGTTGTTGCCCTTGATGTCGCGCGGGAAATCCTTGAAGCGCTCGCCGCGATACGCGGCCTCGTCGAGCTTGTAGCGCTGGATCATCGTGCCCATCGCGCCGTCGAGGATCAGGATGCGCGATTTCAGCAGCGCGGGCAGTGCGGCGCCACGCGTGTAGGGCGCGTCGAGCGGGGTGGAAGCGGCGAGAGGAGTCGCAGACATGGGCGAGAGACCGGCGAAGACGGGAAAACCGTCATTGTAGCCGGTGCGCCGGGGCGCCGCCCGGCCTCGCGCGGCGCGCAGCCGGCCGGCGCGGCATGCGGGTGGCGCGCACGGTCGTGGTGCAGGCAACGGTGCGGGCCCGATGCCTGCGTGCGTGCGGTCTGCGCGCAATGAACGTGCGTACCCGTATGCGGGTCGCGCACCGGCCGCATCAAACGAAAACCCCCGCCCGGCGAACCGGACGGGGGCTTGGATCGGAGTGCTCGCGGCGCCGCTTCAGTGCGGCGAATGGCCCGGCGATGCGCCGGGCCGCGGGTCGTCAGTGCAGGACGACGGGCATCATCATCAGGCTGTCGAACTGTCCGAGGAATTCGTCCACTTCGTCGAGCGACGGTTCATCCTCGATCAGCTGCTTCACGTGTGCGCGGAATCGTTCGGCGAGCTCGCCGTCGATGAAGATCTCGCGCTGGGCGTTCTTGTCGACGATTTCGTATCCGCCGGCATTCATCAGATGGTGGCCGGCCTGCGGCGCAAATTCGACGACGCAGTAGTTGGGGCTGTTGTAGATCATTTGCATGGCGGCACTCCTCTTCGCAGTGGCATCTGGCCTTGTTGTCCCGTAGGTGGGGCGGGCTGTGCCGGTTTCAAGGGGCTTGCGCTGCACACCCCGTTCTCCCGTTTGCGTGGGGTGTATCGGTTAGAAACCAATGTCTATCAAACGTTTCTTATTGTGATCCGGTGGACTGAAATAGTTGTTAAAGAGTGTCATCGGCCATTTCGGCGAGTCCTTTAATCGGTCGAAATTGCCGATTGGTCGACCGTCACGGCGCGGACGGCGCCGAGGCCGGCAGTGCAGACGCTGGCGCTGGCGGTTGCACGGCGGGCGGCGGCGCGGGTTGTGCCGGCTCCGCGGCCGGTGTGCTGGCAGGCGCGTTGGTTGCGCCTTCCTTCGTTGCGCCTTGCGTCGCGCCGGCGGTCGGTGCATCCGGCGGGGCGAGCCGGCCGTGCCACAGCAGCTCGATCTGCGAACCATTCGGTTCCGATTGTACGAGCCTCGCGGGCAGCCAGTCGAGCGACGGCGCGAGCCACATGTCGATGCGGCGCGTGTCGCCGTCGCGGCGTGGCAGCCGCATGAAATGGCGTGCCCGGATGATGCCGGCCTGCGTCTGCACGTCCTCGTCGCCGATCACCGTGATCGGCCAGGTCTCGCCGCTGTTGTTGTCGATCACGAAGAACTGTTGCGTGACGCCCGGCTTGTACATGGCCGGATTGCCGCGCACGAGCCCCGACAGCTGCATCAGCATGCTGAAGCGATCCTGCACGCCGTCGGGCAGCGGCGCGTTGTTCGGCGTGCGCGTGAAGACCACCTGGCGGATCTCGCGGTTGAAGATCGCGATGTCCTCGGGCCGCTTGCCGCGCTTCTCGATATAGCGGTCGGGCGCGACGCCGAATGCGTCGATGCGGCCTTCGCTGCGGTAGGAGAACGGGCCGACGAACGGCACCGGCATCGACACCGACAGATCGTAGGTGCGCCCGTCGGTGCGCCAGTGGATCGTGCCGATCATGTTCTGCATCCCGTTGTAGAACGTGTCGTACTGCAGGTCGCCGGGCGGCGGCGCCGCGAACTTCACGCCGCTCGTCGCGGGGCCCGGCGTCGCGGCACTGGCGCCACCGGCGGCATCGCCGGACGATGCCGCGTGCGCGCCCGATGCGCCTGTCGTGCCGCTCGCGGCGGAGGCGGCGGCCGGCGGCGGCTCGCCGTGCTCGGCCGTCTGCGTCGACGTGAGGACCGGCTCGGGCGACGGCGCGGGCTTCGGTGCAGGCTTCGGCGTGGCGGGAGCCGGTTTCGCCGGCGCCTGCTCGGCCGGATGTTCTATCGGATGTTCGGCCGGCTTGGGCGCAGGCTGGCGCTCGATCGGTTGCGGCTTCAGCAATTCGATCTGCACCGGTATCGCGGCGGGCGCGGGCGGCGTGAACGCGTCGCGGCTGCGCGTCAGCCACAAGGCCGCAAGCGCGTGCAGCACCAGCACGACCACGAGCGCGATGCCCACGCGCAGCCAGCGGCGGGGCGGGGCGTGACGAGGACGGGTGTCGGCAGGCGGCATCGGCGAAACGGTACAGGGTTGGGGCGGTCGCGGCGCGCAGCGCGCGTCACAGCCGTCGGACCGCCGGATGCGCCGCGCGTTCGCGGTACATCGCGCGGGTGTCGCACGTGTGTTGCGCGCCCGGCGTGTCCGGCGTGTCAGGCGTCGCGCGCGTCCGGACTATAGCCGAGTTCGTAGGACAGTTTCTGCGCGCAGGCACGCAGCGCGGTGTCGATTTCGCCGCCCCACGCGATGTCGAACATGCCTTCCTGGCCGAGCGCGACGATCGCGAGCGCGAGTTCGCCGACCGCGTCGAACACCGGCATGCAGAACGCATGGATCGTCGGCAGCAGCATCCCTTCGACGCGCGCGGCCTGATGCGCACGCACGTCGGCGAGCACCGCCTCGACCTCGTCGAGCGTGCGCGGGCCGCCGTGATGCGGCGAGCGGCGCGTGTCGGCGAGCTCGCGTTCGAGCATCGCCGCGGTCTTGCTGCGCGGCAGGTACGCGGCGAACAGCAGGCCCGTCGCGGAGCCGAGCAGCGGCATCACGTCGCCGAGCTTCAGCGACGCCTTCGCGGGATGGCTCGATTCCATCCAGTGCACGATCGTCGGCCCCTGGTTGCCCCACACCGCGATGCCGACCGTCTGGTCGACGCGGTCGCGCAGCTCCGTCAGCGCGATCCGCGCGAGCTTCACGCCGTCGACGCGCGCGAGCCGCGCGAGCCCCATTTGCAGCGCGAAGCCGCCGAGCTCGTAGCGGCCCGACACGGGATCCTGCGACACGACGCCGAGCCGCGAGAAGCTGACCAGGTAGCGGTGCGCCTTCGCCGGGCTCATGCCCGCGCGCTGCGCGAGGTCGCGCAGCATCATCGCGCGCGGCTCGCTCGTGAGCACATCGAGCAGGCGGAAGCCGACCTCGATCGACTGGATGCCGGAACGGAGCTTCTCGCCGCCTTCACCGTGTTCGCCGGCGCCGGTGTCGTCGGTGTCGGAATCGGCGGGATCGTCGTCGGGAAGCGGGCTGGCAGGCATGGGCAACGGGGGCGCGACAAGGCGGCAAGGGTCGGGACGAAAACGGCGCGCACGATCGTGGCGCGCCGCACGGATTCACCATCGTAAAATAGATTCCCTCCATCGTCACTAAAACGGCAGATACCCCATGAAACTTGCATCGCTGAAGGACGGCACGCGCGACGGCCAGCTGATCGTCGTGTCGCGCGACCTGCACACCGCGGCGATCGCCGATGCGATCGCGCCGACGCTGCAGCGCGTCCTCGACGACTGGGCGTTCTACGCGCCGCAACTGCGCGACCTTTACGACGCGCTGAACCACGGCCGCGCACGCAACGCGTTCGCGTTCGATGCGGCGAACTGCATGGCGCCGCTGCCGCGCGCGTTCCAGTGGGCCGACGGCTCCGCGTACGTGAACCACGTCGAGCTCGTGCGTCGCGCGCGCGGCGCCGAGATGCCGCCGGAGTTCTGGACCGATCCGCTGATGTACCAGGGCGGCAGCGACGATTTCCTCGGCGCGCGCGACGACATCGTGTGTCCGTCCGAGGAATGGGGCATCGACTTCGAGGCCGAAGTCGCGGTGATCACCGGCGACGTGCCGATGAGCGCGTCGCCGGACGACGCGCTGAAGGCCGTGCGGCTCGTCACGCTCGTGAACGACGTGTCGCTGCGCAACCTGATTCCGGCCGAACTCGCGAAGGGCTTCGGCTTCTTCCAGAGCAAGCCGGCCACCGCGTTCGCACCGGTCGCGGTGACGCTCGACGAGCTCGGCGACGAATGGCGCGAAGGCCGCGTGCACCGGCCGATGATCGTCCACTGGAACGGCAGGAAGGTCGGCCAGCCCGACGCGGGCACCGACATGGTGTTCCACTTCGGCCAGTTGATCGCGCACGCGGCGAAGACGCGTAACCTGCGTGCCGGCTCGATCGTCGGCTCGGGCACGGTGTCGAACAAGGACGCGAAGCGCGGCTACTGCTGCATCGCCGAGAAGCGCTGCCTCGAGACGATCGAGCACGGCGCGCCGCAGACCGAATTCATGCGCTACGGCGACACCGTGCGCATCGAGATGTTCGACGCGGCCGGCAAGTCGATCTTCGGCGCGATCGAGCAGGCGGTCGCGCCGCCCGACGGCGCGGCCTGACGCAAACGCGCCAGTCGACGCGAAACCCGGCCCCGGCCCGCGCGCCGGGTTTCGCCTGATGTTTGCCCGCGCGGGCTTGGCTACACTCGATTCAGGCGCTTCAGGCGTCTCGAGAACCCGGGAGCTGCGCATGGCCGATCTCGCCGCATACGGCGGTTACGAAGCACTGAAGGTGACACGCCGCGATCACGGCGTGCTCGACATCGTGATGAGCGGCGAGGGCGCGAACCGCAGCGGTCTCGCGACTGCGAACGAGCACATGCATCGCGAGCTCGCCGACATCTGGCGCGACGTCGACCGCGATCCCGACACGCGCGTCGCGGTGATCCGCGGCGAGGGCAAGGGCTTTTCGGCGGGCGGCGATCTCGCGCTCGTCGAGGCGATGGCGAACGACTTCGACGTGCGCGCGCGCGTGTGGCGCGAGGCGCGCGACCTCGTCTACAACGTGATCAACTGCAGCAAGCCGATCGTGTCCGCGATGCACGGCCCGGCCGTCGGCGCGGGGCTTGTCGCCGGACTGCTCGCCGACATCTCGATCGCCGCGAAGGACGCGCGCATCATCGACGGCCATACGCGGCTCGGCGTCGCGGCCGGCGATCACGCGGCGATCGTGTGGCCGCTGTTGTGCGGGATGGCGAAGGCGAAGTACTACCTGCTGCTGTGCGAACCGGTGAGCGGCGAGGAGGCCGAGCGGATCGGCCTCGTGTCGCTCGCGGTCGAGCCGGCCGACCTGCTGCCGAAGGCGTACGACGTTGCCGAGCGGCTCGCGCACGGATCGCAGTCGGCGATCCGCTGGACCAAGTACGCGCTGAACAACTGGCTGCGCAGCGCCGGGCCGACGTTCGATACGTCGCTCGCACTCGAATTCATGGGCTTCTCCGGGCCCGACGTGCAGGAAGGCATCCGCTCGCTGCGCGAGCGGCGCCCGCCCGACTTCCCCGGCGACGCACCGTTCTGACGCGCGTTATGATCGAACCAAAGGCGGCCGCTCGATCCGTGCCGGCCGCTTCGCTCCCCCAGTCAACCAGGACGCCCGTATGACGACCGATGCCCCCGGCTCCAATCCTTTCGCCGGCTTTGCCGGTTTCAAGCCTGCCGACATGCTCGACCGGATGTGGGACATGATGCGGATGACGCCGTTCGGCGGGATGGCGTCGTTTCCCGGCACCGCGTCGGGGCTGCCGCCTTCGCTGTCGAGCATGTCCGACATGATGGCGCCGCTCACGAGCGTCGAGGAACTCGACAAGCGGATCACCGATCTGCGTGCGGTCGAGCAATGGCTCAAGCTCAATCTCGGGATGCTGCAGTCCGCGATCCAGGCACTCGAGGTGCAGCGCGCGACGCTCGCGACGCTGCGCGCGTTCGGCGCGTTCGCGCAAAGCTCGATGTCGGCGGCCGAGGAGGCCGCGGTTGCGGCCGCGCAAGCGGCGTCCGCGCCGCGCGCCGACGCGCAGCAAGCGCCGGACGCCGCCGCCGCGGACGCGCCGCCGGCTGGCGACACCGCGCAACAGGCGTTCGATCCGGCCGGCTGGTGGAATCTGCTGCAGGCGCAGTTCAACCAGCTCGCGAGCCTCGCGATGACGCAGCCGGGGGCGCAGCCCGCGGCACCGGACGACGCCGCACCGCCCGAGCAGGCCGCACCGGCCGCGCGGACGGCACAGCCCGCGCCGGCCGCGGCCGCCGCGCCGCGCAAGCCGGCCGCGAAGCGCGCGAAGCCGGCCGATTCGGCCGCGGCGCGCGCGGCAGCCGCTTCGTCGCCCGAAACGCGTCCGCCGAAGCGCTCGACGTGACGCGAACCGGATAGCAGGTCGATCATGCGGCTCGCGCTCGTGCTGATGGGAGGCGGCGCACGCGCCGCCTATCAGGTCGGCGTGCTGAAGGCGCTGGCCGAAATCGCGCGCGAGGCCGATCCGAACCGGCAGACGGTGCCGTTCACGGTGGTCTGCGGGTCATCGGCCGGCGCGATCAATGCGACGTCGATCGCAAGCCACGCGGACGACTTTTCGCACGGCGTGCGGCGCCTGCTCGAATTCTGGGAGCCGCTGCGCGCCGACTACGTGTATCGCACCGACTGGCTCGGCATCGCGGCGGCGGGCGCACGCTGGCTCGCGACGATGACCTTCGGCTGGGCGGCGCGCCGCTCGCCGCGCGGGCTGCTCGACAACGCGCCGCTCGCGCACCTGCTGCAGCGCGAGCTGAGCTTCCACCGGATCGAGCAGATGCTCGAGGCCCGCCTGCTGCATGCGCTGTCGGTGACGGCGCTCAGCTATTCGAGCGGCCGGCACCTGACCTTCTACCAGGCCGCCGAGCCGATCCAGGCATGGCGGCGCGCGCAGCGCACCGCACGGCTCGTCGATCTGTCGGCGTCGCACCTGCTCGCGTCGTCGGCCATTCCGTTCGTGTTCCCGGCCGTGCCGCTCGTGCTCGACGGCCAGATCGAATACTTCGGCGACGGGTCGATCCGCCAGGTCGCGCCGCTGTCGCCGGCGATCCACTTCGGCGCGGACCGGATCGTCGTCGTCGGCGCGGCCGATCCGCGGCCCGAAATTCCCGCCGCGAACGGCTCGGGGCTGGTGCGCGGTTACCCGACGCCCGCGCAGATCGGCCAGCAGGTGCTCGCGAGCGTGTTTCTCGACTCGATCGGCTCGGACATCGAGCGGATCGAGCACATCAACCGGATGATCGAGCATTTGCCGCACCAGGTCGAAGTCGACAGCGGCTGGCGGCACGTCGACGTGCTCGCGATCGCGCCGTCCGAGCGCATCGAGCTGATCGCCGCGAAACACCTGAAGCAGATGCCGGCGACGATGCGCGGGCTGCTCGGCGCAATCGGCGGCAGCCAGCCGGCCGGCGCGTCGTTCGCGAGCTACCTGTTGTTCGAGGAGGCGTTCACGCGCGAGCTGATCGAACTCGGCTACCGCGACGGACGCGCGCAGCGCGACACGCTGGCGGACTGGATCGCCCGGGCCGACGGCGGCAGCGCGCCGGCGGCCGGCACGCCGCCCGAAGGCGGTCTCGCGACAGGCGAAATACGGGTCTGACCGACAGGCCCGGGCAGGCCCGAAAGCGACTCAGCTTACATTTCGGTTGCGTTTTCGCGACGGGGCATGCGACCGATCGCCGCACCGCCGTTGGCGGCCCGCGACCGGTTCCGCGTCTCGGAACCGTCATGTGTGCGTGCTATCATGGCCGCCGCCGTATACACCATATCGAGCAGCCCGCCGGTCCGGCGGTCGCACGGGAACCCGTCCGGGGACCGCGTGGCGCCGGGCGGGCTCGCCACCGAGCCGGCCTGCGCCGGCCCCCACATCAGGCACGCGCGGTCGGTTCCGTTCGAGTGGAGCGGGGTCGCGGCGTGCTTCAAGGCGGCTACGCGGCCGCCCGGCTGCCGAACGCGGAATCTGCGTCCGGGGGCTGGATTCACGCGTAAAATTAGAGTCTTGGCTGCAAAAAGCGCGTTCGCGCGCCCGCGCGGCAACAGTCACGTTTAGAGAAGTCGCATTGCGCAGAACAGGGGTGGGACCATCATGAACACCATGCTTTATCCGGAACTTTACAGGTCGCTCGAAGCTGTCCGCTGGGACATGGAGAAGGACATTCCGTGGGACAAGTTCGACGCTTCGCTGCTCACCGACGAGCAGGCGAAGACGATCAAGATGAACGCGATCACCGAATGGTCGGCGCTGCCCGCGACGGAAATGTTCCTGCGCGACAACCAGCACGACAGCGATTTTTCCGCGTTCATGAGCGTGTGGTTCTTCGAGGAGCAGAAGCACTCGCTCGTGCTGATGGAATACCTGCGCCGCTTCCGGCCGGAAATGGTGCCGACCGAAGAGGAACTGCACGCGGTGCGCTTCGAGTTCGACCCGGCGCCGCCGCTCGAGACGCTGATGCTGCACTTCTGCGGCGAGATCCGCCTGAACCACTGGTATCGCTGCGCGGCCGACTGGCACACCGAGCCGGTCATCAAGCACATCTACGAAACGATCTCGCGCGATGAAGCGCGCCACGGCGGCGCTTACCTGCGCTACATGAAGAAGGCGCTGAACAACTGCGGCGACGTCGCGCGCGCGGCGTTCGCGAAGATCGGCGTGCTGATGGCGTCGGCGCGCCGCACCGAGAAGCCGCTGCACCCGACCAACCTGCACGTGAACCAGGCGCTGTTCCCGCGCGACACCGTGCAGTCGCGCCTGCCCGATCCGGAATGGCTCGAGCGCTGGCTCGACGAGCAGATCCGTTTCGACGGCGAGTGGGAAAAGAAGGTCGTCGAGCGGATCCTGCACAACCTGTCGATCCTGTTCGAGCGCACCTTCGCGACCGCGCAGGAACTGAACCGCTATCGCAAGGAAGTCACCGGCCGCCTGCAGTCCGAAAGCGGCCCGTCGTCGGCCGCGCAACCGGCCTGAGGCCGCGCGGCGTCGCAGCCGGCGTGAAGCGCCGCCGGCCGCGCTCGCCGCCCCGTATTCCCGCATGAAGCCCGCCCGGCGATCCGGCGGGCTTTTTATCTGGCGCCGCCGTGTTCCGTCGCGACGTGCACCGCGCGCCGCTCACGCCATCCGAAATCCATCATGTCCGCTACCTTCGAACGCAAGCTGATCACCCGTGACGCCCTGGTTGCGCTGCGCGCTTCGCTGCCTTCGCCCGTCGTGTTCACGAACGGCGTGTTCGACATCCTGCACCGTGGCCACGTCACCTATCTCGCCGATGCGAAGGCGCTCGGCGCATGCCTGATCGTCGGCGTGAACAGCGATGCGTCGGTGCGCATGCTCGGCAAGGGCGACGACCGGCCGATCAACCGCGAGGACGACCGCATGGCGCTGCTCGCGGCGCTGGAAAGCGTCGACTGGGTCGTGAAGTTCGAGGAGAAGACGCCGGTGTCGCTGATCGAGGCCGTCCGTCCGGACATTCTCGTGAAGGGCGGCGACTACGACATGGACGCGCTGCCGGAATCGGCGATCGTGCGCGGCTGGGGCGGGCGGGCGCTCGCGATTCCGTTCGAGCACGACCGCTCGACCACCGCGCTGCTGAAGAAGGTGCGCGCGCAGCAGTCCTGATGCGGGTGCCGCGCCGTCAGGGCGCGGATGCCGCGAACGGCTCGGCCGGGACGGCCGGCGCGCCGATCGGGCCGCCGATCACCGGCTGATCGGCCGCCTGCGCGAGCGGCATCGCATGCAGCGCCTCGGGCCGCACCTGCCGGGACAGCACGCCCGGTTCGCGCGGACCGGCCGCCGGCAGCGGCCCGAACACGCCGCGCACGGCGACGAACGCGAGCAGGTTCGCGAGAAAGAGAACAGCGATCAGCCAGCGCAGCATCGTCGACACTCCTCGTCGTTGTTCAGTCGTTCAGTCGGGACGGTCGCACGGCGGGCGTCGTCGTCGTCGCCGGCGATCGTTCGCGTCGACCGGGGCCGCATGCGGCCGGGCTCTCCGCAGGGGCGCCAGGCACCGGCGCCCGTTTTTCCATCGTCACCGCGACGAAGCCCGCAGCCGGGCATCCGTCGATGCGGCCGGCGCGATGCCGGCCGGTTTTACGTCAATCCTGCGCCGCCGCTTCCACGGCGATCAGCGCAAGCCCGGACAGGATCAGCGCATCGTGCCGCGTATGCGGCAGCGTCAGCGCACGCGCGACGTCGTCGGCCGCACCGCCTGCCAGCACGAGCCGCACGGGGGCCTGCCACGCATCGGCGAGATCGCGCCACGCGCGTTCGATCAGCCCCGCCTGCGCGTACAGGCAGCCGGCCGACAGCGAGCGCGGCGTATCGACCTGGAACGGCTCGGCCTGCGCGCCCGCGAGCAGCCCGCTCGCGATGTCGGTGGTCAGCGTCGGCAATTGCGCGGTGTGCGTGCCGAGCGCGCGCATCATCAGCGCCCAGCCCGGCGCGATCAGCCCGCCGGTGAAACGACCGTCCGCCCGCAGCGCTTCGAGCGTCGTCGCCGTGCCGAACGTCGCGATCAGCAGATGCTCGCCCGGAAACGCCGCATGCGCGCCGATCAAACCGGCCCAGCGATCGCTGCCGAGCTGTTCGGGCGTCGTATAGCCGTTCGTCACGCCGCATTGCGCGGGCCGCGAGCGGATCGTCGTGCGCGGCAGGCCGGGCCAACGGGCGTCGAGCAGCGCGTCGAGCCGGGCGGCCACGTCGGCACCCGCGACGTTCGAGATCCATGCGCCGCGCGGACGCGGCACGGCCGACCAGTCGGGGTCGGCGCCGCCGTCGCGCGTATGGCCGAACGCGCCGGTGTCGACGAGCGTGCGCTGCGCGTCGGCGAGCGCCCACTTGATCCGGCTGTTGCCGGCGTCGATCAGCAGATGCGGTTCGTTCATTGCGCTTCGCGCAGCGATACGTCGCCGGCCGCGATCGCCCGCACGCCATCGGGCGTGTCGAGCAGCAACTGGCCGGTCGCGTCGATGCCGGTCGCGATGCCGCGCGCGCGTTCGACACCCTGTTCGAGCAGCACGACTTCGCGCCCCGCGTACGCGTGCAGCGCGTGCCAGCGCGGCAGGAACGGCGCGAGCCCGTCGGTGCCGAACTGCGCGAGGGCGGGGGTGAGCGCGTTCAGCGCCGCGGCGAGCGTATCGGTGAGGTTGGCCGATGCGCACGCGGCCGACAGCGCGGCCGGCGGCAGCCCGCTCGCGAGCGTCGCTTCGCGCGCGCGCAGCGCGTCGACCTGCGCGGCGACGGCTTCCGCGCCGCGCACGTTGATGCCGAAGCCGATCACGACGGCGGTCGCGTCGGCGGTGGTCCAGACGGTTTCGATCAGGATCCCGGCGAGCTTGCCGACGATGCGCGGCGTGCCGTCGTCGGTGACCGTCAGCAGCAGGTCGTTCGGCCATTTCAGCGCGACGCGCGTGCGGGCGTCGAGCGGCAGCGCGGCGAGCCCTTCCGCGAGCGCGACGCCGATCGCGATGCTGAGGCCGCCGAGCGCGTCCACGGGGCGCGGCACGATGCAGCCGACCGAGCACAGCAGCGCGTTGCCGGGCTGCGCGAACCACGGGCGGCCTTGCCGGCCGCGGCCGGCCGTCTGCTCGAACGCGACGCGCACGAGCGGCGCGGGCAGCGCGTTCGCGGCGCGCGGCAGCGCCTTGAGGCGCGTCGCGACGTCGGCGTTGGTCGAGCCGGTGGCGGCAACGATGTCGAGCGGCCACGCGCGCGGCGCGGCATCCAGGTGCGCCTCGAGCCGGTTGCGCGCGATGTGCGCGTCGCCGGAATCGGGCGTGTCGGAGGAGGTGGGGGCGTTCATGGTGGCTATTGTAGCGACAGGGGCGGAAGCGGCGCTTGGATGCACCGGCAGCGAGATCGACGGTGACGGCCGCGCATCCGGCTCGGCTATCTGTTTTTCAGGCTCGGCTTGCACGGGCGCGCGCGAATGCTCGCAGTCTGTGTCCTGCTTGACCGCGGGCCTGTTGCCGCTTGCGCCTGCCGAACCCGGCACAGTCGCGTACCGCCGCCGGCCGGCATCTTGAATTTGGCGACCGGCACGACTACGTTCGAAGTATCCGCTCTGGCGGCGCGTTCGACGGTGTTGCCGGCAGTAACGCAGACGAATCGGCGCGCGCCGGCGCGTCCTCGTCGTTGCCGCATCGACGGAAATGGCGATGAACCCGCTTCATTCGGGTTCGAGCCCGTCCAGCCTGTTCGCGCGCCTTCACCGCAAGACGCGCCGGATCGCCGATGCCGCCGGGCTCCCGACGACGTGTGCCTGTCGCCGGCTGATGAACTCGCTCGAGTCGGCATGGTCGGCGGTGCGAGCGGGTACGTAGCATAGGCACCGGCGCTGATGCGGCGGCCGACCGTTTTCAAGGAGGTGGCCATGCAACTCCACATGCATTCGCACCATTACGTGCGCCGCATTCCGGTGTGGCGAGCCGCCGTGATCGGCGGGTTCGTGGCCGGTGCGGTTTTCCTCGTCGTCCAGGTCGTCGCGGCGGCAATCATCGGACACGACGCGTGGGCGCCGCTGCGCATGATCGCGGCCATCTACTTCGGCGATGACGCGCTCGCGCCGTCGGCCACGGTCGAAGTGGGGACGCTGCTGGCCGCGCTGGGCGTGCACTTCGCGTTGTCGATCGTATTTGCGCTGGTCCTGGCCGTGATCATTGCGTGTTTCAGCCTGGATTCGAGCATCGGGATGGCCAGCGTGGCGGGGGCCGTGTTCGGCGTGCTGCTGTACGTCGTCAACTACTACGGGATGACGCAGTTGTTTCCGTGGTTCGCCGACGCGCGAGGCTGGGTGAGCGCGCTCGATCACATCGTCTTCGGACTGATCGTGTCCGACTCGTACATGCGCCTGGAACGACCCGCGCGGAGCGGCGCCGCCTGACGCCGGATGCCGCGACGGCACCCGGCCAGGCGGCTCGCGCGCATCACGGCGCGATGACCGGGTGCTTCAGCGCATGCGCGGTTTCGATCCACTGCGCGTGGAATTCGTCCGCGTCGGGCTTGAGCCCCAGCTCGCCGTTGCGATACGCCATCGCGAGCGTCTGCACGGCTTCCGGCAGCTCGTGTTCCGCCGCCCGGCGATACAGCGCGAGCGCGCGCGCTTCGTCGCGCGGCACGCCGCTGCCTTCGCGGTACGCGTTCGCGAGCATGAAGTCCGCGGCCGGGAGGTCCGCGCGCGACGCGAGCTCGAACCAGTGCGCGGCCTGCACGGCGTCCGCGGCGGTGCCGTAGCCGCTGCGATAGATCAGCCCGAGGTAATACGCGGCGGCCGGATCGCCCTGTCCGGCCGCTTCGCCGAGCAGCGCGCGGGCGCGTGCGTAATCCTTCGGGATGTCGCCGCTGCCGAGCAGCAGAGCCTTGCCGAGTGCCAGCTGCGCACGCCGCGCGGCCGGCGTGTCGGCACGGCCGTCCGCCTGCGCGGCGGTTTCCAGCCAGCCGCGTCCCTCGTCGCGCAGCCCCGGCTCGCGCGCATCGACGAGCGCGATGCCGAGCGCCGCCTGCGCGTCGCCCGAACCGCGGCGCGCGAGGGCGCGCAACTGCGCGAGCGCATGCGGCTCGACGGCCTGCGCGACCATCGCCTGCCATTCGTCGAGCTGCGCGGCGCTCGGCGAGGGGCCGGCGGCGCGCCAGCCGGTCGCGGCGACCACGGCCGCGACGGTCACGGCCGCCGCCGCGAGCAACGCGGCCGGCGGGAGTTTCGCGCGCAGCACGCGCCGCGCGGCGGCGGCGAAGCCGGCCTCGGCCGGCCGCATCGTCCGGATCGGTTGCATCGCGGGTCTCATGGTCATTGCGTGATGTCGATCTCGTAGACGGCGAGGTTCTTGCCCGAGCCGTCGTCGGCCGCAACCTGCGTGAGGCCGCTCAGGCCGGCAGCCGCCGCGTCGCCGAGCCGGTTCGGCGCGGACGTGAACCGCACGTGCGCGACCGAGCTCGCGAGCTTCGTGAAGCGCCAGCTGCGCTGCGCGCCGTCGGCCGCGCGCGTGATCGCGCCGCGTTTCTTGATGAATGCGATCAGCACGTCGCGGTTCGCGTCGGGCGACGCGAAGATCGTCTTGCTGCCGTCGAGGCCCGGGAAGTTGCCGCCGCCGCTCGCGCGGTAGTTGTTGGTCGCGACGATGAACTGCGCGTTCGGGTCGATCGGCGCGCCCTTGTACGTCAGGTTCCTGATGCGGCTGCCGACCGGCTGCGTGACGTCGATCTCGTACGCGAGATCGGCGGACGTGAACATGTCGAAGTTGTAGCCGGGGAAGCTGCTGACGAGCGGCTGCACGGTCGCCTGGGTCGGGTCGATCGTGTTGAAGCGTTTCGCGGCCGTCTCGAGCCAGTTCTTCACGTCGCTGCCGCTCACCTTCACCGCGTACACGGTGTTCGGATACAGGTACAGGTCGGCCGCGTTGTTGATCGCGAGCGCGCCGGGCGCGACGTCGGTGTAGTCGCTGCCGCCGCCGAAGCCGCTCTTGAACGGCGCGCTGACCGACAGCACCGGCAGCGACGCGTATTGCGGCAGGTTCGCCTGCACGTAGGTCTTCACGTAGTCGGCCTGCGCCTCGTTGACGATCTGGATCGCGCCCGGATCGCCGACGTCGGCGAAGTACGAGTTCATCCGGTAGTCGGTCGAGCCGATCGGCGTCTTCACGTAGTCGATCGTCGCCTGGTGCTCGGCGGCGATCGCGGCGGACACCGACGGATCGGCGGCGACGTAGCTCTTGTCCGCGTTCTGGATCGGCCGCGCCTCGACGGTCGTCTGCGACTTGTCGACGCTCCAAGTCTTGCCGTCGAACTCAAGACCGAGCTTGATCACGCCGAGATGCTTGCCCCAGTAGTTGGCCATCACGGTCGGCACGCCGTTGACGGTGCCCTTCGCCTTGTCGACGCCCGGCAGGTTGAACTGCGCCACGGTGCTGTTCGCGTCCGGGAACACCTGGTGCGAGTGGCCGATCAGCATCGCGTCGATGCCGGGCACCTTCGACAGCCACCAGCTGCCGTTCTCCATCGTCGGCGAGTACGCGGTGTTGTCGAGGCCGCCGTGCGAGATCGCGACGACGAGGTCGGCGCCCTTCGCGCGCATCTCCGGAACGTACTTCTCGGCCGCTTCCTTCAGGCCGGTCGTGTAGACCTTGCCGTCGAGCCAGCGCTTGTCCCAGCTCATGATCGCGGGCGGCGTGAAGCCGATGATGCCGATCTTCACCGGCGCGCTGACGGTCTTGCCGTCGGGCGTGACGGCCGTCACCGTGCGGGTGAGGATCGTGTACGGCGTGAACAGCGGCGCGTTGGTCCTCGCGCTGATCACGTTCGCGAGCACCTGCGGGAAGTTCGGGCCCGCGCACTTCTTCTGCTGAGCGGGGGCCGGCAGCCCGTCGACGTCGAACGTGTTGCCGGTCACCTGCGACAGGTACGGCAGCCCGTAGTTGAACTCATGGTTGCCGATCCCGCCGCCGTCGAACTTCGCGGCGTTCATCACCTTGTAGATCGCGAGCGTCTGGTCGCAGCCGATCGGGTTCACGAGCGCCTGGTAGTCCGACAGCGCGGTGCCCTGGATCGTGTCGCCGTTGTCGAGCAGCAGCGTGTTCGGGTACTGCGCGCGCGCCTGCGCGATCAGCGTCGACACGCGCTCGAAACCGAGCGACTTGTCGGCGGCGAGCTTGAAATAGTCGTACGACAGCACGTTGGTGTGCAGGTCGGTCGTTTCGAGCAGCGCGAGCGTGGCGGTCGTGCCGGCGGGCGCCTGGGCCTGCGTCTGCGATGACGGCGGAGCGGTGACGTCATCGCCGCCGCAACCGGCGAGGGCGAAGGCGAGGCTGGCGAGTGCGGCGGCGGCGGTCGCGCGGCGGCGGGAAAGCGGGGGGAGACGCATCGATTGTCCTGTTCGGTGTTCTGTTCTATGAATCGCGAGGCGCGCCGCGAGATGGCGGCGCGGGCGCCGACGGCCTGATGTGCGGCGCGTGAGAGTATCGAAAGGAAACGTGACGGAAGAATGAAAGGTCGCGCCCGGCCGCGCGCCCCGGCGGCAATCCTCACGTCGCGGCGCCGGGCGGTTCGCTACAATGGCCGCTGTCATCCTTTTGCAAACAATCCGCCCTTGGACTTCGAGACTCCTCCCGGCCTGTCGGTCGACGCCGGCGGCCAGGGTCAGACGGTGCGCCTGTACGGCCAATGGACCGCACTCGCGCTTGCGCGCAACCGCGGCGCGGTCGCGCGCCGCATCGCGGGCATCGCGTCCGGGCGCGTGAACGAATGGGATCTGTCCGGCATCGAGCGACTCGACCACGTCGGCGGCCAGGCGCTGTGGCGCGTGTGGGGCCGCAAGCTGCCGGCCGGCGTCGAGCTGTCCGCCACGCAGCGCACGATCTTCGAGCGGATCGAACGCCTCGACAGCCAGCGCGAGGCGCCCGAGCGCGTCGTGCGGTTCGATCCCGTCACGCGCCTCGGCCAGGCGATCTTCGCGTTCGCCGAACACCTGCAGGGCGGCATCGCGATGTTCGGCCTCGTGATCCTCGATGCGCTGTCGGTGCTGCGCCGCCCACAGACGATGCCGTGGAAGGAAACCTCGGCAAACATCTACAGCGCCGGCGCGCAGGCGCTGCCGATCACCGCGCTGGTCGCGTTCCTGATCGGCATCGTGCTGAGCTACCTGTCCGCGCAGCAGCTGCAGATGTTCGGCGCGAACCGCTACATCGTGAACATCCTCGGGCTGTCGGTGATCCGCGAGCTGGGGCCCGTGCTGTCGGCGATCCTCGTCGCGGGCCGCTCGGGCTCGGCGATCACCGCGCAGATCGGCGTGATGCGCGTGACCGAGGAGCTCGACGCGATGCGCGTGATGGGCATCCCGCACGGGTTGCGGCTGATCCTGCCGCGCGTGCTCGCGCTCGGCGTCGCGATGCCGCTGCTCGTGATGTGGACCAACATCATCGCGCTCACCGGCGGCGCGCTCGCCGCGAAGCTGGTGCTCGGCATCGACGTCAACTATTTCGTGCGCTCGCTGCCGGGCGTCGTGCCGATCGCGAACCTGTACATCGGCATCGGCAAGGGTGTCGTGTTCGGCATGCTGATCGCGCTGGTCGCCTGTCATTTCGGTTTCCGGATCAAGGCGAACTCGCAGAGCCTCGGCGAAGGGACGACGACCTCGGTCGTCTCGTCGATCACGGTCGTGATCCTGGCCGACGCGGTGTTCGCGATCCTGTTCCAGAACGTGGGGCTCGGATGAATGCGTCGAACGAACCGGCGGCCGGTGCCGCCAGCGCACATGCCGCGGCAATCGGCGCAGGCTCGGTCGGCACGCCGCCGGGCGCCGCCGTGCCCGGCGACGACCTCGTGATCGAGGTGCGCAACCTGACGAAGCGCTACGGGCGCAACATCATTCACCAGAAGCTCGATTTCGACGTGCGGCGCGGCGAGATCGTGGCGATCGTCGGCGGCTCGGGCTCGGGCAAGACGACGCTGGTGCGGCAGATCCTCGGCCTCGAGCGGCCGACGTCGGGCACGATCAAGGTGTTCGGCGAGGACACGTCGAAGATCGACGACGCGACCGCGCGGATGATGCGCACGCGCTCGGGGATGCTGTTCCAGCAGGGCGCGCTGTTTTCGTCGATGACGGTGTTCGACAACGTCGCGCAGCCGTTGCGCGAGCTCGGCCGCGTGCCGCCCGACCTGCTGCACGACATCGTGATGCTGAAGCTCGAGATGGTCGGGCTGCCGTGCAAGCACGCGTCGAAGATGCCGGCCGCGCTGTCGGGCGGGATGGTGAAGCGGGTCGGCATCGCGCGCGCGATCGCGCTCGAGCCGGAGCTGCTGTTCCTCGACGAGCCGACCGCCGGCCTCGACCCGCAGGCGTCCGACGAATTCGTCGAGCTGATCGCGACGCTGCACCGCACGCTCGGGCTGACGGTCGTGATGGTGACGCACGATCTCGACACGATGGTCGCGCTGTCGACGCGCGTCGCGGTGCTGGCCGACCGCAAGGTGCTGGTCGCGGCCCCCGTCGAGGAGGCCGCGAACGTCGACCATCCGTTCATCCACGAATATTTCCTGGGGCTGCGCGGGCGCCGCGCACTGCAGGCGCTGCCGCCCGAGCGGCGCGCGAAGCTGCCGAAGGCGGCCCTCGAACCGGCGCCGTCGAGCGTCGATCTGTAAGCAAGGCAAGAAGCAAGGAACCCGCGAATGGAAAACAAATCACATGCGTTCTGGGCCGGCCTGTTCACGATCGCGCTGACGCTCGCGATCGCGGGCACCGTGTTCTGGTTCAACGTCGACCGTACCGTGCGCGTGCCGTACGACCTGCTCGCGCGCACCAACGTGACGGGCCTGTTCCCCGATGCGGCCGTGCGTTTTCGCGGCCTCGACGTCGGCAAGGTGCAGTCGATCGGCTTCGATCGCGCGCATCCGGGCCAGATCCGGATCCGGATCCTCGTCGATCGCGACGCGCCGATCACGCAGTCGACCTACGGCAGCCTCGGCTTCCAGGGCGTGACGGGCATCGCGTTCGTGCAGCTCGAGGATACGGGGCGCGACCTGGCGCCGCTGCCGTCGTCGCCGAAGGCGATCGCGCAGATCCCGATGCGGCCGAGCCTGTTCGACCAGATCCAGGAGCGCGGCGACGTGCTGCTGCGGCAGCTCGAGCTGGCGGCGAAAAGCGCGAACGCGCTGATGTCGCCGGAGATGCGCGAGCAGCTGCGCGCGACGGCCGAAAGCCTGCAGCACGCGGCGGACGGCGCGGCGACGCTGTCGAAGCAGCTCGCGCCGGCGGTGGCCGCGCTGCCGGAGACGATGCACCAGGTCGATCGCGCGATGGCATCGGCGAACACGCTGCTGCAGCCGAACGGGCCGCTCGTGTCGAACCTGAACAAGGCCGGCTCGGCTGCCGAGCAGGTCGGCGTCGCGCTGAACGACCTGAACGCGCGGGTCCAGTACGACACGCTGCCGCGTTTCAACGCGCTGGCCGGCAGCGTCGGCGATGCGTCGCGGCAATTGAAGGACGTCGCCGGTGAACTCGGCCGCAACCCGCGCAGTCTGTTGTTCGGCTCGCCCGGCTCCGCGCCCGGGCCCGGCGAGGCGGGCTTCGTCTGGCCGGGGGCCGGGGCCGGGGCCGCGGCCGGGAAATGAAGCGCATCGCCAGCCCGCCGCTCGACCGGCCCGGCGCGAGACCGGGCCATCACGCCATCGAAACCGGAAACATCATGCAGGAACATGCCATGCCACGAATCCTTGACCGCGCGCTGCGTCCGGCAGCGACCGCGCTCGCGGTGCTGACGCTCGCGTTCGCTGCCGGCTGCGCCGGCAACGCCGCGGCGCTGTCGAACGTCCGCTACGACCTCGGGCCGGCCGCATCGGTCGTCACGGCCGGCACCGGGCCCGCGCTGAAGGTGCTCGACGTCGCCGCGCCCGACGCGCTCGACACGGACAAGTTCGTCTACCGCCTCGCGTATGCGGATGCGCAGCGCATGGCCGTCTATCGCGACAGCCGCTGGACCGCGCCACCCGCGCAACTGCTCACGCAGCGGCTGCGCGGCGCGCTGTCGTCGCGCGGCGCGGTGCTCGAAGGTACCGACGGCGTGCGCGCGCCGACGCTGAAGGTCGACCTGAACGAATTCGAGCAGGTGTTCGACGGGCAGTCGCAGAGCCACGGCGCGGTCACCGCGCGCGCGACGCTGATGCAGGACGGCAAGGTGCTCGGCCAGCGCACCTTCGTCGCGCGCGCGCCGTCGAGCACGCCCGATGCGGAAGGCGGCGCGCGTGCGCTCGCGGCCGCGAGCGACGAGCTCGTGTCGCAGATCGCCGCGTGGGTCGGCGTGCAGGCGTACGCGGGCAACCCGTGACGCACCACGCGCAGCCGCGATGAGCGCGCCGGGCACGTCGCGCGCGTCGTCGCTGGCGCGGCAGGCGTTCGCCGCGTATGCGGCGCTCGTCGTCTATGCATCGCTGTATCCGTTCGACGGCTGGGTGTCGCTCGGCATCGGGCCGTTCGACTACCTGTTCGCGCCGATGCAGCGCTATGTGACCGCGTTCGACGTGGTCACCAACGTGCTCGGCTACCTGCCGTTCGGCGCGCTCGGCGTGCTCGCGCTGCATCCGCGCTGGCGCGGCGTGGCCGCGACGCTGATCATCGGCGGCCTCGGCGTGCTGCTGTCGGGGTCGATGGAGGCGCTGCAGACCTACCTGCCGACGCGTGTCGCGTCGAATCTCGACCTCGCGGCCAACGCGCTCGGCGCGCTGCTCGGCGCGGCGCTCGCGGCACCGGCCACCGGCGCGCTGCTCGAGCGCGGCGCGCTGCGCCGGCTGCGCTTCGCGTGGTTCGAGCCCGACGGCGCGACGCCGCTGCTGCTCGCCGGACTGTGGCCGTTCGCGATCCTGTTTCCGTCGCCGTTCCTGTTCGGCATCGGCGACTGGCCGGCCGCGCTGTGGGAACGCGCCGAGGGCTCGATGCAGGACGCGCTGCTCGCGTGGCTGCCGGCCGCGTGGCGCGTGAGCGAATGGCCCGAGCGTGTCGACGGCTGGCTGTCCGACTCCGCGTGGGAAGCCGCGCTCGGTGGCCTGATGCTGTTCGCCGCGCTGGCGATCGCGTCGCTCGCGATGCGCGAGCGCGCGCCGCGCGTGCGGCTCCTGATCGGGTTCGTCGTCGCGACGCTCGCGCTGAAGGCGGCCGCGACCTTCATGCAGTCGAGCACCGGCCTCGTCGTCGTGTGGGCGACGCCCGGTGCGCGGCTCGGCATCGAGCTCGGCTTCGCGGCGGCCCTGCTCGCATTGCGCGTGCCGGCCGCGTGGCGCGCGCTGCTCGCGGCGCTCGCGCTGCTGGCCGGCGTGGCGCTCGTCAACCTGCTGCCCGTCAACCCGTTCTTCGACTTCACGCTGTCGGGCTGGCGGCAGGGCCGCTACGTGCACTTCAACAGCATCGCGCGCTGGCTCGCGTGGATCTGGCCCTACGCGGCGCTGATCTGGCTCGGCCAGCGCGTCGAGCACGCGTGGCTGCCGGCCGCGCCGCGGCGCTGACGCGGCACGCCGGGCAGGGCGGCCACGGTTCGGTCGCGGGCAGCGGCGCGCGCCGCTCGTTATAATCGTCCGCACATCCGTTGCCGCGCGCAACGGCGATCGCCCCTCTTTCCGCCCGGCACCGCGCCGGGCCGCTCGTCACCATCATGGATTCCTACTACCAGCACCACGTCTTCTTCTGCCTGAACCAGCGCGACCCGGGCGCCGAGCGTCCGAGCTGCGCGCAATGCGATGCGCAGACCATGCAGGAATACGCGAAAAAGCGCGTGAAGGAACTCGGCCTCGCGGGGCCCGGCAAGGTCCGCATCAACAAGGCCGGCTGCCTCGACCGCTGCGAGGAAGGGCCCGTGATGGTCGTGTATCCGGAAGGCACGTGGTACACGTACGTCGACCAGGCCGACATCGACGAGATCGTCGAATCGCACCTGCGCGACGGCAAGGTCGTCGAGCGCCTGAAGATCTGAGCGGGCCGGCAGAATGAACGTTCATACGCAGAAGTCGCTGATCGCCGGCCCGGTCGGGCAGATCGAAATCGCGGTCGACCTGCCGGACGCCATGCGCGACGGCAGCGCCGCGCCGCGCGGCATCGCGCTCGTCGCGCACCCGCATCCGCTGTTCGGCGGCACGATGGACAACAAGGTCGCGCAAACCCTTGCGCGCACGCTGGTCCAGCTCGGCTACGTGGTGTACCGGTCCAACTTCCGCGGCGTCGGCGCGACCGAGGGCGTGCACGACAACGGCATCGGTGAGGCCGACGACCTGCTTGCCGTGCTCGCGCACATGCGCGCGCAGCCCGCGTGTGCGGACCTGCCGCTCGTGCTCGCGGGCTTCTCGTTCGGCACCTTCGTGCTGTCGCATGTCGCGAAGCGGCTGCGCGACGCGGGCGAGACGATCGAGCGGATGGTGTTCGTCGGCACGGCCGCGAGCCGCTGGCAGGTCGCCGAGGTGCCGGAGAACACGCTGGTGATCCACGGCGAAACCGACGACACGGTGCCGATCGCGTCGGTGTACGACTGGGCGCGGCCGCAGGAACTGCCGGTCGTCGTGATCCCCGGCGCCGAGCATTTCTTCCATCGCAAGCTGCACGTGCTGAAGCGCATCATCGTCGACGCGTGGCGTTGATGCGCTGAACCCGGCGTGCGGCGCCGCTGCCGCACGCGTGCGATGTCGCCGCTCGCGCGACATCGCGCCGCATCGTGTCACGGCACGGTCGCACATGCCCGCTGCGGCGCGGCGCAATCCGACTTGCACGGCGCCTGCGCACGCCTTTCGCGCGGCTTCGATCACCCTCTCTCGCAGCGAAGCCTCGCCATCCTCTCGAAGTCGGCGTGCGGCCGCCCGGGCCACGGTTCCCGAAAACGCCGTTCGCAGCCACGTATAATGGCCGCAATTCGCGTCGCCCGCGGCCCGGCTGGGCCCATGCGGCGCTCGTTTCGCCGCCTGTCCGCCCGCTCGCGACGGCCGCGAACCGAACGCGTCCGCACGAGTCCAACCGGCGCGTTTCGCGCCGTCCGACGCAGTCGGACGAACGCCGGAACGCCCGCCGCCTTGCCGTTCAACCCTTGCGCGTTTCGCGCCGCACTTTCTGCCATCAGCCTGAATCGATCATGCGTCTGTCTCCCCAAGGCCTCAAGTCCCTCGCTTCTTCCATCGCCTTCGGCACCGCCGCGCGCAACGTCGCGCTCGGCGTGATGCTGCCCGTCGCGCTCGCGTCGACGATCGTCGTCGCCGAGGCGAAGCCGGCCGCCAAGGCCAAGGCCGCGCATGCCGCGCCGGCCGCCGCCGCCGAGCAGTTCACCGGCGCGCCCGCGACCTTCATGCCGGGCGCGGTGCCGCCGCCGGGCGTGAACGCGCGCTCGTGGGTGCTCGTCGATGCGACGAGCAACACGGTGCTCGCATCGGGCAACGCCGACGAACGCGTCGAGCCCGCATCGCTGACGAAGCTGATGACGGCCTACCTGGTGTTCGAGGCGCTCGACAAGAAGAAGATCTCGATGGAGCAGATCGTCACGCCGAGCGTAGCGGTACGCCGCGTCGGCACCGACGAGTCGCGCATGTTCATCGAGGCGAACAAGCCGGTGTCGGTGCACGACCTCGTGTACGGGATGATCATCCAGTCGGGCAACGACGCCGCGATCGCGCTGGCCGAACTCGTCGGCGGCAGCGAAGGGCAGTTCGTCACGCTGATGAACGACGAGGCGGCGCGCCTCGGCATGAAGGGCACCCACTTCGCCGACGTGAACGGCATGCCCGACCCGAACCACTACACGACGGCCGGCGACCTCGCGAAGCTGTCCGCGCACCTGATCCGCGATTTTCCGCAGTACTACAGCATCTTCTCGGAGAAGGAATTCAAGTACAACAACATCCGCCAAGGCAACCGCAACCGCCTGCTGTGGCTGGATCCGACGGTCGACGGCCTGAAGACGGGCCATACGCAGGCGGCCGGCTACTGCCTGATCGCGTCGGCGAAGCGCGCGATCCCGGGTGTCGACAGCCAGCGGCGTCTCGTGTCGGTGATGATGGGCGAGCAGAAGGAAGGCGAGCGCACGCAGGACAGCATGAAGATGCTGAACTACGGCTATAGCGCGTTCGACGCGGTGCGCCTGTTCAAGGGCGGCCAGGCGATGTCGACGCCGCGCATCTACAAGGGCAAGGAAAACACCGTGCAGGTCGGCGTGAAGGGCGACCAGTGGGTGACCGTGCCGCGCGGCCTGGGCGACAAGGTCAAGCCGGAAGTCGAGGTCAACGCGCCGCTGATCGCGCCGCTCGCGGAAGGCCAGCAGGTCGGTACCGTGAAGATCGTCGCCGATGGCAAGACGCTGTCGGAGTTCCCGGTCGTCGCGCTGCAGGCCGTGCCGGAAGCGGGTATCTTCGGCCGTATCTGGGACTCGATCCTGCTGATGTTCAGCAAGAAGAAGTAAGCGCGACGGGCCTTTGTTTTCACGACTTCATCCCCATCTGTCATTGCCATGAGCCAAGCCGAATTCGAACCGATCGTCTACCTCAGCGTGTCGTCGCACGAGGAACTGGTGCCGCTGTCGGAAGCCCGCGTGCCGGTGCTCGACCGCGGGTTCATCTTCGGCGATGGCGTGTATGAAGTCGTCCCCGTTTATGCGCATGACGGCGCGCACGTGCCGTTCCGGATCGAACAGCATCTGGACCGGCTCGCGCGCAGCCTGAAGAAGATCGGCATCGACAATCCGCATGACGCGGCCGGCTGGCGCGCGCTGATCGAGCGCGTGGTCGCCGCGAATGCGGAAGGCCTCGGCGACGGCCATGCGCTCGTCTACCTGCAGGTGACGCGCGGTGTCGCGAAGCGCGGCCACGCGTTCCCGGCGAATACGGTGCCGACGGTGTTCGCGATGACGAGCCCGCTGCGCCTGCCGTCGGACCAGGAGCGCGCGCAGGGCGTGCGCTGCGTGACGGCCGAGGATCGCCGCTGGCTGCATTGCGACATCAAGTCGATCTCGCTGCTCGGCAACGTGTTGATGGCGCAGCATGCGGCCGAACGCGACGCGTTCGAGACGATCCAGCTGCGCGACGACAACGTGACCGAAGGTTCGTCGTCGAACGTGTGGGTCGTGAAGAACGGCGAGCTGTACGCGCCGCCGCGCAGCAACAGGATCCTCGAAGGGATCCGCTACGCGCTGGTCGAGCAGCTGGCCGACGAATGCGGCATTCCGTTCGTCGCGCGCGAGATCAGCGAAGCCGAGCTGCGCTCGGCGGACGAGATCATGATCACGTCGGCCACGAAGGAGATTTTGCCCGTCACGTCGCTCGACGACCTGCCTGTGCAGGGCGGCAAGCCGGGCCCCGTGTTCGCGGCGTTGTACGACGCGTACCAGCGTGCGAAGGCACGCGAGTTTGAACAGTTTGACCTAACCCGGAGAAAGTGATGAGCGAACCGACCAAAACCATCGAGGTCACCGGCGCGATCGATGCCCGGAAGGAGTCGCTGCTGGAGTTTCCGTGCGACTTCCCGATCAAGATCATGGGCAAGGCGCACCCGGAGTTCAAGGATACGATCTTCAAGGTCGTGGCCGTCCACGACAACGAGATCGACGTCGAGAAGATCGAGGAGCGTGCCTCGAGCGGCGGCAACTACACCGGCCTCACGATCACCGTGCGCGCCACGAGCCAGCAACAGCTCGACGACATCTACCGCGCACTGACCGGCCATCCGATGGTCAAGGTCGTGCTCTGAGCGCCGCTTTCCATCCTCCTTCCTGCGCGCACTCGGCGGGGGTTTTCCCCGCCGCGCGCCGCGCGTCCAGCTCGTCGCACAGCTGCTGGTACTCCGCGACTTCCTGAAGCAGCCAGGTCCTGAACGCCTGCACGCGCGGCGTGTTCACGAGCGGCGGCGGACACACGAAAAAATAGTGCCACGGGCTCTGCCCGTCGATGTCGAACAGGCGCACGAGGCGCCCGTCCAGCAGGTCGTGCACCGCGAGCGAGCGGCGCACCAGCGCGATGCCCTGGCCGTCGATCGCGGCCAGCAGCAGGTTCGACGAATCCTGGTACAGAATCCCGCGTTTCGGCTCGGTGAGCGTATCGAGCCCCGCCGCGTCGAACCACGGCCGCCACAGCTCGTCGTCCGAGCGCAGCAGGTTGTAGTGCACGAGATCGGCGGGCGTCTGCGGCAGCTTGCCGCCGTTCAGCGTCGGCGAGCACGCCGGAAAGAACACTTCCTCGAACAGCGGCTCGACGTGCAGCCCCGGATAGCTGCCGGAGCCGAAGCGGATCGCGAGATCGACGTCGTCGCGCGCGAAGTCGGTGAGCGAGTTGGTGGACTGCAACTCGACGTCGATTTCCGGATGCCGCTCGATGAACGTGCCGATGCGCGGCGTGATGAAGCGCGCGGCGAACGACGACAGCATCGACACCACCAGCCGCCGTCCGCGGTCGCTCGCGCGCACCTCGCGCGTCGCATCGGCGATCTGCATCAGCGCGGTGCGGACCTGCTGCGCGTAGCGCATGCCGGCGTCGGTCAGGCACAGCCGCTTGCCGTTGCGCGTGAACAGTTGCACGCCGAGCTCCTCCTCGAGCGCGCGAACCTGGTGGCTGACCGCGCCGTGGGTGACGTACAGCTCGTCGGCGGCGCGGGAGAAATTCTCGTGACGGGCGGCGGCTTCGAACGCGCGAATCGCGTTCAGCGCAGGCAGCTGGCGGAGGTCCATTTGCTAATTTTCCTCACATCGACGTGAAAATTGGTCGTTTTGTCGGGTGCCTTGAAGTGACTACGATTGTAGCCATCGAAGCATTTATTGGCGGAGTCGATCATGCAAGAAATTTCTTCAAGCATCACGTTCGAAATCCCCGCGGGCGAGACCGTGCCGATGAAGGTGCAGCGCAGCACGCGTCTGACGGTGCAATGCGGGCCGGTGTGGGCGACGCGCAGCAACGACGTCGAAGACTACTTCCTGGTCGACGGCGAGACGCTCCGGCTGCGTCGCGGCGAGCGGCTGTGGCTCAGTGCGGAAGGCCGGCAGGGCGCGCAGGTCGCGTTCTCGGTGTCGCGGCCGGCCGGGGAAGTCGCGCGCGGCGCGCTGGCGCGGCTGCGCAACCGCGTGAACGCGCTGTTCCACGACGGCTGGCGCACCGTCTGACCGACCTTTCCTCCGACGGATGCTCGCGATCCGTCCCCTTCCCGGGCCGGCGAGACGCATGGGTTTTCGGTAAACTAGCGCCCATGTCCGTCTCGCCGGTTGCCATCGTGTCCACGCCTGTCGCTGTTTCCGAATCGCCCGCCGGGTCTCCGGTCCGGCCCGTCGTGCCGGTCACCGTGCGTTGGCGGGGCAGCGAGGCCTACGAGACGAGCTTCGACGCGATGCGCGCGTTCACCGACACGCGCACGGCCGACACCGGCGACGAAATCTGGGTCGTCGAGCATCCGCCCGTCTACACGCTCGGCCAGGCCGGCGACCCGGCCCACCTGCTGGTGGCCGACAGCGGCGTGCCGCTCGTGAAGGTCGACCGCGGCGGGCAAATCACCTACCACGGCCCCGGCCAGATCGTCGCCTACCTGCTGCTGGACCTGCGCCGGCGCAAGCTGATGGTGCGCACGCTCGTGACGAAGATCGAGGAGGCCGTGATCGAAACCCTCGCGGCGTATAATCTCGCTTCGGTCCGCAAGGCGGGCGCGCCGGGCATCTACGTGGCATCCGGCGTGCACGAAGGCGCGAAGATCGCGGCCCTCGGCCTGAAGATCCGCAACGGCTGCAGCTATCACGGTCTGAGCCTGAACGTGAAGATGGATCTGCGCCCGTTTCTCGCGATCAACCCGTGCGGCTATGCCGGACTGGAAACCGTCGACATGGCGAGCCTCGAGGTTGCCGCCGACTGGAACGACGTCGCCCACACGCTGGTGGGTCGTCTGATTGCCAACCTCGATGGCGCATCCGCGGCCGCCGACAAGCCGCAGGCACTGGAACATTCGAATGACTGACGTTACCGCTTCCCCCGCACCGGCCGACTCGGCCGCGACCGCTGCCTACGATCCCACCGCCAAGCAGAAGGCGCAGGCGAAGACGGCGCGCATCCCGATCAAGGTCGTTCCGATCGAGAAGCTGAAGAAGCCGGAGTGGATCCGCGTGAAGGCGGCCACCGGCAGCTCGCGCTTCAACGAGATCAAGACGATCCTGCGCGAGCACAACCTGCATACCGTGTGCGAGGAAGCGAGCTGCCCGAACATCGGCGAGTGCTTCGGCAAGGGCACCGCGACGTTCATGATCATGGGCGACAAGTGCACGCGCCGCTGCCCGTTCTGCGACGTCGGCCACGGCCGTCCCGATCCGCTCGACGCGGACGAACCGAAGAATCTCGCGCGCACGATCGCGGCGCTCAAGCTCAAGTACGTGGTGATCACGAGCGTCGACCGCGACGACCTGCGCGACGGTGGCGCCGCCCACTTCGTCGAGTGCATCCGTGAAGTGCGCGAGCAGTCGCCGGACACGCGCATCGAGATCCTGACGCCGGACTTCCGCGGCCGTCTCGACCGCGCGATCTCGATCCTGAACGCCGCGCCGCCCGACGTGATGAACCACAACCTCGAAACGGTGCCGCGCCTGTACAAGGAAGCGCGCCCGGGTTCGGACTACGCGCACTCGCTGAAGCTGCTGAAGGACTTCAAGGCGCTGCATCCGGACGTCGCGACGAAGTCGGGCCTGATGGTCGGCCTCGGCGAGACCGAAGAGGAAATCCTGCAGGTGATGCGCGACCTGCGCGCGCACGACGTCGACATGCTGACGATCGGCCAGTACCTGCAACCTTCCGAGCACCACCTGCCGGTGCGTGCGTACGTGCATCCGGATACGTTCAAGATGTACGAGGAAGAGGCGTACAAGATGGGCTTCACGCACGCGGCCGTCGGCGCGATGGTGCGTTCGAGCTATCACGCCGATCTGCAGGCGCATGGGGCCGGGGTGGTCTGATTGCTCCAGACGCTCGATGCATAAAAGAACCCGCTACGCGGGTTTTTTTATGCAGTTCTTCGTCTCGATATCCTGACGAAGTGAAGCAACGGCTTCTGGCGCAAGAGCGATTTCGTCAGCGCTTCCACGGGCTTTTAGTCCTCAAGCTTGCGAAACCGGACATCGCGCATTCTGATACTCTCGACCCACAGTTCCCAATCCTCGGCTGAGATATAAGCGCCGGTCTCTTTCCTGCCCTCTTCCAGAAAGCTCGTCTGTTCATCCAGGCTCAGGCTTTCCCAGAACGAGTCCCATACATGGTTCAGCCAGTAGTGAGGATCACCCTGACTGATATGCAGAATCGGTCCAAACTCATACAACGTGATCCACGGAGCGGCGGGGTGGAAGCCTTGCTCCGAGAGCTTGGCAATCAGTTCAACATCGTTGGAGAGCAAGCGCACGTCGCGCCCTGAAAACCTCCATGTGGCGGAGATGATGGTACTCAGCGACTGCCCGTCGACTTCGCGCATGAACTGAAAATACGCAACCTCTTGTCTGCCTTGCCGCACCAGATTGAGCAAAGTCGGAAACTGACTGGGCTGAACGTGATGAACCAGCCCAAAAGCATTGATACCCGCATCGCCTTGATATATCGGCTTGGGGTAGGCAGGAAGTTGCTGCTTTTTTGGGTCGAGCGAGCCGGAACCGAAAATGGCTTGCAATTCACCGAGTGGCTTTCCAAAGGCGTCTTCCAGACTCTTCAGACTTTCACGCTCTGCCCGCTTCGTTTGCAACTCTTCAACCTTGCGCCTGAAGAAAGACACATCCCCTCCTCATCATTTATCTGGAATCTGATCGGCAATCATCGAGCCGCCGAAATAGCCGACAGCACCAAAGAGGATGCCACCGATGGCACCGGTTATTACGGCGCCAGGCCCGAGTTCAACACCGACCAGCGCGCCCGCTGTAGCACCGACTCTGGCTCCAGCAACGGCGCCGGCCCAACTACCTGCCCACCCGCCAGCCTGGCGAATGACTTCCTTTTCCAGAGGACGAATGGACTTTAGACGAATCGATTCATTGGATGCAACCGAGAGGTCATAGCCTGTAAAAGCGAGCCCGACAACCCGCACAACACGAGCATATTTGACGATGCCGAGGCTGATAGCCAAGCCACGCTGCGAGAACACGCCTTCACCGGGCACCATGGGCCGTGGCTGAACCAGAACCTCCTTGTCCATGGCCAGGACTTTTTGCTTGATATGCTCCGCCCACCGCTTGTCTTTTGAGCGAGCCTCGGCCGCATACTTATCGATGGCTTGAACGATCTCATCGGTTGTCACGAGCTTCGCGCCTGCTCGCTTGGCTTTGGCGATGTCGACATACACGGTCTTGCCCGCCATTCTCCCCGTGCCTGTAGGATAGATGCTACTGGTAGATGCATAGGAAGTTAGCTTGTCGTATTCCAGCACGTGGTCAACGACACTGCCTGGAGCTTTGGGACCGCCCTTGCTCCACAGACCATATTTTTCTGGATAGACTTCGCGCATCTCGCCAAGTGGCGAGAGTTCAAGTTGCTTCAGATATGGATTGTCGATCGTGCTGTACGTGTGACGGACCAGCATGCCATCCTTGCCGACTTCTTCAACAGTAACAAAGAAGAAAATGCGAGCAGGCATGTGATGCCCGAGCACGTCATACTTGGAGTCAGCGGTAGCGTTTGTCGTTGTTCGATAGACGAAGTTGCTCATTGTTCCCACCGCTCCAGAGCTTGCAGACCTACTGCAATGTCCAGCTTTGACACATCCTTCGTGTAGACACGAGGACAGTAACCTTGGGAATCCGTCAGTCCCTTATAGACCGCCCCTGCTGACGTGCGAATGTGATATGGGGAACTGCAAACAGGTTGATTGTTACCGTCGAGCACGCGCACGCGCTCATCGCAGTTGCCTCGATACTCTTCCGTCAGAGATTGCCCGGAAGGTCCGTACCCCATCTCGGTGAGATTGTGAGACTCGAAGCTATGAAAGCTATCGGTTTGGGAGGCAATCATCACGGGAGGAGGATGGCATTTGCAAAGGCACAAGTCGCCATCAAGAGCCTGTTCTTTGCCCATCTTATGATCGGGCCAACGAGGACCTTGAGCCGCGATGACACCCGTGGACTGGCACGCATTACAAACGACTTGAGCGCCAACAAAAGTCAGGGCTGTACCGTGATGCGTGCAACTGTCTACCCCCTCGATGACGATGCCACCCGTAGTTGACTTGTCGCCTACCTTAAGCAAGTACCGTTTCATGCTCATTATCCGTTTTTCGCAACGGACAAAGAAATATCATCGTGGCATTGGGCGCAGCAATTAGACGGGTACTAAAAACCCTGTAATCCGAATTTTTTTGAAGTATCGTGGTTTTGACCGATTTTTCATCCCTGGATCCGCGGAGCGTGAGACGTCCCGCAAGTTGGCTACGATCTCGAATCGACCGACGCGCGGCAACGGCCCGTCCCCGCACCACAATCGTCACCCGACCGGACACGCAATCCGGTCGAGCATGGAAAGCAAAGCTGAAACGGCATCGATAGCTTCGCAGGATAAGTTCGCTCCCGCCGCGCGCAAAGCTCGTAAAGTCGGCTCTCCCGCAGCAATGCCCGCATTCCGAAGGAGAGTCGCATGTCCCGTTTCAGCTTCGTCCGCCGCGCCGTCGTCGCGCTGACCGCCTTTGCCGCGCTGGGCGCGGCGCACGCCGAATCGCGCGAGGTCGTGATCGCGTACCAGGACATGGTCGTGCCGTGGCGCTATGCGCAGGCGAGCGGTGAAGTCGAAAAGGCGACCGGCTACAAGGTCACGTTCCGCAAGCTCGACAGCGGCGCCGACGTGATCCGCGCGCTCGCGTCGGGCTCCGTGCAGCTCGGCGAGGCCGGTTCCAGCCCGATCGCGGCCGGCCTGTCGCAGGGGCTCGACATCTCGCTGTTCTGGGTGCTCGACAACATCAACGACGCCGAGGCGCTCGTCGCGCGCAACGGCTCGGGCGTCACGAACGTCGCCGGGCTGAAGGGCAAGAAGATCGGCGTGCCGTTCGTGTCGACGTCGCACTTCCATACGCTCGTCGCGCTGCAGGCCGCGGGCGTCAATCCGAACGACGTGAAGATCGTCAACCTGCGTCCGCCCGAAGTCGCGGCTGCGTGGGCGCGCGGCGACATCGACGCGACCTACATCTGGGATCCGGTGCTCGCGAAGGTCAAGCAGTCGGGCACCGTGCTCACGACGTCGGGCCAGGTTGCGAAGGAAAGCGGCAAGTCGACCTTCGACGGCTTCGTCGTGAGCCGCAAGTTCGCGCGCGAGAACCCCGAGTTCGTCACGCGCTTCGTGAAGGTGCTCGCGGCGGCAGACGCCGACTACCGCGCGCACGCTGCCGCGTGGAAGGTCGGTTCGCCGCAGGTCGCGGCGGTCGCGAAGGTGTCCGGCGCGAACGCGCAGGACGTGCCGGCCAGCCTCGCGCTCTACGCGTTCCCGACGGCGGCCGAGCAGGCTTCGCCGACGTGGCTCGGCGGCGGCGCGCAATCGGGCGCCGCGAAGTCGCTCGCGGCCACGGCCACGTTCCTCAAATCGCAAGGCACGATCCAGACGGTGCTGTCCGACTATTCGGCCGGCGTCGATCCGCAGTTCGTGCAGAAGGCCGCGCGCTGAGCGCGGCCGTTCAGCCCTCTCGTCGCGGAGCCCTTCGATCATGAGCACGCTGGAAGTCCGTCAGGTATCGGTCGACTATCCCGGCGAACGCGGCCGGCCGACGACGCAGGCGCTCGCGCGCGTCGACCTGCGCATCGAAGCCGGTGAATTCGTCGTCGCGCTCGGCGCGTCCGGGTGCGGAAAGACGACGCTGCTGAACTGCATGGCCGGCTTCGTCGCGCCGACGACCGGCGACGTGCGCGTCGACGGCGTGCCGGTCACGGGCCCCGGCGCCGATCGCGGCGTCGTGTTCCAGAAATACGCGTTGCTGCCGTGGCTCGACGTGCTCGAGAACGTCGCGCTCGGGCTGCGCTTCGCACGCGTGTCGAAGGCCGAACGCGAAGCGCGGGCGCGGGAGATGCTCGCGCTGGTCGGGCTCGACAAGCATGCGCACGCGCGCGTGTACGAGCTGTCGGGCGGGATGCAGCAGCGCGTCGGCATCGCGCGTGCGCTCGCGAGCGATCCGCGCGTGCTGCTGATGGACGAGCCGATGGGCGCGCTCGACGCGATGACGCGCGGCACGATGCAGGCGCTCGTGCTCGACGTGTGGGCACGCACCGGCAAGACGGTGTTCTTCATCACGCACGACGTCGAGGAGGCGCTGTTCCTCGCGACGCGTCTCGTCGTGATGACGCCCGGCCCCGGCCGGATCGCGGAGACGTTCGAGCTGCCGTTCGCGCGGCGCTACGTCGAATCGCGCGATGCGCGCGCGGTGAAGTCGTCGCCGGAATTCATCGCGTGGCGCGAGCGGCTGATCGCGTATCTGCATCGCGACGAGGCGGTGGCGGAGCGCGCGTGATGCATGAGTTCGCGCGACGGGGCGCGTCCGTCGGGCGCGGCCGGATCAGTACTTTGCACAGGCAGGTCGACATGAGCACGCAGGAATCGTTGGCAGCCGATCGAGCAGCCTCGGAGTTCGGGCAGGATCAACGCGCGACGCGACAGCGTCACGCGGTGCGTCCGGCTCGCGCATCGCATCGCTACCGGTTGCCGGGGCAGGGGCGGACGGCCGCGCTCAGCGCGGCGACGGTCGCGGCGCTGGCCGTGCTGTGGTGGGTCGCGACGCACCGGCAGTGGTTGCCGCCGTTGTTCCTGCCCGCACCGGAAGCGGTGTGGGCCGCGTTCGTCGACGCGTGGCATGGCCGCATCCAGGGCGGCCTGCCGTTGTCGGAGCATTTGTTGTGGAGCGCCGCGCGCGTGTTCGGCGCCTTCGTGTTCGCCACTGCGATCGGCGTGCCGGCCGGCATCCTGATGGGCGTGAGCCGCATCGCGCGCGGCGTGCTCGATCCGCTGCTGGAGTTCTACCGGCCGCTGCCGCCGCTCGCGTATCTGCCGCTCGTCGTGATCTGGTTCGGCATCGACGAGACGGCGAAGCTCGTCGTGATCTTCCTCGCATGCTTCGCGCCGATCGCGATGGCCGCCCGTGCCGGCGTGCGCGCGGCAACCGTCGAGCAGATCAACGCCGCGTATTCGCTCGGCGGCAGCTTCCCGCAGATCGTGCGCCATGTCGTGCTGCCGGCCGCGCTGCCGGAAATCCTCACCGGCTTGCGGATCGCGATCGGGTTCGGCTGGACGACGCTGGTCGCGGCCGAGATGGTCGCCGCGACGGCCGGGCTCGGGCAGATGGTGCTCAACGCATCGAGCTTCCTGCGCACGGACATCGTTGTGATGGGGATTCTGATCATCGGCGCGATCGCGTGGCTGTTCGATCTCGCGATGCGATGGGTCGAGCGGCGGGTGGTGCCGTGGAAGGGGCGGGGGTGAGCGGAGGGGTGTTGCGACGCGGCGAGGTCGTCGTCGCATCAGGTCGCGGTGCCGCGTCGATAGAGGCTGAGGGCGACCGCCAGCCCGGCCAGCATGCCGGCGCAGCCGCGATTGAGCCATTTCAGGGCTTTGCCGGACATGACCTTCATCGCGTGATAGCCACTTGCCGCGTAAATTCCCATCAACAGGACGTCGATCATGGCCGTCAGGATCGCCAGCGTTGCGTACTGGGCCGAGACGTTCGATTGGGGCTGGATGAACTGCGGCAGGAATGCCGAAAAGAACAGCAAGCCCTTTGGATTTGACAGTGCAACAAGCAGCGAGCGCTTGAATGCGGAGCGGCCGTCGCGTGCGCCGTCCGCTTGCACGGCGTCGGCCGACGGCAGGGACATAGGGGCACGCCAGAGCACCCAGGCGAGGTAGAGCAGGTACGCGGCGCCCGCCCACTTCAGCATGACGAACAGGTGTTCCGACGCTTGCATGAGTGCGCCGAGCCCACATCCGACCGCGCCGATCAGAATCAGGTCGGACAGCGCGGCGCCAGCGATGCCGTAAGCCGCGATGCGCATGCCGCGTGTGGCGCCGTTGTTCAGCGCCAGCAGCATCGTCGGGCCGGGCGTGACCGTGACGGCGGATACGGTGATGACATACAGCAAGAGTGTCGTCGAATTCACGTCGCGGCTCCTCGAGGGCAGAGGGTGCCAGTCTACGCGAGATCGAGGCGCCAGCCTGCCGGCGTCATTCGCCCATCGCGACGCCTTCCCGCCGCGGGTCGGCCCCGCCGAACCACACCGTCTGCCCCTGCACGTTCAGCCGCTGGATCCCCTGCAGTCCCGAATTCATCTCGACGACCCGCACGTCGTGCCCGCGCCCTTTCAACCCGTCGACGAGCGCGTCCGACACGCGGCCGCGTTCGAGCTGCGTCGGCCCGTTCATCGACCCGACGTTCGGCAGCGCGATCGCCTGCTGCATCGTCATCCCCCAGTCCATCACGCCGATCATCGTCTTCGCGACGTGGTTGATGATCGCGGGGCCGCCGGCCGAGCCGACGATCATCGTCACCTGCTTCGTCTTCTGGTCGAACACGAGCTCGGGCGACATCGACGAGCGCGGCCGCTTGCCTGGCTGCACGCGGTTCGCGACCGGCCGCCCGTTCTCGTTCGACACGAACGAGAAATCGGTCAACTGGTTGTTCAACATGAACCCGCGCACCATCAGCCGCGAACCGAACGCGTCCTCGACGCTGGTCGTCATCGACAGCGCCTGGCCGTAGCGGTCGACGATCGCGATGTCGGACGTCGACGGCAATTCGGGGCTGCGGTCGTCGGCCAGCGCGAGCGTCGCGCCCTGCGGCGTGCCGGCCTGCGCGACGCCCATGCTGGTGTCGCCGATCAGGCGCGCGCGCTGCGCGAGATAGGTCCGGTCGACGAGGCTCGCCCAGCTGCCGCCCGGCAGCGGCGCGAAATCCGGATCGGCGACGTAGCGCGCACGGTCCGCATACGCGAGGCGTCCCGCTTCGCTGAACAGGTGCGCGGCGAACGGCGTCGGCTCGTAGCCGACTTCGTTGCGCACCGGCTTCTGCGCGCCGATTTGCTGCCAGTCGGGCATCGCCTCGAGGATGCCGAGCATCTGCGCGATCGCGAGGCCGCCCGACGACGGCGGCGGCATCCCGCACACCACCGAGCGCCGGTAGTCGGTGCACAGCGGCGCCCGCACCTTCGCCTTGTAGCGCGCGAGATCCTGCAGCGACAGCAGGCCCGGATTGGTCGGGTGCTTGCGCACCTTCGTGACGATGTCGCGCGCGATCGCGCCGGTGTAGAACGCATTCGCGCCGCGATCGGCAACCTGGCGCAGCACGGTCGCGAGCGCGGGGTTTTTCAGCACCGTGCCGGCCCCCTTCGGCGTGCCGTCCTTGTTGTAGAAGTACGCACGCGCGGCCGGGTCGTTCATCAGGTACTTGTCGTTCGCGATCAGCATCGCGAGGCGCGGGCTGATCGTGAAGCCGTGCTCGGCGAGCCGGATCGCGGGCTGGAACAGCCGGCGCCACGGCAGCTTGCCGTGCGCGCGGTGCGCGGCGTCGAGCATCCGCAGCACGCCCGGCGTGCCGACCGAACGGCCGCCCACGACACCTTCGTAGAAGCCCATCGGCTGGCCGGTCGGGCCGTAGAACAGCCGGTCGGTCGCGGCGGCCGGCGCGGTCTCGCGGCCGTCGTACGCCTGCGTCGCACGGCCGTCGAAGTACAGCATGAACGCGCCGCCACCGAGCCCCGACGATTGCGGCTCGACGAGCGCGAGCACCATCTGCGTGGCGATCGCCGCGTCGATCGCGGTGCCGCCGGCCTTCAGCATCTCGTAGCCGGCCTGCGTGGCGAGCGGGTTCGCGGCCGCGATCATGAAGCGCTGCGAGGTCCAGCCCGGCTTGTCGGTCCAGCCGGACGCCAGTTCGGGCGCGTGAACGCCGGGCAGCGGCACCGCGGCGCCGGACGCGGCAGCGACCGGGACGACGGCGCCCGACGGCGCGGACGGCGCGGACGGCGATGTGCAGCCGGCGCCGAACGTGACGAGCGCGACGAGCGCGAGCGTGGCGACGAGCGTCCGGGGACGCGAATGCGGACGGATCCGGTCGAACATTGAAACCCTCGGCGACAGTGAATTCGAAGGAGGCGGCGTGTGCGCGGCACGCGCTCCGCACGGACGGCGCGCTATTGTCGCCGTGCGGCCGGCGGATTGTCATCCGACAGGAAACCCTGACGCATCCCGCCGGGCCCGCCCCGGCCGGCCTTTCCGGCCTGTTCGAGGATGAACTCTATGAACGTCGCGGTCGCACGCGTGTGGTGCCGGTTCGGCATGTAGAGCATGTACATGTGCGTGCCGAAGATGCTGAGACGATACGCGTCGAGCGACGTGACGACCGTGCCGCGCCGCATGTCGTCCTGCATCACGTAGTCGGGCACGATGCCGACGCCGATTCCGGCGAGGATCGCCTGGCGCAGGAACAGGAAGTTCTCCGAAATCAGCGTGGGCTCGAGCAGCACCTCGTGGCGCTCGTCGCCGAGGTACGCGGCGATCCGCAGCTGCCGCCCCAGCACCGTCGCGGTGACGACCGGCGCGGCGGCCAGCGCGCCGAGGCTCGCGGGCATGCCGTGCGCGGCCGCGAACGCGGGCGACGCGCACGCGACGTAGCGCACCGCGCCCATGTCGCGCGCGACGAGGTTCTGCGGCGGCTCGGACATCACGCGAATCGCGATGTCGACTTCGTCGCGCATCAGGTCCTCCACGCGATTCTCGAACACCACGTCGAGCACGATGCCCGGATGCAGCCGCTTGAACGCGAGCAGCCAGTCGGACATCACCATCTGCCCGTAGCCGCTCGGCACCGACAGCCGCACGCGGCCCTGCAGGTCCTGGCCGAGCGTCGTCACCGATTCCTGCGCGGCGAGCAGCTCGTTGCGGATGCGCCGGCCGTGCTCGTACAGCTTCAGCCCGATTTCGGTCGGCTCGATGCGGCGCGTCGTGCGGCGCACGAGCTGCTGGCCGATCGAGCGCTCGAGCTGGTTCAGCCGATAGCTGACGTTCGCGCGGCTCATCTTGAGCCGCTGCGCGGCCTTGCTCAGGTTGCCCGCGTCGAGGATCTCGACGAGCAGCGTCAGCGCGTTCAGGTCCATGCCCGGTGTCTCCTGATCCGTCCCGCTTAAGGACCCGAAGCGGTCCGAAAGCATTCAATGTCAAGCCAGACTTGACAGCTTGTAAAGCCGGGCGGGAATTGTCAATGAATCTCGATCAATCGAGAATCGAGTCATGCCCGGCACATGCGCCGGATCGTTTCCCGCCGCGCGGGATCGGGAAGCGGCGCCGCTCGCCGGCCTGGCGACCGGTCCCGCCCGCATGGCGCACCGCAATGGAGACACGATGAATTCAACCGCTTCCCCCGAACCCGCCCAGACCGGCGCCGTCACGCGCGAACGGCGCGACAAGGTGCTCGTCGTCACGATCGACCATCCGCCCGTCAACGCGCTGTCCGCCGATGTGCGGCGCGGCCTTGCCGACGCGCTCGACGCCGCGCAGGCCGACGCCGCGATCCGCGCGGTGCTGATCGTCGGCGCCGGCCGCAACTTCATCGCGGGCGCCGACATCCGCGAATTCGGCAAGCCGCCCGTGCCGCCGTCGCTGCCCGACGTCTGCGAGCGGATCGAGTCGAGTGCGAAGCCGGTCGTGGTGGCGCTGCACGGCGCGACGCTCGGCGGCGGCCTCGAAGTCGCGCTCGCCGCGCATTACCGGCTCGCGGTGCCCGGCGCGAAGCTCGGGTTGCCCGAAGTCACGCTCGGCCTGCTGCCCGGCGCGGGCGGCACGCAGCGCGCGCCGCGCCTGATCGGCGCCCAGGCCGCGCTCGACCTGATGCTGACGGGGCGTCACGCGAGCGCCGACGAAGCGCTCGCGCTCGGCCTCGTCGATCGCGTCGCGCACAGCGACGACACGCTCGCCGAAGGCCTCGCCTATGCGCAGGAACTCGTGTCGCTCGGCGCGCCGGCTCGGCGCACGCGCGATGCGCAGGGCCTCGCCGACCGCGCGGCCGCGCAGGCCGCGATCGACGCGGCGCGCGCCGAGTTGCCGAAGAAGTCGCGCGGCCTGTTCTCGCCGGCGAAGATCGTCGACGCGGTCGAGGCCGCGCTCACGCTGTCGTTCGACGCGGGGATGAAGCTCGAACGCAGCCTGTTCCTGCAGTGCCTCGACAGCCCGCAGCGCGCGGGCCTCGTGCACGCGTTCTTCGCGGAACGCGAGGCCGCGAAGGCGCCCGAGGCGCGCCGCGCGAGCGCGCGCCCGGTCGAGCGGATCGGCGTGGTCGGCGGCGGCACGATGGGCGCGGGCATCGCGGTCGCGGCACTCGACGCCGGGTTGCCGGTGACGATGATCGAACGCGACGAAGCGTCGCTCGCGCGCGGCCGCGCGCATGTCGAGAAGGTATACGACGGGCTCGTCGCGAAGGGGCGGATGACGCCGGCCGCGCACGCGGCGCGCCTCGCGCGCTTCAAGGGCAGCACGTCGTACGACGCGCTCGCGCAGGCCGACGTCGTGATCGAGGCGGTGTTCGAGGACATGGCCGTGAAAAAGGCAGTGTTCGCCGAGCTCGCGCGCGCGTGCAAGCCGGGCGCGATGCTCGCGACCAACACGTCGTATCTCGACATCGACGAGCTGGCCGCCGGCACCGACCGGCCGGCCGACGTGATCGGCCTGCATTTCTTCTCGCCGGCGAACGTGATGAAGCTGCTCGAGATCGTCGTGCCGGCGCGCGTCGCCGATGACGTCGTCGCGACCGCGTTCGCGCTGGCCAAACAGCTGAAAAAGACGCCGGTGCGCGCCGGCGTGTGCGACGGCTTCATCGGCAACCGGATCCTCGCCGTCTATCGCACCGCGGCCGACTACCTGATGGAGGACGGCGCATCGCCGTACCAGATCGATCGCGTAGTGCGCGAATTCGGCTTCCCGATGGGGCCGTTCCAGGTCGTCGACCTCGCGGGCGGCGACATCGGCTGGGCGACCCGCAAGCGCCGCGCGGCCACGCGCGACCCGCGCGCGCGCTACGTGGAGATTTCCGACCGGCTGTGCGAGCGCGGCTGGTTCGGCCAGAAGACGGGGCGCGGCTACTACCTGTATCCGGACGGCGCGCGCGTCGGCACGCCGGACCCCGAAGTCGAGGCAATCGTCGCCGACGAACGCGCGAAGAAGGGCATCGCACCGCGCACGTTCACCGACGACGAGATCCTGCGCCGCTACCTTGCCGCGATGATCAACGAAGGCGCGAACGTCGTGCACGAGAAGATCGCGCTGCGCCCGCTCGACGTCGACGCGGTGTTCCTGTACGGCTACGGCTTCCCGCGCCATCGCGGCGGCCCGATGCACTACGCGGACACGGTCGGCCTCGCGAACGTGCTCGCCGACATCCGCGCGTTCGCGCAGGAGGATCCGCTGTTCTGGAAACCGTCGCCGCTGCTCGTCGAGCTGGTCGGGCGCGGCGCGGATTTCGCGAGTCTGAACCGTATCGACTGAACGCCCACCGCATTCGCAACGGACCCACGATGGACCTCAATTTCACTCCCGAAGAGGAAGCGTTCCGCACCGAAGTGCAGCGCTTCCTCGCCGCCGAACTGCCCGCGCGCACCGCGCGCAAGGTGAAGGGCGGCCTGCACCTGACGCGCGACGACATGCGCGAATGGCACGCAATCCTGAACGCCCGCGGCTGGCTCGCGAGCCACTGGCCGCGCGAATACGGCGGCCCCGGCTGGAGCGTCGCGCAGAAGTTCCTGTTCGACAACGAATGCGCGCTCGCCGGTGCGCCGCGCATCGTGCCGTTCGGCGTCAACATGCTTGGGCCCGTGCTGATCAGGTACGGCAGCGAAGCGCAGCAGCGCCACTGGCTGCCGCGCATTCTCGACGGCACCGACTGGTGGTGCCAGGGCTATTCGGAGCCGGGCGCCGGTTCCGACCTCGCATCGGTGAAGACGAGCGCGGTGCGCGATGGCGATCACTACGTCGTGAACGGCCAGAAGACTTGGACCACGCTCGGCCACTACGCGAACATGATCTTCTGCCTCGTGCGCACCGCGACCGACGTGCGCAAGCAGGAGGGCATCAGCTTCCTGCTGATCGACATGAACACGCCGGGCGTCGAGGTGCGCCCGATCATCACGCTCGACGGCGAGCACGAAGTGAACGAAGTGTTCTTCACCGACGTGCGCGTGCCCGTGGCGAACCTCGTCGGCGAAGAAAACCGCGGCTGGACCTGCGCGAAATACCTGCTCACGTACGAGCGCACCAACATCGCCGGGATCGGCTTCTCGACGGCCGCGCTCGAGCGGCTGCGCGCGGTGGCCGCGAAGGTCACGAAGAACGGCCGGCCGCTCGCCGACGATCCGTTCTTCGCGGCGCGCATCGCGCGCGTCGAGATCGAACTCGAGAACATGCGCACGACCAACCTGCGCGTGCTCGCCGCGGTCGCGGGCGGCGGCGTGCCGGGCGCGGAAAGCTCGATGCTGAAGATCCGCGGCACGCAGATCCGCCAGGAGATCACCGCGCTGATGCGCCGCGCGATGGGGCCGTACGCGCAGCCGTTCGTCGACGCAGCGCTCGATGCCGATTACGACGGCGAGCCGGTCGGCCCGGATGAGGCCGCGAGCGCCGCGCAGCAGTACTTCAACAATCGCAAGCTGTCGATCTTCGGCGGCTCGAACGAGATCCAGAAGAACATCATCGCGAAGATGATGCTCGGGCTGTAACGAGGGACGCGACGATGGATTTCCAGCACACAGAAGACCGCCGGATGCTGGCGGACACGTTGAACCGCTTCATCGCCGAACGGTATGCGTTCCCGGTGCGCGACCGCATCGCGCAGTCGGTCGAAGGCTTCGATCGCGCGATGTGGCGGCGCTTCGCCGAACTCGGCGCGGTCGGCGCGCTGTTTGCCGAAGCCGACGGCGGCTTCGGCGGCGCGGGTTTCGACATCGCCGTGGTGTTCGAATGCCTCGGCCGCGGGCTCGTGGTCGAGCCGTTCCTCGGCACGCTGCTCGCGGGTCGCGCGCTGGCGCTGGCCGGCGGCGACGCGCATCGCGCGCGGCTGGCCGCGCTGATCGACGGCAGCGCGAGCGCCGCGTTCGCGCACGACGAGCCGGGCTCGCACTACGAACTGACGACCGTGCGCACGCGCGCCGAGCGTGCCGGCGACGGCTGGGTGCTGACGGGCGCGAAAGGCGTCGTCGACCAGGCCGCGCAGGCGGCGTTCTTCGTCGTCAGCGCGCGCGTGTCCGGTCAGGACGACGACGCGGCCGGCATCGGCCTGTTCGTCGTGCCGGCCGACGCGCCGGGCGTGTCGCTGCGGGACTACAAGAAGATCGACGGCGGCCGCGCGGCCGAGATGCGCTTCGAGCGCGTCGTGCTGCCGGGCGATGCGGCGCTCGGCGTGCCGGAAACGCAAGACGACGAAGCAGGCGCCGCATTGCTCGAACGCGTGCTCGGCTACGGGCTGCTCGCGCTGTCGGCGGAGGCGCTCGGCGCGATGGACGTCGCGAAGGAAGCGACGCTCGACTACCTGCGCACGCGCAAGCAGTTCGGCATGCCGATCGGCAGCTTCCAGGCGCTGCAGCACCGGATGGCCGACCTGCTGCTCGAAGTCGAGCAGGCGCGCTCGGCGGTGATCAACGCGGCCGCGCAGCTCGATGCGCCGCGCGCGGTGCGCGAACGCGCGCTCGCGGCGGCCAAGTACACCATCGGCCGGATCGGCACGCTGGTCGCCGAGGAGAGCATCCAGTTGCACGGCGGGATCGGGATGACGTGGGAGCTGCCGCTGTCGCATTACGCGAAGCGGCTCGTGATGATCGATCACCAGCTCGGCGACGAGGATCACCATCTCGCGCGCTACATCGCGCTGTCGAAACAATAAAGACGAACGACGCGAATGGAGGAGACAAGGATGACGAACGAATCGCGCGCGTTGCCCCTGGCCGGCGTGAAGGTGCTCGATTTCTCGCGCGTGCTGGCAGGCCCGTGGTGCGCGATGGTGCTTGCCGATTTCGGCGCGGAAGTGATCAAGGTCGAGCATCCGGCGCGCGGCGACGACACGCGCGACTGGGGCTTGCGGATCGGCGACACCGAAACGACCTACTTCAACAGCGTGAACCGAAGCAAGCGCTCGATCTGTCTCGACCTGCAGACCGACGAAGGGCGGCGGCTCGCGCGCGAGCTGGCCGCGCAGGCCGACGTGGTGCTGCACAACTTCAAGTTCGGCGGCGCGGAAAAACTCGGGCTCGGCTACGACGCGCTGGCCGCGCTCAATCCCCGGCTCGTGCATTGCGCGATTTCCGGCTACGACCGCTCGGGCCCGGAAGCCGCGCGGCCCGGCTACGACCTCGTCGTGCAGGGCGAGGCCGGGCTGATGGCGCTGAACGGCGAGGCCGGCCAGCCACCGCTGAAATTCGGTGTCGCGGCGGTCGACTTGTTCACCGGCATGTATTCGGCGCAGGCGGTCCTCGCCGCGCTGTACGAGCGTCATGCGACGGGGCGCGGGCGGCGCATCGAGATGGCGCTGTTCGACTGCGGGCTGATGATCACCGCGTACTACGGGCTCGATGCGCTGCTGATGGGCGAGGATCCGCCGCGCTACGGCAATGCGCATCCGTCGATCGTGCCGTATGGCGTGTTCGACGCGGCCGACGGCCCGCTCGTGATCACGGTCGGCAACAACACGCAGTTCGCGCGTTTCTGCGATGCGATCGAGCGGCCCGACCTCGCCGCGGACGAACGCTACAAGACCAATCTCGGCCGCTCGGAGAACCGCGCCGCGCTGCTGCCGGAGATTCGCGGCGAACTTGCGCGGCGGCCGCGCGCGACGCTGCTCGCGGCGCTCGCCGCCGGCGGCATTCCGTGCGGCGAAGTGCTCGGGCTGCACGAGGCGCTGACCTCCGAGCGCGCGACCCGGGCGGGGCTCGTCACGCGGCAGCCGCACCCGGTCGCGGGCGGCGTCGACGTGCTGGCGCCGCCGTATCGCTTCGACGGTGCGCGGCTGCCGGTGCGCGGCGCGCCGCCGGTGCTCGGCGCGGATACGGAAGACGTGCTCGGCGGCTGGCTCGGGATGTCGGCGGACGAGGTCGCGCGACTGCGCGCGGATCGCGTCGTGTAACGCATTGACGTGCCGCCACGGCGCGGGCGGATCGATGGGCGCGCCGGCCATCCACAAGACACTTCTCGCGAAACGACGAGGAGACATTGGAGACACCATGGAGCTTTCCGTCATCGAATCGGTCACGGCGCGCCGTGACTACCAGCAGCTCGTGCGCGCACGGCGCCGCTTCAGCTTCACGCTCACGGCACTGATGATCGCCACGTACTACGGCTTCATCCTGCTCGTCGCGCTCGCGCCGCACGTGCTTGCGGCGCCGCTGTACCGCGGCGCGACGACCACGGTCGGGATCGCCGCGGGCGTCGCGATCATCCTGGTCGCGATCGGGCTGACCGCGTGCTACGTGCTGCGCGCGAACCGTGCGTTCGACCGCCGCGTCGACGCGATCCTGCAGCGTTCGTGACGGAGGCCGACATGCGACGCACTTCGAGCGCGCTCGGCGCGCTGGCCGTTCTCGTTTCCTCCACCGCGCACGCGACCGGCGTCGCGGGCCCGATGCCCGACAAGGTCGAGCTGAACCCGGTGGCGATCGCGATGTTCTTCGCGTTCGTGTTCGCGACGCTCGCGCTCACGCGCTGGGCCGCGCGCCGCACGCGTTCGACGCGCGACTTCTACACGGCCGGCGGCGGTATCACCGGGCTGCAGAACGGGCTCGCGATCGCGGGCGACTACATGTCGGCCGCGTCGTTCCTCGGGCTCTCCGGGATGGTGTTCATGTTCGGCTTCGACGGGCTGATCTACTCGATCGGCTTCCTGGTCGGCTGGCCGTTCGTGATGTTCCTGATCGCCGAGCCGCTGCGCAATCTCGGCAAGTTCACGTTCGTCGACGTGGTCGCGTACCGCTTCGCACAGCGGCCGATCCGGCTCCTGACGTCCGCGAACGCGCTGACGATCGTCGTGCTGTACCTGGTCGTGCAGATGGTCGGCGCGGGCAAGCTGATCCAGCTGCTGTTCGGGCTATCGTACGGCACGGCCGAGCTGATCGTCGGCGTGCTGATGGTCGTCTACGTGTTCTTCGGCGGGATGACCGCGACCACCTGGGTGCAGGTGATCAAGGCCGTGCTGCTGCTGTGCGGCGCGACGCTGCTCGTCCTGCTCGCGCTCGCCGAATTCGGCTTCAGCGTCGATGAGATGTTCCGTCGCGCGGTGGCCGTGCATCCGGGCGCGCTGTCGATCATGGGGCCCGGCAAGCTGATCCGCGATCCGGCCAACGCGCTGTCGCTCGGCATCGCGCTGATGTTCGGCACGGCCGGCTTCCCGCACATCCTGATGCGCTTCTTCACGGTGCCGAACGCGAAGGAAGCGCGCAAGTCGGTGCTCTACGCGACCGGCTTCATCGGCTATTTCTATCTGCTGACGTTTGTGATCGGTTTCTCGGCGATCGTGCTGCTCGCGCAGCATCCGGAATTCTTCCGGCTCGGCGCGAACGGCACGTTCAACCTGACGCACGACCTGCTCGGCGGCTCGAACATGGTCGCGGTGAAGCTCGCGCAGGCGGTCGGCGGCAACTGGTTCTACGGCTTCATCGCGGCCGTCACGTTCGCGACGATCCTCGCGGTGGTCGCCGGGCTGACGCTCGCCGGCGCGACCACGATCTCGCACGACCTGTATGCGCAGATGTGGGCGCGCGGCAAGCCCGACGAGCGGCTGGAAATGCGCATCTCGCGCGCGGCGACGATCGGCTTGTCCGCGGTCGCGATCGCGCTGTCGATCCTGTTCGAGCACGTCAACGTCGCGTTCATGGTCGGCCTCGTCGCGGCGGTGGCCGCCAGCGCCAATTTCCCGGTGCTCGCGATGTCGATCTTCTGGCGCGGGATGACGACGCGCGGCGCGGTGCTCGGCGGCGGCCTCGGCCTCGCGTCGGCGGTGGCGCTGACGGTGCTGTCGAAGTCGGTGTGGGTCGACGTGCTGCACCACGCGCACGCGCCGGTGTTTCTCGACAACCCGGCGCTCGTGTCGGTGCCGCTCGCGTTCGTCGGGATCGTCGTCGGCTCGTTCGCGGACCGCGGCGAGCGCGCGCGTCGCGAGCGCGACGCGTTCGCGCAGCAGGAGTTCTATGCGCAGACGGGCGTGCTGGCCGGTGAAGCCGTGCAGCATTGATTCGTCATATGAAACAATCGCTCCGTCCGGATCGCCGGACGGATATTTTCCGGAAATCCGGAATCCCGGATTTCCTTGCCTGCCGCATTATGAGAAATACAATGAAAACAACGGCTTGAGGGGCTCCGGAAACCTGGCATCGACCTTGCGATATAAAGCGCACGGCCATCCCCCGGCCGAACTACTACAGCAAGCAAGGAGACAACCGATGACCAATGCCTTCCTCCCCCTCCGGATGTCCTGAGGCATCGCTTGTTGCGGCACGGCAGCCGCGCGGGCGAATGCCTCCTCCCCTGAGACATTCGCCTGCGCGCGTGACGCCGTTTCCACCGGCTCATCATCTACTTCAGCAGGAACCATCGTGAAGAAGAAACCCTTCTACAAAGTGCTCTATGTGCAGGTGATCTTCGCCATCATCGTCGGCGTGATCCTCGGCCACTTCTATCCGTCGCTCGCCACCGAGATGAAACCGCTCGGCGACGGCTTCATCAAGCTGATCAAGATGGTGATCGGACCGATCATCTTCTGTACGGTCGTCACCGGCATCGCCGGCATGGAGGACATGAAGAAGGTCGGCCGCGTCGGCGGCAAGGCGCTGCTGTACTTCGAGATCGTGTCGACCTTCGCGCTGCTGCTCGGCCTCGCGGCCACGCACATCCTGCGTCCCGGCGTCGGCTTCAACATCGATCCGGCGACGCTGAACGGCAAGGAAGTCGCGTCGTACGCGGCGAAGGCGCACGGGCAGTCGACGGTCGACTTCCTGATGCACATCATCCCGAACACGATGGTCGACGCGTTCGCGCAGGGTGAAATCCTGCAGATCCTGCTGATCGCGCTGCTGTTCGGCAGCGTGCTCGCGCACCTCGGCGAACGAGGCAAGGTCGTGACCGACTTCATCGACGGCCTCACGCGCGTGCTGTTCGGCATCGTGCACATCGTCACGAAGCTGGCGCCGATCGGCGCGTTCGGCGCGATGGCGTTCACGATCGGCAAGTACGGCGTCGGCTCGCTGGTGCCGCTGCTCAAGCTGATCGGCACGTTCTACCTGACGTCGGTCGTGTTCGTGCTGGTCGTGCTCGGCGCGATCGCGCGCTTCACGGGCTTCTCGATCATCCGCTTCGTGTCGTACATCAAGGAAGAGCTGCTGATCGTGCTCGGCACGAGCTCGTCGGAAGCCGCGCTGCCGCAACTGATGGAAAAGCTCGAGAAGGCCGGCTGCTCGCGTTCGGTCGTCGGCCTCGTCGTGCCGACCGGCTATTCGTTCAACCTCGACGGCACCAACATCTACATGACGATGGCCGTGCTGTTCATCGCGCAGGCGACGAACATCGAACTGACGTGGATGCAGCAGCTCACGCTGCTCGCGGTCGCGATGCTGACGTCGAAGGGCGCGAGCGGCGTCACGGGCGCGGGCTTCATCACGCTCGCCGCGACGCTCGCCGTCGTGCCGACGATCCCGCTGTCGGGCATGGTGCTGATCCTCGGCATCGACCGCTTCATGAGCGAATGCCGCGCGCTGACCAACATCGTCGGCAATGGCGTCGCGACGGTCGTCGTGTCGGCCTGGGAGAAGGAACTCGACCGCAACAAGCTGCGCCAGGCGCTGAAGGGCGGCGGCGAGGTCACGCCGACCGAGACGGCCGGCGTCTGACGTCATGAAGGAGCAGGCGGCGGCACCGCCCGCGGGCGGTGCGCCGCGCGGCGGCCGGGGCAGCGACGAGGCGCCCTATGACACAATAGGCGATCCGCATCGCCAGGAAGTCACGTCCGTGAAGCGCCGCCTGCTCATCCTCGTCGTGCTTGCCGCCGCGCTCGCGGCGGCGTGCGCGCTGACGTGGACCATCACGTGGCAGCGCGGCGTCGCCGAGCTGCAGCGCAACGCTGCGGTGCGGGTCGACCGCACCACCAACGCGCTCAAGAGCACGCTCGACCGCTACGAATCGCTGCCTTATCTGCTCGGCAGCCATCCGTACGTGCTGGACCTGCTCGCCGAGCCGAAGCGCGCCGATTTCACCGCGCGCGCGAACCGCTATCTCGAAGACCTCAACGAACACGCGCACGCAACCGTCACCTACGTGATCGGCGCGGACGGCCTGTGCGTCGCCGCCAGCAACTGGCGCGCGCCGGACAGCTTCGTCGGGACCGGCTACCAGTTTCGTCCATATTTCATCGACGCGATGAACGGCCGGGTCGGCCGCTTCTTCGCGATCGGCACGATCTCCCGCGACCCCGGCTACTACATCTCGCAGCCGGTGTGGCGCGACGGCAGGATCGCGGGCGTCGTCGTCGTGAAGCTCAATCTCGAATGGTTCCAGGGCGCCGACGCGTCCGAGCCGCTCGTCGTCGCGGACGATCACGGCGTCGTGTTCCTGTCGTCCGTGCCCGCCTGGAAGTACCACACGCTGCATCCGCTGACGGGGCCCGTCGCCGCGTCGATCTACGAGACGCGCCAGTACGCGCAGCAGCCCGTCACGCCGCTGCCGCTGCGCGTCGAGCAGGTGCTCGGCGCCGATGCGGAGATCGTGCGCCTCGGTGCGGCCGGCGTAGGCCCCGGCCTGCGCGCGCCGCGTTTCCTCGCCAGCAAGCGGCGGATCGGCGAGCCCGACTGGCTGCTCGTCACGCTCGCGCCGATCGCGCCCATCGACGCCGACGCGCGCAACGCGACGATCGTCACGGGCTTCGGCTTCGTGTCGGTCGCGTTGCTCGCGTTCTACTGGCGCATGCGCCGCGCGCGCGTGCGCGAGATGATCCGCGGCCGCGCGCTGCTGCAGCAGGCGTATGCGGAGCTGAACCGGCGCGTCGAGGAACGCACGGCCGACCTGTCGGAAGCGAACGAGCAATTGCAGAAGGAAGTCGGCGACCGGATCCGCGCGGAGCAGGAATTGCGCGCCGCGCACGACGAACTGATCCAGGCGAGCAAGCTCGCCGCGCTCGGCCAGATGGCGGCCGGCATCACGCATGAACTGAACCAGCCGCTCGCGGCGTTGCGCAGCTTCTCGGACAACACGCGCGTGCTGCTCGATCGCGGCGAGCAGGCGGCCGCGCGCGAGAACCTCGAGGCGATCGCCGCGCTGACCGAGCGGATGGGCAAGATCACCAACCAGCTGAAGCTGTTCGTCGGCCGCGCGAAGCCGCGCAACGAACAGGCGCTCGTCGTGCGCGCGCTGCGCAGCGTGCTGTCGCTGCTCGGCGACCGGCTGCGCGGCGTCGCGCTCACGCTGACGCTGCAGGATGCGACGGTGTCGCCCGCGCAGGATGCGCCGCTCGACCTGGCGCGCGACTATCCGGAACTCGTCGCCCGCTGCGAGGACCTGCGCCTCGAGCAGGTGCTGATCAACCTGCTCGGCAACGCGCTCGACGCGGTCGCGGGCGTCGCCGCGCCGGCGATCGAAGTGACGATCGCGGTGTCGGTCGCGACGCTCGCGGTCGAGGTGCGCGACAACGGCTCCGGCATCGCGCCCGAGCTGCTGCCGCGACTGTTCGAACCGTTCTTCACGACCAAGGAAATGGGGCGCGGGCTCGGGCTCGGGCTCGCGATCTCGTCGTCGATCGCGAGCGACGCGGGCGGCGCGCTGACCGCGCGCAATGCGCCGTCCGGCGGCGCGCTGTTCGTCTTGACGCTGCGGCGCGCGCGCACGCATCATCCGGACGCCGTGTCCGAGCCGGCGGGCTCGCGCTAGGCACCGCACGACCGCATCAACGAGAGCCGCGCGCACCACCGCCGCGCGGTCTGTCAGGAGCAAGTGACTACGATGGCCAACCGGCTGCAAGTGATCTATATCGAAGACGATGCGCTCGTTCGCCGGGCGAGCGTGCAGAGCCTCCAGCTCGCCGGGTTCGACGTCGTCGGGTTCGAATCGGCCGAGGCGGCCGACAAGGCGATCGTCGCGGAAACCGCGGGCGCGATCGTCAGCGACATCCGGCTGCCCGGCGCAAGCGGGCTCGACCTGCTCGCGCAGTGCCGCGAGCGCGTACCCGACGTGCCCGTGATCCTCGTCACCGGCCACGGCGACATCTCGATGGCCGTGCAGGCGATGCGCGACGGCGCGTACGACTTCATCGAAAAGCCGTTCGCGGCCGAGCGGCTGATCGAGACGGTCCGCCGCGCGCTCGAGCGGCGCGAGCTCGTGCTCGAGAACCATGCGCTGCGGCGCGAGCTGGCCGGCCAGAACATCGTCGCGCCGCGCATCATCGGCCGCAGTCCGGCGATCGAACAGGTGCGCAAGCTGATCGCGAATGTCGCGCCCACCGACGCATCGGTGCTGATCAACGGCGACACGGGCGCCGGCAAGGAACTGATCGCGCGCAGCCTGCACGAGCTGTCGCCGCGCCGCGACAAGCCGTTCATCGCGGTGAACTGCGGCGCGCTGCCCGAGCCGATGTTCGAGTCGGAGATGTTCGGCTACGAGCCCGGCGCGTTCACCGGCGCCGCGAAGCGCCGCGTCGGCAAGCTCGAATATGCGTCCGGCGGCACGCTGTTCCTCGACGAAATCGAAAGCATGCCGCTCGCGCTGCAGGTGAAGCTCCTGCGCGTGCTGCAGGACGGCGTGCTCGAGCGGCTCGGCTCGAATCAGCCGATCCGCGTGAACTGCCGCGTCGTCGCGGCCGCGAAAGGCGACATGAGCGAACTCGTCGCGGCCGGCACGTTCCGGCGCGACCTGCTGTACCGGCTCAACGTCGTGACGATCGCGCTGCCGCCGCTCGCCGAGCGCCGCGAGGACATCGTGCCGCTGTTCGAGCACTTCATGCTCGACGCGGCCGTGCGCTACGGGCGGCCGGCCCCCGTGCTGACCGACCGGCAGCGCGCGAGCCTGATGCAGCGCGACTGGCCCGGCAACGTGCGCGAGCTGCGCAACGCGGCCGACCGCTTCGTGCTCGGCGTCGCCGACATGCCGCAGGAAGCCGGTGCGAGCGGCGACGATGCCGAGAGCGACCAGACGCTGAAGGAGCGCATCGAGCAGTTCGAGCGCGCGGTGATCGCCGAGGCGCTGAACCAGACGGGCGGTGCGGTCGCCGCGACGGCCGACCGGCTGCATGTCGGCAAGGCGACGCTGTACGAGAAGATGAAGCGCTACGGGCTGTCGGCGAAAGGCGAAACCGAGCGCTGAAAAAGAGACGGACCGCGGAACCGGGCTGGCCGGTCGTGCGATCCGTCATGTGGAGCAGGGCGCGGCGGGCGGCCCTGCGCGTCGTGTCGTGCGGAGGCGGCGCTCAGGCCGCGTTGCCGTCGAGCGCCTTCTTGAGCAGCGCGTCGAGTTCCGCGAATTGCGGGGCGCCGACGTAGCGCTTCAGGATCTTGCCGTCCTTGTCGACGACGAAGGTTGTCGGCGTAAGCTGCACGTTGCCGAACTGCTTCGCGACGCTGCCGTCGTCGAGTGCGACCTTGAACGGCAGCTGGCGCGTCTGCGCATAGTTCGCGACGTACATCGGCGGATCGTAGTTCATCGCGACCGCGACGAACTCCAGCCCCTGACCCTTGAAGCGATTGTAGGTATCGACCATCTGCGGCATTTCCTGCATGCAGGTCGCGCAGCTCGTCGCCCAGAAGTTCACGAGGTAGACCTTGCCCTTCAGGTCGCCGGCCGTCGACACCTTCTGACCGGACAGCAGCGTGAACGTGGCGTCCGGCACGGTGGACTTGCCGTTGAACGCGAAGAAGCCGGCAACGGCGATGGCCGCGACGACGACGGCCGCGACGATATAGCGGGCGGGGCCGGTGCGGCGCTGGGCGGGAGGCGTGGTGTTCATCTGCGGTGCTCTCGGAGTCGGTCGATGACGCGGATCGATGCAAAGGACGTCGAAATTCGGCGATTATTTTAGCGCGAATGCGGCGCACGCACCGGCGGCCGCCACACATCCCGGGTGTCGGCTTCGTCGGATAATGGGCCTTTTGCCTGTCCCCATCACTGCCATGCCGAAGGAAGTCATCGATTCGTTGTGCCCCCTTTTTCGTCCGCTGCGACACTTCGCCGCGCTCGCGTGCGTGAGCGCGGCGCTGGCCGCGTGCTCGCCGTCATATGACTGGCGTACGCTGCACAACGACGCCGGCTACACGATCGACCTGCCGGCGAAGCCGACCGTCGAGAACCAGCCGGTGGCGGTCGGCGGCGCGTCGATGCCGATGCGGATGCAGGCCGCGCACGTCGACGGCGCGGTGTTCGCGGTCGGCACGCTGACGCTGCCCGACGACCGCGACGACACGCGCCGCGCGGCGCTCGAGTTCCTGCGTTCCGGGCTGTCGCGCAATCTCGAAGGCGTGCCGCAGACGGCCTCGGTGCCGGTGCCGCTCGCGGCCGGCGGCGCGGTGAACGGGCTCGAGCTGCGCATCGCGGGTGCGGCGAGCGGCGGCGACCGCTCGCGCAAGACGATCGTCGCGCGGCTCGTGGCGCGCGGCCGGCACGCGTACCAGGCCGTTGCGATCGCCGACGGGCCGCTCGCGCAGGAGCAACTGGACCAGTTTTTCGGCTCGTTCAAGCTCGACTGAACAGCGGCCGGCGAGGGCGCTCAGACACTTCATGACAATTGAAAGTTCATTCGCAGCTTTCGACGCTAATCGCCGGATTTTGCGGGGATTTTTCGGCTATCCACAGCGCATGTGGATAACTTTGTTGAAAAGTTGACCGAATCGCCCGCAAAGCCGCGCCGGACGGCCTTCCGGCGCATTTGACGGTTGGCCATTCATTTCGGAAAAATCAATAAAAACAAAGGGATACGAATCTCGCGACGAAGAGGTGCCCGCGCCGGGTGATCAGGGGCCGGATTCGTGAAATTGTGCATAAGTCAAGTCTTGACAGTCATATTTTGTCCTCCGCGAGCATTCACAGCGCCGTGAGCGCACGCCGGTAGCGGATCGCCTCGGCGATCTGCGCGGCCGTCGGCAATGGGTCACCGGCCAGGTCGGCGATCGTCCGTGCGACCTTCAACACGCGGAAATACGCGCGTGCCGACCAGCCGAAGCGCTCGCCGGCCTCGCGCAGCAGCCGCTCACCATCGTCGGTCGGCCGAGACAGGTCGTCGGTCTCGCGCCCGCTCAGCATGTGATTGGTCTTGCCCTGCCGGTCGAGCTGCAGCGCACGCGCCCGGGCGACCCGCGCGGCGACCGCGGTGCTCGGCTCGCCGGGCGCCGTCGCGCGCGACGCGAGTTCGGCCGGCGATAGCGCGGGCAGGTCGATCTGGATGTCGATGCGGTCGAGCAACGGCCCCGACAGCTTGCGCAGATAGCGCGTGGCGAGCTCCGGGGTGCAGCGGCAGCGCCCGGACGGATCGCCGTGCCAGCCGCACGGGCACGGATTCATCGCGGCGATCAGCTGGCACGCGGCGGGGAAGTCGGCCTGCTGCGCCGCGCGCGAGATCGTGATGCGGCCGACTTCCAGCGGCTCGCGCAGCATCTCCAGCACGTGCCGGTCGAATTCGGGCAACTCGTCGAGAAACAGTACGCCGAGGTGCGCGAGCGTGATCTCGCCCGGCTGCGGCGGGTTGCGGCCGCCAACCAGCGCGGCGGCGCTCGACGAGTGGTGCGGCGCGCGGAACGGGCGCCGCCGCCAGTGCGCGGGCGAGAAGCCGATGCGGCTCGCGGAAAGGAGCGCGGCCGACGCCAGCGCCTCGTCGTCGGTCAGCGGCGGCAGGAGGCCGGGCAGGCGCGCGGCGAGCATCGACTTGCCGGCGCCGGGCGGCCCGATCATCAGCATGTGGTGCCCGCCCGCGGCGGCGACTTCGAGCGCGCGCCGGGCGCCGCGCTGGCCGACGACGTCCGCGAGATCGGGGGCGGCAGGCGCCGGCACGCCGTCGAGGCCGGGCGCCTCGACCGGCGCGAGCCGGGCATCCGGCGCACCGGCCAGGTGCGCGCACAGCGCGGGCAGGTCGGGCGCGCCGAACACGGTGACACCCGGCACCAGCGCGGCCTCGGCCGCGCTGTCGAGCGGCAGGTACAGCTCGGGCGGACGGGCTGCGGCCGCCGGCCCGCACGGCGCGACGGCCGCGGCGCGAGACCCGAAGCCCGCGCCGGTCCCCGCGGCGGCGGGCCCGAAGCCGGATCCGGTCTCCGTGGCGCAGGACTCGAAGCCCGCTCCAGTCGCCGCGGCGCGCCAGTCCCGTGCCGCGCCGCACGCCATCGCGAACGCGCCCCGCATCGGCCGCAGCGCGCCGGTCAGCGACAGTTCGCCCGCGAATTCGCGGCCGGCCAGCGCGTCGGCCGGGAGCTGGCCGTTCGCGGCGAGGATGCCGAGCGCGATCGGCAGGTCGAAGCGGCCGGACTCCTTCGGCAGGTCGGCCGGCGCGAGATTGACGGTGATGCGCCTGACGGGGAAGTCGAATCCGCAGTTCTGCAGCGCGGCGCGCACGCGCTCGCGGCTTTCGCGGACTTCGAGATCGGGCAGGCCGACGATCGAGAACGACGGCAATCCGTTGGCAAGATGGACTTCGACGGTGACGTCCGGCGCGCGGCCGGCCGCCGGCGCGCGACTGCGCACCACGGCGAGCGACATGGCGAGGCTCCTTTAAATGAATCGGACGGGCAGCGGCCATTCGGGCCGCATGCCTCGGGAATCGGAGGAATCGGTGCGCGCTTGCCGGCGTGGCGCGGAAAAGAACGAGGAACGACGAACAGCGAAGCGCTACAAACAGCGAAGAGCGAAGAGCGAAGAGCGAAGAGCGAAGAGCGAAGAGCGAAGAGCGAAGAACAGCGAAGAGCGGGAATTGCGAGGAACGACGGAACGACTGACCGGCCGACTTCGGATGTCAGGCGCGGGCCGCACGAGGCGGCCCGCGCCCGGACCTGTCGGTCGGGTTGGGCGTCAGGCCTGGGACGCTGCGAGCTTCTGCTCGAGTTCCGCGACGCGCTTCTCGAGTTCCTCGAGACGCACGCGGGTGCGGGCGAGCACCTGTGCCTGCGTGTCGAACTCCTCGCGCGTGACGAGATCGAGCTTCGAGAAGCCTTGCGACAGCATGGCCTTCACGTTGCGCTCGACATCCTTGGCCGGCGAGTTTTTCAGCAGGTCGCTGACGCGCGACTGCAGGTCGTTGAAAACATCGCTGGGTTGCTTCATGAGATTTCCTTCCTTGCACAAAAAGTGTGCATCTTCAGTTGCGCACGTGCCCATGATGCACGCATGACCGGAAATGGTGCGCGCGTGGCGCGAATTCCGGGCATGGCGCCCGCATGGGTGAATGGCCCGGAGATCCGGGACGTGCGTGCACTCTAGCAATGATCCTTTCGGCGCGCCAGCAAACCTGGGCCACGTTGGCCATTCGGCCGGGCTTCCGCATCTTTCCGTACCTTTCAGCACCCGATGCAACCCCGTTTCGGAGCCATTCGAGGCGGTGCTCGCGCGAACATGGCATGCGAGTTGCTGAGGAGAGACGGTCACACCATTCCAACCAATTCGACGGGATCAACCTGCGAGAGGACTCCATGAAACTGATTACCGCAATCATCAAGCCGTTCAAGCTCGATGAGACGCGCGAAGCGCTCTCCGCGCTCGGCGTCTCGGGCATCACGGTCACTGAGGTGAAAGGGTTCGGGCGCCAGAAGGGGCACACCGAGCTGTACCGGGGCGCCGAGTACGTGGTCGATTTCCTGCCGAAGATGAAGATCGAGGCGGCCGTGTCCGACGATCTCGTCGACCAGGCGGTCGAGGCGATCGAGCGTGCAGCCCGCACCGGCAAGATCGGCGACGGAAAGATCTTCGTCACGCCGATCGAGCAAGTGATCCGGATCCGGACCGGGGAGACCGGCGCAGACGCGCTGTAACAGACCAAGACAAGCGACAAGAGGAAACCCGAGATGCGCAAACTTCTGATGTCCCTGCTGATGGCTGGCTCGCTGATCGCGGCTGGCGTCGGTCCCGCGCTCGCCGACGACGCGGCCTCCGCCGCGGCAGCGTCCGCGCCCGCCGCCACGGCGTCCGATGCATCGGCAGCCGCGGCTCCCGCCGCTTCGGCGCCGGCCGCCACCGACGCATCGGCACCTGCCGCTGCCGCCGCACCCGCTTCGGGCGCCGCCTCCGACGCATCGGCCGCCGCCGCCGCGTCCGCGCCGGCCGCACCCGCCGCGCCGACCGAGCCGTTCTCCGTCGATTCGTCGAAGATCAGTGCCGGCGACACCGCGTGGATGCTGACGTCCACCGCGCTCGTGCTGTTCATGACGATCCCCGGCCTCGCACTGTTCTACGCGGGCATGGTCCGCAAGAAGAACGTGCTCGCGACCGTGATGCAGAGCTTCGCGATCACCGCCGCGATCACGGTGCTGTGGACGGTGGTGGGCTACAGCCTCGCGTTCACGCCGGGCAACGGCTTCATCGGCGGCCTGTCGCGCGTGTTCCTGCACGGCATGAACTACATCAAGGGCGACAAGGCGACCACGCTGACCGTCAGCCATCTCGCGACGACGATTCCGGAATCGGTCTACTTCGTCTACCAGATGACGTTCGCGATCATCACGCCGGCGCTGATCTGCGGCGCGTTCGCCGATCGCATGAAGTTCTCGGCGATGCTCGTGTTCATGACGCTCTGGTCGCTGATCGTCTATGTGCCGATCGCGCACATGGTGTGGGAGCCGACCGGCTGGCTGTCGGCCGACGGCGTGCTCGACTTCGCGGGCGGCACGGTGGTGCACATCAACGCCGGTATCGCGGGCCTCGTGTCGTGCCTCGTGCTCGGCAAGCGCGTCGGCTACGGCCGCGAATCGATGGCGCCGCACAACCTGGTGCTGACGATGATCGGCGGCTCGATGCTGTGGGTCGGCTGGTTCGGCTTCAACGCGGGCTCCGCGGTCGCGGCCGACGGCCGTGCCGGCTTCGCGATGCTGACCACGCAAGTGGCGACCGCCTGCGCGGCGCTCGGCTGGATGTTTGCGGAATGGGTCGCGAAGGGCAAGCCGTCGGTGCTCGGCATCGTGTCGGGCGCGGTCGCGGGTCTCGTGGCGATCACGCCGGCTGCCGGCTTCGTCGGCGTCGCCGGTGCGCTCGTGATCGGCATCGCGGCGGGCGTGATCTGCTTCTGGTCGGCCACGTGGCTCAAGTCGAAGCTCGGCTACGACGATTCGCTCGACGCGTTCGGCGTGCACGGCATTGGCGGGATTCTCGGCGCGCTGCTGACGGGCGTGTTCGCGGTCAAGGACATCGGCGGCGCCGACGGCAGCCTGCTGCTGCAGGCGAAGGGCGTGCTGATCACGCTGGTCTACAGCGGCGTGCTGAGCTTCGTGCTGCTGAAGCTGATCGACCTGACGATTGGCCTGCGCGTGTCCGAAGAGGAAGAGCGCGAGGGCCTCGACGTGATCCTGCACGGCGAACATGTCGAATAAGTCACAAGGATGACGGCGGGCCGCCGCGCAGACGGCGCCCGCCACGAATGAGCGCAGCGACTTCGGCCCGCCACCCGGCGGGCTTTTTTTCTCCTGCCGCGTGCTGCCGTAGCGCATAACCCTTCAGGCTATCGGGTCAATAGCCGAAAACTTCCTCCATATCCTTGTGAAGCCGGGAACAATCCCCAAATGGGCAAGGCAATTGCTCTACAATCTTCATTCTCCCGCTCGCGAGTGATTCATGGTTCCCCACCTCGTTACCGCGTTGAACGGTCCGCTGCTCGAGCTCGAGCAGAAGATCCTCGACGCGACGCCTGCGATCGAACGCTGGTTCAGGCTCGAATGGCAGGAACACACCCCGCCGTTCTATTGTTCGGTGGACCTGCGCAACGCCGGTTTCAAGCTGGCGCCCGTCGACGCGAACCTGTTCCCCGGCGCGTTCAATAATCTGCCGTCCGAAGTGCTGCCGCTCGCCGTCCAGGCCGCGATGGCGGCGATCGAGAAGATCTGCCCGGACGCGAAGAACCTGCTCGTGATTCCCGAGCTGCCGACCCGCAACGCGTTCTACCTGGAAAACGTCGCGCGGCTCGCGACGATCATGCGCCAGGCCGGCCTGAACGTGCGCTTCGGCTCGCTCGACCCGAGCATCACCGACATGACGCCGATCACGCTGGCCGACGGCCAGAAGATCGTGCTCGAACCGCTCGAGCGTTCGCAGCGCCGCCTCGGCCTGAAGAATTTCGATCCGTGCTCGATCCTGCTGAACAACGACCTGTCGGCCGGGATTCCCGCCGTGCTGGAGAACCTGCACGAGCAGTACCTGCTGCCGCCGCTGCACGCGGGCTGGGCCGTGCGCCGCAAGTCGACGCACTTCTCGTGCTACGACGACGTCGCGAAGAAGTTCGCGAAGATGGTCGGCGTCGATCCGTGGATGGTGAATCCGTATTTCGCGCACGTCGAAGGCGTCGACTGGCAGGCGCATGAAGGCGAGCAGGCGCTCGCCGACGCGATCGACGGCGTGCTGAAGAAGATCGCGCGCAAGTATCGCGAATACGGCATCAGCGAAAAGCCGTACGTCGTCGTGAAGGCCGACGCGGGCACCGCCGGGCGCGGCGTGATGACCGTGCACGACGCGGCCGAGATCGGCCGCATGTCGAAGGCCGAGCGCGCGCAGATGGCCGAGTCGAAGGCCGGCCTCGCGGTGCGCGACGTGATCGTCCAGGAAGGCGTGTACACGTTCGAGCGCGTCGGCGACGAAGTGGCCGAGCCGGTCGTGTACATGATCGACCGCTACGTGGTCGGCGGTTTCTACCGCACGCACGGCGGCCGCGAGCGCGACCAGAACCTGAACGCGCCCGGCATGCACTACGTGCCGCTCGGCTTCGAGCACACCGCGCTGCCGGATGCCGGCGCGAAGCCGGGCGCCGCGCCGCCGAACCGTTTCTACATGTACGGCGTCGTCGCGCGCCTGTCGCTGATCGCGTCGTCGATCGAACTGGAAAAGACCGATCCCGAAGCCATCCAGGTGTAACGGCTTCGCTACGTACAGGACCCGCATGGACATTCTCTTTATCGCCGACCCGCTCGAGCGCTTCAAGATCTACAAGGATTCGACCTACGCGATGATGGCGGAGGCCGCGCGGCGCGGGCATGCGGTGTACGCGTGCCAGCCGCACCAGCTCGCATGGACGGGCTCGGGCGTCGAGGCTGACGTGCAGCGCGTGACGATCGTCGGCGACACGGCCGACCTGCATCGCCATCCGTGGTTCGAGGCGGCCGCGCACGAATCGCGTCAGCTGACGTCGTTCGGCGCGGTGCTGATGCGCAAGGATCCGCCGTTCGACATGGAATACGTGACGGCCACCTGGATGCTCGAGCTTGCCGAACGGGCGGGCGCGCGCGTGTTCAACAAGCCCCAGTCGATCCGCGATCACTCGGAGAAGCTCGCGATCGGCGAGTTTCCGCAGTTCGTCGCGCCGACGCTCGTCACGCGCGACGCCGCGCGCCTGCGAGCGTTCCATGCCGAGCATGGCGACGTGATCGTGAAGCCGCTCGACGGCATGGGCGGGATGGGCGTATTCCGCGTGAAGGCCGACGGGATGAATCTCGGCGCGATCATCGAGATGCTCGGCCACGACGGCACGCGCTCGCTGATGATCCAGAAGTTCATTCCCGAGATCACGGCGGGCGACAAGCGCATTCTGCTGATCGCCGGCGAGCCGGTGCCGTATTCGCTCGCGCGGATTCCGCAGGGCAGCGAGGTGCGCGGCAATCTCGCCGCGGGCGGGCTCGGCGTCGCGCAGCCGCTGACGCCGCGCGACCGCGAGATCGCCGCGACGCTCGGGCCGGTGCTCGCCGCGCGCGGGCTGCTGCTGGTCGGGCTCGACGCGATCGGCGACTGGCTGACCGAGGTGAACGTGACGAGCCCGACGTGCTTCCGCGAAATCATGGAGCAGACGGGTTTCGACGTCGCCGCGATGTTCATCGACGCGCTGGAGCGGGCGGCCGCGTAGCCCGCTTTCCGCGCAAGCCCGGCGGCGGCCGCGCAGGCCCCCCGTCGCCGGAGCGGTTCGACCGGCCTGCTACAATGCCCGCTTGCCCGGTGCCGCGACCAGCGCGCCGAAGGCCCGGCGGTCGGGCCGAAACCGTTGCAAGGCTGAACATGAAACGTTTCCCATACTCGCTATGCTCGTTGCCCCGCTGCGGGGCGTCGGCCCGCCAAGGGCGGCCGGGGGCAGTCTGACATGGCCGGGATTCTGATCATCGCGCACGCGCCGCTCGCCACCGCGCTGCGGGACTGCATCGCGCACATCTACGGCGGCGTGCCCGCGCGCATCGGCTGCATCGACGTGCTGGCGGACAGCGACCCGACCCAGGTGATGGCGTTCGCGCACGCGGAGCTCGCGCGGCTCAGGGAAGAGAACGGCGTCGTCGTGCTGACCGACATGTACGGCGCGACGCCCGCGAACATCGCGGGCCAGCTCGCGAAGCTCGACAACGTGCGCGTGCTGGCGGGCGTGAACCTGCCGATGCTGGTGCGCGCCGTCTGCTACCGTACCGTGCCGCTCGACAAGCTCGTCGACAAGGCGCTGTCCGGCGGCGCGAAGGGCGTCCACGAGGTGTCTGCCGGCACGCCGCCGCCGCCTTCGGAAACCGGCTGCGGCCAGTGCGCGCCGATTCCGCCCGAGCCGCAACCGCGCACCGAATCGCACTGACCGTCCCGTTTTCCGTTTTAGACCGACCCGCCGACGCACGTCGCCGGCGGCCTCGACCGACCCGACCGAGAACCATGCTTCAACAAGAAACCACCATCGTCAACAAATTGGGGCTCCATGCGCGCGCATCGGCCAAGCTTACGCAACTGGCCGGCAACTTCCAGTCGGAAGTCTGGATGACGCGCAACGGACGCAAGATCAACGCGAAAAGCATCATGGGCGTGATGATGCTCGCGGCGGGCATCGGCAGCAGCGTGACGATCGAGACCGAAGGTCCGGACGAGCGCGAGGCGATGGACGCGTTGCTCAAGCTGATCGCGGACAAGTTCGGCGAAGGTCAGTGATCCGGGGCCTGCCCCGCGATCGTTGCCGTTTCGAAGCAGAATGCCGCGTATGTCGCGGCATTTTTTTCGTCCGTAGCATTGATGCGGAAATCGCAATGCTGCGCTGCATGCAGCCAGCACGGAGGTGCGGAATTTATAATCGCTAACCGGGGTCATAAGCGCATCGCAGCAGTGTGCCGCGGCTTTACATGTACAGAGGAGGTGCGCGTGTCCTTCACGCTGCATGGCATTCCCGTCTCACGTGGTATCGCGATCGGGCGAGCGTATCTGATCGCGCCGGCGGCGCTCGACGTCGCCCATTACCTGGTCGAGGCGAACCAGATCGACGCCGAGGTCGAGCGTTTCAGCACGGCGCGCGAGGTCGTGCATCGCGAACTCGAGGCGCTGCGCGCCGACCTGACCGACGACACCCCGACCGAAGTGGGCGCGTTCATCGACGTCCACGCGATGATCCTGAGCGACGCGATGCTCGTGCAGGAAACCATCGACCTGGTCCGCACGCGACGCTACAACGTCGAATGGGCGCTGACCGAGCAGCTCGAGCTGCTCACGCGCCACTTCGACGATATCGAGGATGAATACCTGCGCGAGCGCAAGGCCGACATCGAGCAGGTGGTCGAGCGCGTGCTGAAGGCGCTCGCCGGTGCGCCGTCGGCGTCGCAGGCGCTCGATCGCGCGGCCAAGAACGGTACGAACGAGATGATCGTCGTCGCGCACGACATCGCGCCGGCCGACATGATGCAGTTCAAGACGCAGTCGTTCCAGGCGTTCGTCACCGACCTCGGCGGCCGCACGTCGCACACGGCGATCGTCGCGCGCAGCCTCGGCATTCCGGCCGCGGTCGGCGTCCAGCATGCGAGTTCGCTGATCCGCCAGGACGACCTGATCATCGTCGACGGCGACCAGGGGATCGTGATCGTCGATCCCGCGCCGATCGTCCTCGAGGAATATTCGTACCGCCAGTCCGAGAAGCTGCTCGAACAGCGCAAGCTGCAGCGCCTGAAGTTCTCGCCGACGCAAACCCTGTGCGGCACGAAGATCGACCTCTACGCGAACATCGAGCTGCCCGACGACGCGAAGGCGGCGGTCGAGGCCGGCGCGGTCGGCGTCGGGCTGTTCCGCTCCGAGTTCCTGTTCATGCATCAGAAGGAGATGCCCGAGGAGGAGGAGCAGTTCGCCGCGTACAAGCGCGCGGTCGAGTGGATGAAGGGCATGCCGGTGACGATCCGCACGATCGACGTCGGCGCGGACAAGCCGCTCGAGGCGCTCGACGAAGGCTACGAGACGGCGCCGAACCCGGCGCTCGGCCTGCGTGCGATCCGCTGGAGCCTGTCCGAGCCGCAGATGTTCCTCACGCAGCTGCGCGCGATCCTGCGCGCGTCCGCGTTCGGGCAGGTGAAGATACTGATCCCGATGCTCGCGCACGCGCAGGAGATCGACCAGACGCTCGACCTGATCCGCGAGGCGAAGCGCCAGCTCGACGACGCGGGGCTCGCATACGATCCGAACGTGCGCGTCGGCGCGATGATCGAGATCCCGGCCGCGGCGATCGCGCTGCCGCTGTTCCTGAAGCGCTTCGATTTCCTGTCGATCGGCACGAACGACCTGATCCAGTACACGCTCGCGATCGACCGCGCGGACAACGCGGTCGCCCACCTGTACGACCCGCTGCATCCGGCGGTGCTGCACCTGATCGCCTATACGCTGCGCGAAGCGAAGCGTGCAGGCGTGTCGGTGTCGGTGTGCGGGGAGATGGCGGGCGATCCGGCGCTCACGCGCCTGCTGCTCGGGATGGGGCTCACCGAGTTCTCGATGCACCCGAGCCAGTTGCTGGTCGTGAAGCAGGAGATCCTGCGCGCGCACCTGAAGGCGCTCGAGAAGCCGACGGCCGACGTGCTGGCCGCGTTCGAGCCGGAGGAAGTGCAGGCGGCGCTCAAGCGCCTGTCGGTCGCGGAACCGCGCGCGGACGCGGCCGCCTAGGCGGCGCGGACTGCGCGGCGAAACCGTCGCGCGCGTCGCGAAGGTAGCGAAACGTCGCGCATGCGCCGCCCGGCGCATGCGTTTATGCATCCCGCGCGCGTCAGTGCCGGCCCTGGCACACGGGGCAGTCGGCCTGGCGCGCGATCTTCATCGTCGCCCATTCCATCCGCAGCGAATCGAGCATCATCAGCCGCCCGTTGAGCGTCGTGCCGATCGCGCCGATCACGCGCAGCGCTTCGGCGGCCTGCATCGCGCCGATGATCCCGACCGTCGGCGCGAACACGCCCATCGTCGCGCACGCGACTTCCTCGAACGGCTGGTCCTCCGGAAACACGCACGCGTAACAGGGCGCGGCCGGGTCGCGGAAGTCGAAGGTGCTGATCTGGCCGTCGAAGCGCAGCGCGGCGCCCGACACGAGCGGCACGCCGTGCGCGACGCACGCGCGGTTGATCGCATGCCGCGTCGCGAAGTTGTCGGTGCAGTCGAGCACGACGGTCGCCTGCGGCACGTGCGCGTCGAGCCATGCATCGTCGACGCGCGCCGCGACCGCATGCACGGTCACTTCCGGGTTCAGCTGCCCGAGCGTGTCGCGCCCCGATTCGACCTTGCTGCGGCCGACCGAGGCCGTCACGTGCAGGATCTGTCGCTGCAGGTTCGTGAGGTCGACCGTGTCGGCGTCGACGAGCGTGATCGTGCCGACCCCGGACGCCGCGAGATACATCGCGGCCGGCGAGCCGAGACCGCCGGCACCGACGACGATCGCATGCGCGTCGAGGAAGCGCTGCTGCGCCTCGATGCCGATTTCGTCGACGAGGATGTGGCGGGAGTAGCGGAGGAGTTGATCGTCGTTCATGGGAGAGGTCGGGTGAGGCATGCCGCCGGCGGCGGCGCGGACGCCTCTGCGTCCATCTGCGTATTCTAGGCGCACATGAAAAACGGGCCATCGCGGTCTTCCCGCGATGGCCCGTCGGATGCCGGCCGGCGCTTACTGCGGCGCCGACGCGGGCTTCGGTGCGGCGGCCTTCGTGCCCGACGCCTTCGCGGGGGACGCGGCCTTGGTCGCAGGGCTCTTCGTCGTGCTCTCGGCGAGCAGCGACTTCGATTCCTGCACCGCCTTGCCCTCGAGCTTGTTGAGCGCCTGCTGCATCATGAAGTCGTCGGCGCTGCCGAACTCGATCGGCTTGCGATCGCGGTCCTTCTGGCGTTGCTCCGGCGTCTTCTTGTCGTTCTGCTCCTCGAGGACGCGCAGCTGATCCATCCGGCGCTGCTCGCGCTCTTCCTGTTCCTTCTTCTCATTCGGATCCTGCGTGTTCGCGAGGTGGTTCGTGTAGTCGACCTCGCGCGTCACGAGCACGTCGTCCGGATCGCCGTCCGCATACTGATCGACCGGCACGTCGGGCGTGATGCCCTTGTTCTGGATCGAACGGCCGCTCGGCGTGTAGTAGTAGGCGGTCGTCAGGCGCAGCGCGGTGTCGGCCGTCATCGGACGGACCGTCTGCACCGAGCCCTTGCCGAACGTCGTCTTGCCCATGATCTGCGCGCGCTTCGAATCCTGCAGCGCGCCGGCGACGATCTCCGACGCGGACGCCGAGTAAGCGTTCGTCAGCACGACCATCGGCACGGTCTTGAAGATCGGCGGCAGGCTCTTCAGCGGATCGCCGTCGAAGGACGGCAGGCGGTAGTTGTCGTAGGTGTCGCGGTAGACCTGCTTCGAATCCGGGATCTGGCCGTTGGTCGACACGACGACGGAGTCGGGCGGCAGGAACGCGCCGGCGACGCCGACCGCGCTCTGCAGCAGGCCGCCGCCGTTGTTGCGCAGGTCGACGATCAGGCCCTTCAGGTTCGGCTGCTGGCGCGCGATGTCCTGCAGCTTCGCGGCGAGATCGGGCGTCGTGCGCTCCTGGAAGCTCGTGATCCGGATATATGCGTAGCCCGGGTCGAGCAGCTTCATCTTCACGCTCTGGACCCTGATGATCGCGCGCGTGACCGTGATCGGGAACGTGCGGTCGTCGCTCTTGCGGAAGATCGTCAGCGTGACCTTGGTGCCCGGCTCGCCGCGCATCTGCTTGACGGCCTTGTCGAGCGTCATGCCGCGCACCGGCTTGTCGTTGATGCGCGTGATCAGGTCGCCCGGACGGATGCCGGCGCGGAACGCGGGCGTATCTTCGATCGGCGAGATCACCTTGACGAGGCCGTCTTCCTGCGAGATCTCGATGCCGAGGCCCGCGAAGCGGCCCTTGGTCTGCTCCTGCAGCTCGTCGTAGTCGGTCTTGTCGAGGAACGACGAGTGCGGGTCGAGGCTCGACACCATGCCCTTGATCGCCGCCGTCAGCAGCTTCTTGTCGTCGACCGGCTCGACGTACTCGCGCTTGATCTGGCCGAACACTTCCGCGAACAGGCGGAGCTGGTCGAGGGGAAGCGGTGCCGTGGCGGTCTGCTCGGCCGATGCCGAAACCTGCAGCGTGGCGAATACGCCCGTGGCGAGGCCCGCGGCAATCAGGCCGATGTTCTTCAATTTCATTCGCATAGAGAGTCTGGTGCGGTCGGGAAGCGCGTGGCGGTAGCGGGGATGTAGCGGACAAGTATAACTGTTCGCCCGATTGCTCAGTGGACCGGTGCGAAATGGTCCGGGAGCCCGGTCCCGGCGGGGGCGCCGGATGCGCAGCGGATTCGAAAGCGGGTTCGACAGCACCGGGGCCGCGAAGGTTCGCGCCCGCGCGCCGGAGCGGCCGGGCAGGCCGCGCGCGAGGCGGCCCGCCCGGCACGACGGGTATCAGCCCGCCTTGCCCTGCTTCGCGACGGCGGCCTGCGCCTTCGCGATCGCGTCCTGGTCGCCCAGGTAGTAGTGCGTGATCGGCTTCAGGTTCTCGTCGAGCTCATACACGAGCGGCACGCCGTTCGGGATGTTCAGGCCGACGATGTCGCTGTCCGAGATGCCGTCGAGGTACTTGATCAGCGCGCGCAGCGAGTTGCCGTGCGCGGCGATCAGCACCTGCTTGCCCGCACGGACGGCCGGCGCGATCGACTCGTTCCACAGCGGCAGCACGCGCGCGACCGTGTCCTTCAGGCATTCGGTGAGCGGCAGCTGCTCGCGCGGCACCTTCGCGTAGCGCGGGTCGTCGAACGGCGCGCGCTCGTCGGTCGGCTCGAGCGCCGGCGGCGGCGTGTCGTAGCTGCGGCGCCACACGAGCACCTGCTCGTCGCCGAACTTGGCGGCCGTTTCCGCCTTGTTCAGGCCCGACAGCGCGCCGTAGTGGCGCTCGTTCAGGCGCCACGAGTGGACGACCGGCAGGTACATCAGGTCCATCTTGTCCTGCACGTGCCACAGCGTGCGGATCGCGCGCTTGAGCACCGACGTGTAGGCGATGTCGAACGTGTAGCCGGCCTCCTTGAGCAATTCGCCGGCCTGGTAGGCCTCGTTGCGACCCTGTTCGGTCAGGTCGACGTCGACCCAGCCGGTGAAGCGGTTTTCCTTGTTCCACGTCGATTCGCCGTGGCGGATGAGAACGAGTTTGTACATGGATCTTGCGGTCGGTAGTGATAGGGAAGCGGGGCGCGTCGCGCGGTACCCGGCCCGGGTCCGCCATCGCGCAAGGCGGTTATTTTATAATGGCGCGATTGTCCTCATCCGATTTCTCTTTTTCCGGCGGCATTCCGTGACGTTCTTTACCAATTACACGAACCTGGCCCTTATCGCGATCCTTCTGGTTTCCGGCGGCCTGCTCGCATGGCCGGCCCTGCGCCGCGGCCGCGGCGGCCTGTCGGCCGCGGAGGCGACGCAGCTCATCAATCGCCGCAACGCGGTCGTGATCGACCTGCGTACCGCGTCCGACTTCGCCGCCGGCCACCTGCCGTCGGCGCGCCAGGTCGCCGCCGGCGAGATCGGCGCGAAAATTGCGCAGGTCGCGAAAAACAAGAGCACCCCCGTGCTGCTCGTCTGCCAGAACGGCCAGCAGTCGCAGAAGGCGGCGCGCGAGGTCGAGGCGGCAGGCTATGCCGAGGTACACGTGCTCGAGGGCGGCGTCGCCGCCTGGCAGCAGGCCGGGATGCCGGTCGTCAAACAAGGAGTGGCGAAGTGAGCAAGGTTTTGATGTACAGCACGCAGGTGTGTCCGTATTGCATTCAGGCCGAGCGCCTGCTGAAGCTGCGCGGCGTGGAGCAGATCGAAAAGGTGCTGATCGACCGCGATCCGGCCCGCCGTGAGGAAATGATGACGCGCACCGGCCGTCGCACGGTCCCGCAAATCTACATAGGCGACACGCACGTCGGCGGCTACGACGATCTGTCGAAGCTCGACCGCGAAGGCGGGCTCGTGCCGCTTCTGCAAGCGGCCTGATTAGGGCAGAATGGCCGCCGGCCGCGCCGCGGCATGAGCGCGCAGGATTCAACCGAGGCGGCCGGCGTGAAGCCGGGCCGCCGCGTCACCACTTTTAGGGAAACACCATGTCCGACGTCGAAAACCAACCGTTCTTCAACATCCAGCGCGTCTACCTGAAGGATATGTCGCTCGAGCAGCCGAATTCGCCGGCGATCTTCCTCGAGCAGGACATGCCGTCGGTTGAAGTCGAAGTCGACGTCAAGGCCGAACGTCTCGCGGAAAGCGTCTTCGAAGTCGTCGTGTCGGGCACCGTCACCGCGAAGGTGAAGGACAAGGTCGCGTTCCTGATCGAAGCGAAGCAGGCCGGCATTTTCGACATTCGCAACATTCCCGACGAACAGCTCGACCCGCTCGTCGGCATCGCCTGCCCGACGATCCTGTTCCCGTACCTGCGCTCGAACATCGCCGACGCGATCACGCGTGCGGGCTTCCCGCCGATCCACCTGGCGGAAATCAACTTCCAGGCGCTGTACGAGCAGCGTCTCGCTCAGCTTCAGCAGCAGCAGGCCGGTGCGGCAGGCGCGCCGAACGGCACGACGCTGAACTGACGTTTCACTCCGGACCGGTGCTGGGTATGAAAGTAGCCGTTCTCGGCGCCGGTGCCTGGGGCACCGCGCTCGCGGGCCATCTGGCCGCGCGGCACGATACGCTTCTCTGGGCGCGCGACGCCGCGCTGATCGCCGGGCTGCAGGCCCGGCACGAAAATTCCCGCTATCTGGACGGCATCGCGCTGCCCGATGCGCTGCGCTACGACGCCGATCTCGGCGCGGCGCTCGCGCACGGCGCCGCGGACGACGCACTGTGCGTGATCGCAGCACCCGTGGCCGGGCTGCGCACGCTGTTCGGCGCGATGCGCGACGCGGGCTGCGTGCCCGCGCATGTCGTGTGGGTCTGCAAGGGCTTCGAGGCCGACACGCATCTGCTGCCGCACCAGGTGATCGCGGCCGAGCTGCCGGGGCAGCACAGCAACGGCGTGCTGTCGGGGCCGAGCTTCGCCCGCGAGGTCGGGCTCGCGCTGCCCGTCGCGCTGACGGTCGCGAGCACGTCCGCCGAATGCCGCGAGCGCACGCTGGCCGCGTTCCATCACGGCGCGATGCGGATCTATACGGGTGACGACGTGGTCGGCGTCGAGGTCGGCGGCGCGGTGAAGAACGTGCTGGCGATCGCGACCGGCATCGCCGACGGCCTCGGCCTCGGGCTGAACGCGCGCGCCGCGCTGGTCACGCGCGGTCTCGCCGAAATGTCGCGGCTCGGCGTCGCGCTCGGCGGCCGCGCGGAGACCTTCACGGGCCTCACGGGCCTCGGCGACCTGATCCTCACCGCGACGGGCGACCTGTCGCGCAATCGCACGGTCGGCCTGCAGCTGGCGGCCGGCCGCTCGCTGAACGACATCCTCGGCGCGCTCGGCCATGTGGCCGAAGGCGTGCGCTGCGCACAGGCCGTGCTCGCGCTCGCGCGCGCGCAGGCGATCGAAATGCCGATCACCGAAGCCGTGTGCGGTGTGCTGTTCGACGGCGTCGCACCGCGCGATGCGGTCAGCGGCCTGCTGCGGCGCGACGCGCGCGCCGAATAACGCCGACGAATCACACCGATTTTTTGCGGCCGGGCCCGCTCGCGCAAAGCGGGCGGCGCCAAAGCGCACTACGCTTGAACCGTCTCCGGCGTTTCGGGAGGGTGTCATGCTGCAGATCGGTTCCACCACGCTCGACGCGCAACGCGTCGACATCACGACGCTCGACGTCGACGTGATCGTCAATGCTGCGAACGGTTCGCTGCTCGGCGGCGGCGGGGTCGACGGCGCGATCCATCGCGCGGCCGGCCCGGGCCTGCTCGCCGAGTGCCGCACGCTCGGCGGCTGCGAGACCGGCGACGCGAAGCTCACGCGTGGCCACGGGCTGCCGGCCCGGTACGTGATTCATGCGGTCGGCCCGGTGTGGCACGGCGGCGGGCGCGGCGAGCCCGAGTTGCTCGCGGCATGCTACCGGCGTGCGATCGAGCTGGCCGAGGAGGTTGCGGCAACCTCGATCGCATTCCCGGCGATCAGCTGCGGCGTGTACCGCTATCCGGCCGAGGAGGCCGTCGACATCGCGGTCGGCACGGTCGCCGAAATGCTGCCGCAGGCGCCGAACCTCGCACGCGTGGTGTTTGCGTGCTTTTCATCCGACATCTACGACCTGTATCGCGCGCGGCTCGCGCGTATCTAGCGCGTGAGCGGATCCGGCCGCGCGTCAGGCGCCGCCTTCGAAGCCGGCCTGGCGCCACGCCTCGAACACGACCACCGCCACCGTGTTCGACAGGTTCAGGCTGCGGTTGCCCGGCCGCATCGGCAGGCGTACGCGCTGTTCGTTCGCGAAGCGTTCGAGCACCTCGGCCGGCAGGCCGCGTGTTTCCGAGCCGAACACGAACCAGTCGCCCGGCACGAATGCATGGTCATGGAAGCGGCCCGAGCCACGGGTCGTGAACGCGAACATCCGCGCGGGATCGGGTGCTTCGGTCGCGACGAACGCGTCCCAGTCGCGATGCACGCGCATTTCCGCGTACTCGTGATAGTCGAGGCCCGCGCGGCGCATCTTCGCGTCGTCGAGCGGAAAGCCGAGCGGCTCGATCAAATGCAGGCGCGCGCCGGTATTGGCACACAGGCGGATCACGTTGCCGGTGTTCGGCGGAATTTCGGGGGCGACGAGGACGACGTTGAACATGGTTGGGTCTGGCTGGGCCGGCCGGGACGGAGCGACGTGCACTCGTCCTGGCCGGCCGGTTCGTGACGGCCGGCGCCGCGCGCGGGCGGCCGGCCTCTCTATCTAATTAATCCCTGGCGGTGCGCAGCGCAACCAGATTCGTCACGCGTGCGGCGCCCGCCGCCTTCAATGCCTGCGCGGCCGCCGCGAGCGTCGCGCCGGACGTCATCACGTCGTCGACGAGTGCCACGTGGCGGCCGGTGAGGTCGCCCGCCACCGCGAACGCCGCGCGCACGTTGTCGCGCCGCGCGCGCCGGTCGAGCCGCGACTGCGGCGCGGTTTCGGCCACGCGTGCCAGCAGCGCCGCGTCGGCGCGCACGCCGAGCCGGCGCGCGAGCGGCCGCGCGATCGCCCACGCCTGGTTGTAGCCGCGCGCGACGAGCCGACCGTGCGACACCGGCACCGGTGCGATCACGTCGAAGCCGCCGGTGGCGCGCAGCGCGTCCGTGTCGTCGATCCGCTGTGCGAGCCGGGCCGCGAATTCCGCGCCGAGCGCGAGCCGCGCATGAAACTTCAGGCCGCGCGCGAGCCCGTCGAGCGGGGCGCGGTAATCGGCGAGCGCGAGCGTCGCATCGAACGGCGGCGGCGTCGCGCGGCATGCTTCGCACCGGTACGCGGACGCGGAACCGGCGCCGCCGTGCCCGCCGCGGGCTGCGCGCGGCCGCGGCCGCCCGACGCCCAGCGGCACGGCGCAGACGTCGCAGCGCAGCCGCGCTTCGTTCCAGTACGCGGCGTCGCAGGCGCTGCAAATCACCGGATGTGACAAATTGCCGCACAGCGCGCACCGATTCGGCAAGGCGAGTGCGACGACGCGCACGGCCAGCGCGCGAACCTGCGACAAAACGACGCGCATCGGGCGCGGGGCGGAACTGCGATCCATCGCGAACACTCCTGGCGGCCCCGCCTCGATGAAGGCTGCGAGGCGAGCGAGTATACTTCGGGCTCTTCGCCAGTGTGCCCGACATGTCCCCAGCTTCGACTTCAACCGGCCGTCCGGCCAATGACGCCCGGCGTCTGCGGCGGATCTTCGATCGCCGCGCCGCCACGTTCGACGCGGTCGCGTTCCTGCCGCGCGAGATCGCGCAGCGGATGAACGAGCGCCTCGAATACATCAAGGTGAGCCCCGCGGCCGTGCTCGACGCAGGCTGCGGCCCGGGCGACGACCTGCCGGCGCTGCGCGCGCGCTTTCCCGAAGCCCCGGTGTTCGGCGTCGACCTGTCCGGCGCGATGCTCGCACGGGCGGGCCAGCGCGAGGTCGAGCAGGCGAGCTGGCGCCGCTGGCTGCCCGCGTCGCTCGGCCGGGCGCTGGGCCAGCGCGGCCCGCGCGTCGCGCAGGCCGACTTCTCGGTGCTGCCGTTCGCGGCCGGCGCGTTCGACCTGATCTGGTCGAATCTCGCGCTGCACTGGCATTCGCGTCCCGATACGGTGTTCCCTGAATGGCAGCGCGTGCTGCGCGTGAACGGCCTGCTGATGTTCAGCACGCTCGGCCCCGACACGCTGCGCGAGCTGCGCGCGGCCTGCGCGGACGCCGAAGCGGCGCTCGGCATCGCGCCGCCGGCCGCGCGCGTCGTCGATTTCGTCGACATGCACGACCTCGGCGACATGCTCGTCGAGAGCGGCTTCGAGATTCCGGTGATGGACCAGGAAGTGCTGACCGTCACGTACAAGACCCCCGATTCCCTGCTGGCCGACGTGCGCCGCTGGGGCGCCTATCCGTTCGACCGCGCGGTGCCGCAGCATGCGGCGCGGCGCTTTCGCGCGGCGCTCGGCGACGCGCTGGAAGCGCGCCGGCGCGCGGACGGCACGATTGCCCTGACGTTCGAGGTGATCTACGGCCACGCATGGAAGGCCGTGCCGCGCACGACCCCCGAGGGGCACGGCATCGTGCGCATCGAAGATATCGGCAAGGGGCGTCCGAAGAATCGGTAAAGCGGTAAAGAGGGGTTTTGTTATGTCTGAAATTAGCGGCGCAAAGCGGGGTCGAATAGACGCCAAAAACGGCCGGGAAGCTTGTGGCGCTTGGCTCGCGGGCCGATAGCCGCTTGCTTGTGGATGCCATTGAACCCGCCTATAATGCGTCAGCTTGTCGTCCCGGGGTCCCCGCAATACGGGCCGACGAGTCCGATGCAGGCATGCATCGCATGCCATTCGCGTGAGGCGGCGATGGAAGCAGCAAGGGTGTCGGCGGAGACGAACGATGAACCGGTCCTCGAAGACTGGCTCATGAAACGCAACTGTTCGGTGTCGCCGCGCCAGTTCGTGCTGTTTTACGCGTCGCTCGCGGGCTTCTCGCTGGTGATCGCGGCAGTGCTGATGTGGCGGGGGGCCTGGCTCGTCATGCCCTTCACGGGAATCGAATTGCTGGCGGTCGGCGTCGCGTTTGCGATCCATGCCCGTCATGCGGTCGATTACGAGCGCATCAGGCTGTTTCCGCACCGGCTCGTGATCGAGCGGATGGATGCGGAGCGGCTCACGCAGATCGAATTCAATCCGCGCTGGGTGCGGGTCGAGCCGGGTGCGACGCCACGCGATCCGATTCGACTGGTATCGCGCGGGCAGACCGTCGTAATCGGGCAGCATCTCGCGCAGCACAAGCGTGCGCAGTTCGCCGACGAACTGCGCGTGTCGCTCAGGCGCTGCGGCTGACGAGGCGCGGGCACCGGCCGGAACAGGCCGGCGCCTTGCGACGGGGGAGGGTTTGAATGGAAATTTTGGGTAAGGATGCTATGAAAACAATCAAGCGAGCCCTCACGGGCGTGCTGGCATGCAGCGGATTGCTCTTTGCCGGCGCGGCTCTGGCGGTCGGTGATAGCCCGGGCGGCCCCCGCGTCAACGAGATCAACTTTCAGCCGCCTGTCACGAAGATCGCCGAGGAGCTCTACGATCTCCACACGATGATGCTGATCCTGTGTACGGTGATCTTCGTCGGCGTGTTCGGCGTGATGTTCTATTCGATCTTCGCGCACCGCAAATCCAAAGGCCACAAGGCCGCCAATTTCCATGAAAGCACGACCGTCGAAATCATCTGGACGATCGTGCCGTTCATCATCGTCGTGCTGATGGCGCTGCCGGCCACGAAGGCCGTCGTCGCGATGAAGGACACGACCAACGCCGATCTCACGATCAAGGTCACCGGCTACCAGTGGAAGTGGGGCTACGACTACGTGAAGGGTCCGGGCGAGGGCATCAGCTTCCTGTCGACGCTCAGCACCCCGCGTGACGAAGTGATGGGCAAGAAGCCGATCACCGAGACCTACCTGCAGGAAGTCGACAACCCGCTCGTCGTGCCGGTCAACAAGAAGATCCGCATCATCACGACCGCGAACGACGTCGTTCACTCGTGGTACGTGCCGGCGTTCGGCGTGAAGCAGGATGCGATCCCCGGCTTCGTGCGCGATACGTGGTTCAAGGCCGACAAGGTCGGCACGTTCCGCGGCTTCTGTACCGAACTGTGCGGCAAGGAACACGCGTTCATGCCGGTCGTGGTCGTGGTGCTGTCGGACGACGACTACGCGAAGTGGGTGAGCGCGCAGAAGGCCAAGCTGGCCGGCGCATCGGTCGATCCGAACAAGGTTTACACGATGGCCGAACTCGTCGCGCACGGCGAGGAAGTCTACAAGGCGAACTGCGCGGCCTGCCACCAGGTGAACGGCAAGGGCCTCGGCGCCTTCCCGGCGATGGACGGCAGCCCGATCGTGAACGGCCCGATCGCCGGCCACGTCGAGCGCGTGCTGCACGGCAAGGGTGCGATGCCGTCGTGGGCGTCGCTGTCGGACCTCGACATCGCATCGGTCATCACGTACGAGCGCAACTCGTGGGGCAACCACAAGAACGACCTGCTGCAGCCGAAGCAAGTGACCGACGCGCGCAACGGCAAGATGCCGGAAGACGTGGCGGGCGCCGCGGCGCCGGCCGAAGCGGCCTCGGCACCGGCGCAAGCCGCGTCGGGTGCGGCCGAGCAACCGGCGGCAGCGTCGGCATCGGCGGCTGTGTCGACGATCTACTTCGAAACGGGCAAGAGCGTGCTGCCGGCCGACGCGAAGGCGGCGATCGCCGCAGCGGCCGACTATGCGAAGGCACATCCGGACGCGAAGCTCGCGCTGTCGGGTTTCACCGACAAGACGGGCTCGGCCGACGCGAACGCCGAACTGGCCAAGCATCGTGCACAGGCCGTGCGCGACGCGCTGAAGGCAGCAGGCGTGGCGGAAGACCACATTATTCTCAAAAAGCCGGAAACGATCACGGGCGGGGCTGACGCGAAGGAAGCCCGGCGGGTCGAGATCGGGCCGGCGGCTTGACGTGTCGCTGAGTTAGTCGACGTATTCGCATTAGGAGATTCTCATGTCTAGCATCGGGCACGACGTAGCCGCGGACCACGCGCACGACGACCACGCGCACGAAATGCCGCACGGCTGGCGGCGCTGGCTGTTCGCCACCAACCACAAGGACATCGGTACGCTGTACCTGCTGTTCTCGTTCATCATGTTCCTGTCGGGCGGCGTGATGGCACTCGGCATCCGTGCCGAGCTGTTCGAGCCGGGCCTGCAGATCATGCGTCCGGAGTTCTTCAACGAACTCACGACGATGCACGGCCTGATCATGGTGTTCGGCGCGATCATGCCGGCGTTCGTCGGCTTCGCGAACTGGATGATTCCGCTGCAGATCGGCGCGTCCGACATGGCGTTCGCGCGGATGAACAACTTCAGCTTCTGGCTGCTGCCGGTCGCGGCCGTGCTGCTGGTCGGTTCGTTCTTCGCGCCGGGCGGCGCGACGGCCGCCGGCTGGACGCTGTACGCACCGCTGTCGACGCAGATGGGCCCGGGCATGGACTTCGCGATCTTCGCGGTCCACATCATGGGCGCGTCGTCGATCATGGGCGGGATCAACATCGTCGTGACGATCCTGAACATGCGCGCACCGGGCATGACGCTGATGAAGATGCCGATGTTCGCATGGACCTGGCTGATCACCGCGTACCTGCTGATCGCCGTGATGCCGGTTCTGGCAGGCGCGATCACGATGGTGCTGTTCGACCGCCACTTCGGCACGTCGTTCTTCAACGCGGCAGGCGGCGGCGACCCGGTGATGTACCAGCACATCTTCTGGTTCTTCGGCCACCCCGAGGTGTACATCATGATTCTGCCGGCGTTCGGGATCGTGTCGCAGGTGATCCCGGCGTTCGCACGCAAGACGCTGTTCGGCTATAGCTCGATGGTGTACGCGACGGCGTCGATCGCGATCCTGTCGTTCATGGTCTGGGCGCACCACATGTTCGCGACGGGCATGCCGGTCACCGGTCAGCTGTTCTTCATGTACGCGACGATGCTGATCGCGGTGCCGACGGGCGTGAAGGTGTTCAACTGGCTCGCGACGATGTGGCGCGGCTCGATGACGTTCGAGACCCCGATGCTGTTCGCGATCGGCTTCCTGTTCGTGTTCACGTTCGGCGGCCTGACGGGCCTGATGCTGGCGATGGCGCCGCTCGACATCCAGTACCACGGCACCTACTTCGTGGTGGCGCACTTCCACTACGTGCTGGTGGCAGGCTCCCTGTTCGCGCTGTTCTCGGGCTGGTACTACTGGGCGCCGAAGTGGACGGGCTGGATGTACAACGAGACGCGCGGCAAGATCCACTTCTGGTCGTCGATGATCTTCTTCAACCTGACGTTCTTCCCGATGCACTTCGTCGGTCTCGCGGGCATGCCGCGTCGTTATGCGGACTACCCGGCGCAGTTCACGGACTTCAACCAGGTGGCGACGATCGGCGCATTCGGCTTCGGCCTCGCGCAGGTGTACTTCCTGTTCGCGGTCGCGCTGCCGGCCTACCGTGGCGGCGGCGACCTGGAAAAGGCGTCGGACAAGCCGTGGGATGGCGCGACGGGCCTCGAGTGGACGGTGCCGAGCCCGGCTCCCTTCCACACGTTCGAGCAACCGCCGCACGTCGAATAAGTTTCACCCGGCGTTCCGCCGCTGCCTGCCGCGCAGGCAGGCGCGGCGGGCGCCGAATCGATGTTTCAGCGAAGTTTCAGCGAAGTTTCAGATGAACCGGAATCCACAACAAAGACGAACGCCCGAGCAGATTCGCGCGGGCAACAAGCGGCTCGGCCTCATCCTGCTCGTCATCGCCGCCGTTTTTTTTGTGGGTGTCGTGATCAAGCAGTGGTGGCTGTCCACTCACTGATATGCAGTAACTGACGCAGTAGCGAGGAAGTCGTCGTATGTCGAAGCCGGAAGAGGGCGCCGTCGATCGCGCATTCAATCGTTCGATGCTGGTGAAGCTCTTCGTCGTGGCCGGACTGATGTTCGGCTTCGGCTTCGCGCTGATTCCGATGTATCGCGCGATCTGCCAGATCACCGGCATCAACAACCTGGTGCAGCGCGATGTCAGCGAACGCGAGGTGAAGAACTCGCAGGTCGACATGAGCCGCACGGTGTCGGTCGAGTTCGATGCGAATGCGCGCGGCCCGCTCGGTTTCAAGCCGGAGCGCAACAGCCTCGACGTGCATCCGGGCGAACTGACGACGATCGTATACGACGTGACCAACGGGCAGGGCCGGCCGGTGGTGGCGCAGGCGATTCCGAGCTACGCGCCGAAGCAGGCGACGGAGTTCTTCAAGAAGATCGAGTGTTTTTGCTTCACGCAGCAGACGCTGGCTGCGAACGAGTCGCGCAAGATGCAGGTGGTGTTCGTGATCGATCCGAAGCTGCCGAAGGACGTGAAGACGATCACGCTGTCGTACACGTTCTTCGAGCTGAACACGCCGGCCGCGCCGGCGCCGGCACCGCGCAAGACGGCGGCGCAGGGCGACGCGAAGCCGGACGCATGACGACGGAGACGGGGCAGTGACAGAGACCAAGCGGAGCGGGTCGTTCGGCCAGGCGTTGCGAGCGGTGTTGTGGTCGTTCTTCGGGGTGCGCAAGCGGCGCGACCTGGAGGCCGACGCGACGCAGCTCAATCCGCTGCACGTGCTGATCGTCGCGTTGATCGCGGCCGGTGTGTTCATCGGCGTGCTGATCCTGATCGTGCGTGCGGTCGTGGGCTGAGGCTCGCGGCCACGAAAGAATGCAGTGCGTAGCGCCCGGGCGCTGCGTGCGGGAAAGAGCGGCGGCGGTCGTGCCGTGCAAGAAATAAAGCCGGAGCGGTTTCCGGTACACAAATTGGACTGAAGTGGAGAATCAAGCATGAGCGGTCAAAACCAGACCCCGTACTATTTCGTGCCGCATCCGTCGCAGCATCCGATCAGCGCGGCCTGCGGCCTGCTGGTCATGCTCGCGTCGGTGGCGCTGTGGATCAACGGTCACGACTGGGCTCCGTACACGGCGCTGCTTGGCCTGCTGTGGTTGCTCTTCACGCTGTACCACTGGTTCGGCGATTCGATCGCCGAGTCGGAAGGCGGTCATTACGGCAAGAACGTCGACAAGTCGTACCGCTGGAGCATGAGCTGGTTCATCTTCTCCGAAGTCATGTTCTTCGGCGCATTCTTCGGCGCGCTGTTCTACGCGCGTGAAATCGCGCTGCACCAGCTCGGCAGCCTCGACTACAAGCTGATCTGGCCGGATTTCTCCGCCGTGTGGCCGAACGAAGGCCCGGCCGCGCTCGCCGGTCACTTCAAGACGATGGGCCCGTGGCCGATCCCGACGCTGAACACGGCGCTGCTGCTGTCGTCGGGCGCGACGCTGACGGTGTCGCACCACGCGCTGCGCGACAATCATCGCAACAAGGCGATCGCGTGGCTGGCCGCGACGCTCGTGCTCGGCGTCTGCTTCCTGTTCACGCAGGGCTTCGAGTACTACCACGCGTACAACGAACTGAACCTGACGCTGAACTCGGGCGTGTACGGCTCGACGTTCTTCCTGCTGACGGGCTTCCACGGCTTCCACGTGTTCCTCGGCGGCACGATGCTCGCGGTGGTGCTGGTGCGGATGATCCGCGGCCACTTCAAGCCTGATCACCACTTCGCATTCGAAGGCGCCGCGTGGTACTGGCACTTCGTCGACGTCGTCTGGCTCGGCCTGTACGTCGTCGTCTACTGGCTGTAAATGCAACAACGGCCCGCGCAGCGATGCGCGGGCCGTTTTCATTGGCGGGGACGGGGCAGCGGCCGGCTGCTTGCGCTCAACGCCAATCCGGCGCCGCCGCGACTCAGTCAGGCGGCGCTTTTGCTTGGTAGCTCCGCTGTGCGGCGAAATGTCACAGCGATTACAGAGGCCGGCGCGGTGAAGGCATCAACGCCCGATCGGCAGGCCGGTCGAATGGATCCAGCCCATCCAGTTCGCGAACAGGATGAACAGGAACAGCGAGATCGACAGCCCGACACGGGTGGCAAGCGACCACACCATGCGTTTCGTATGGCCGCGGTCTTGCATCATGAAGTAGAGCGCCGAGCCCATGCTGGCGACGATGAGGACGAAGGCGATGGGAACGAGGATGTGCATGACACGAACCGGACGACGGCAATTCGAAAGGAAGAGGATAATTATCGCACTTCGCTTTCGCGAATGCGCCTCGCGGGTGGCCCGATGAAGATCCGCTGGCTGCCTGCGCTGCTGATTCTCGTCGTCGTCGCGGTCACGATTCGCCTCGGGTTCTGGCAGCGCGACCGCGCGCACCAGAAGGAAGCGCTGCAGGCGAACGTCGTGCGTTACGAGCACGCGGTGCCCGTCGACGTCGGTGCGCAGCCGATTCCGCTCGCGTCGATCGAGTTCCACCGCGTGCGGGCGAAGGGCCGCTTCCTGCCGGAGCAGGCGGTGTTCCTCGACAATCGGCCGTATAACGACCAGCCGGGTTTTTACGTCGTGATGCCGTTTAAACTCACGGGCGGCGGCGTCGTGCTGGTGAACCGCGGCTGGCTGCCGCGCAACATCGCCGATCGCACGGCGATCGAGCCGTTCCCGACGCCCGGCGGCGAGATCGAGATCGAAGGCATCGCGCGCGCCGACGCGTCGCGCGCGTTCGAACTCGGCGAAGGCGGCTCGGCCGCGCACCAGAAGATCCGGCAGAACCTGGACGTCGCCGCGTATGCGAAGGAAACGGGGCTGCCGCTGCAGCCGTTCGTGATCCAGCAGACGAGCGACGACGGCGACAAGCTCGTGCGCGACTGGCCGGCGGCGACGACCGGCGTCGAGCGCAATTACGGTTACATGTTTCAGTGGTGGGCTATGGCGGCGGTCGCGCTCGGCTTTGGCCTGTACGCCGCGCGGCGTGCGGCGAAGAAGTCGGCCGGCGCGTGAGCGCCATGGCAGGACGCGGCGCACGCGCGCCGCGGGTTCGTTTCGAGAGGTCTGATTTGTCCATGCAATCTTCCCGTCAGGGTCCGGCCGCCGCGCCGATCTCGCCCGCCGCCCGCAAGCGCGGCCGCTGGATGCTCGTGCTGCTGGGTCTCGTGTGCGCGGCGCCGATCATCGCGTCGTACTTCACCTATTACGTGATCAAGCCGAAGGGCGGCTCGACCAACTACGGCACGCTGATCGAGCCGCAGCGGCCGATCCCGGCCGACCTGCAGGTCACCGACGAAACCGGCAAGACGGTGCCGCTGTCGTCGCTGCGCGGCGTGTGGCTGTTCGTGATGACCGACCGCAGCGCGTGCGACGATGCATGCGCGCAAAAGCTCTACTTCATGCGCCAGATCCGCGTCACGCAGGCGGGCGAGCGGCACCGGATCACGATGGTGTGGCTGCGCAGCGATGCGGGCGCGATTCCGCAGAAGGTTCTGGAAGCCTATCCGGACACGCGCCGGCTGGTCGCCGATCCGGCCGCGGTGGCTGCATGGCTGCCGGCCGACGCCGGCACGAAGGACAGCGACCACCTCTACATGGTCGATCCGAACGGCAACCTGATGATGCGTTTCCCGAAGGACCCGAATCCCAGCAAGATCAAGTCGGACGTGACCAAGCTGCTGAAGTGGTCGAGCATCGGCTAAGGCGAGACGACGAGGCAACCATTCGATGTCGTATCTACTGCAACTCGGCCTGATCGGCCTCTGCATCGCGCTGCTGCCGCTGTCGTACGTGTGGGTGAAGGCCGACGACGACAAGTTCCGCAAGCTGGTGTGGATCACCACGTTCCTGACCCTCGACCTGGTGATGTTCGGCGGCTTCACGCGGCTGACCGATTCGGGCCTCGGCTGCCCCGACTGGCCCGGCTGCTACGGCACGTCGTCGCCGTTCATCGCGCACGCCGCGATCACGGCCGCGCACCAGGCAATGCCGACCGGCCCCGTCAGCATGACGAAGGCATGGATCGAGATGATCCACCGCTATTTCGCGATGGCGATCGGCGTGCTGATCATCGCGCAGGTCGTGATCGCCTGGTCCGCGCGGCTGCGCCGCCGCCCGCTGCACGTGTCGCCGTGGTGGCCGACGAGCCTCTTGCTGCTGATCGTCGTGCAGGGCGTGTTCGGCGCGTGGACGGTCACGATGAAGCTGCAGCCGGTGATCGTCACGACCCACCTGCTGCTCGGCCTCATGCTACTCGGCACGCTCGGCTGGCTCGCGGCGCGGCAGACGCCGCTGCCGTCGCATGACCCGGAGGCCGGCCGCTACCGCGCGGCCGCGCTCGCGGCGCTGGTGCTGCTGGTCGTGCAGATCGCGCTCGGCGGCTGGGTGAGCACCAACTACGCGGTGCTCGCGTGTACCGACTTCCCGACCTGCAACGGCCAGTGGATTCCGCCGATGAACTTCGGCCAGGGCTTCCATCTGTGGCGCGCGCTCGGCATGACGAAGGACGGCGACGCGATCACGCAGGACGCGCTGGTCGCGATCCACTGGACCCACCGCACGTTCGCGTTCGTCGTCGTCGCATACCTGGTCGCGTTCGCGCTGAGGATGCGCCGCTTCGAGTCGCTGCGCCGGCCCGCGAACGGCGTGCTGCTGGTGGTCCTGCTGCAGTTCCTGACGGGCCTGACCAACATCGTGCTGCAGTGGCCGCTGCCGGTCGCCGTCGCGCACAACGGCGGTGCCGCGATCCTGCTGCTGCTCGTCGTCATGTTAAACTTTCGCATCCTTTCAAGCCGCCCCGGCCGTGTCGTGCAGCCCGCGCGCGACGCCGCCCCGGCGTGACCGTCCCCATGCAAAGCACCCTTTCCCAATCGCCCGGTAGCCGGTTCTCGCAGTACATGGCGCTGACGAAGCCGCGTGTCACGCAGCTCGCGGTGTTCTGCGCGGTGATCGGCATGTTTCTCGCGACGCCGGGCATGGTGCCGTGGCATGTGCTGATCGGCGGCACGGTCGGCATCTGGCTGCTGGCCGGCGCCGCGTTCGCGATCAACTGCCTCGTCGAGCAGAAGATCGACGCGATGATGCGCCGTACCGCGTGGCGTCCGTCCGCGCGCGGCGAGATCACGACTCCGCAGATCCTGCTGTTCTCGGCCGTGCTGGGCAGCGTCGGCGCATGGACGCTCTATACCTTCACGAACCCGCTGACGATGTGGCTGACGATCGCGACGTTCGTCGGCTACGCGGTGATCTACACGCTGCTGCTCAAGCCGATGACGCCGCAGAACATCGTGATCGGCGGCGCATCGGGCGCGATGCCGCCGGCGCTCGGCTGGGCCGCGGTCACCGGCGCGGTGCCCGGCGACGCGTGGATCCTCGTGCTGATCATCTTCGTGTGGACGCCGCCGCATTTCTGGGTGCTGGCGCTCTATCGCCGCAAGGACTACGAAAACGCGGGCCTGCCGATGCTGCCCGTCACGCACGGCGAGAAGTTCACGCGGCTGCACATCCTGCTGTACACGGTGATCCTGTTCGCGGTCACGCTGATGCCGTTCATCTCCGCGATGAGCGGCGCCGTCTACCTGACGAGCGCGGTGCTGCTCGGCGCGGTGTTCCTCGCGTATGCGTGGAAGATCCATCGCGACTATTCGGACGAACTCGCCCGCAAGGCTTTCCGTTACTCGATCGTCTACCTGTCGCTGCTGTTCGCCGCGCTGCTCGTCGATCACTATGCGCGCCCGCTGCTCGGCGTGTAACCGCACGGTTTGAACGCAATGCTCCATTCATGGTTCGGGCGCCGCGCGCGCCAAGGCTGGATGCTCGCGTGCGCATTCGCGGCAGCCACGCTGCTCGCCGGCTGCGACAACGCGCCGAAATTCCAGAATCTCGACATCACCGGCAACACGCAGTTCGGCAGCGATTTCTCGCTGCCGGATACGGCGGGCAAGGTGCGCACGCTCGGCGACTTCAAGGGCCGGGCGGTCGTGGTGTTCTTCGGCTATACGCACTGCCCGGACGTATGTCCGACGACGATGGCCGAACTGTCCGAAGCGCTGAAGCAGCTCGGCCCCGATGCCGCGAAGCGTGTGCAGGTGCTGTTCGTCACCATCGATCCGGAGCGTGACACGCCCGCGCTGCTCGGCCAGTACGTGCCTGCGTTCGATCCGTCGTTCATCGGCCTGCGGCCGGCCGACGAGGCGCAGCTCAAGAAGGTTACAAAGGATTTCCGCGTGTACTACGCGAAGGTGCCCGGCAAGACGCCCGGCAGCTACACGATGGATCACACCGCCGCGAGCTACGTGTTCGATCGCGACGGCAAGCTGCGCCTGTTCGTGCGCGACGGCCAGGGCCCCGGCCCGTGGGTCCACGACCTGAAGCTGCTGGTCGACTGAACGGCGTACGCCGCAGGTTCGCCCGGGCGCTCGCCTGGCGCTACGCGTGACGGCCGCGACGCGCCGTCACGCATTCCTCCTTCTCCCCCTCGATCTGCATGCGCCGCCTCGCGGGGCGGCTGCGTATGAACATTCGGGCGCTGATGCGCTTGCGCGCGTTACGGCAGCGCCGGCACGTTGAAGCCTTGCGCGGCACGCGTGATCCGGAATTCCGTCACGCGATACGTCGCGAGCCCTTCGGTCACGAACGGATCGGTCTCGAGGATCGCGTCCAGTTCGTCGCGGTCGATGCGGGCAGCGAGGATCACGCCGCCTTCGCGCGGTACCTTCGGCCCCGCCGCGATGAAGATGCCGCGCTCGAACAGCGGCTGAAGATACGCGCGGTGGCGTTCGAGTGCATCGTCGATGCGCTCGAGCGATGCGTTGTAATGGATGTCGATGACGTACATGGATCGCCCTGGAATTGTCGCCGGCGCGTGGTGTGCCGGTCGGCCGGTCTTTTTAGCACAGCGGCCGTTCCCTGTCGTGCCGGCCGTCGTCGCGCATCGTCCACCAGCACCGCCGCGGTGCATACCCATATGAGCGGGATGTATTTCACTTCCGGCCGATCCTGTGACACCATTTGCCCCTTCCTGCGAGTCCGGGGATACCCGTATCGCGCCCCATTTTCAGTTAGCAAGAAAGCGAGAAACAGATGAAGCGTCGCAGTCTCCTGAAGGTATTTTCCGTGCTGGCCACCGGTGCCGCGCTGACGCTGTCGGCGGGCGCGCACGCCGAGGACAAGGTCATCAAGGTCGGCACGGTGGCCGGCCCGGATGCGGAAGTTTGGCAGGTCGTGCAGAAGGTCGCGAAGGAGAAGGAAGGCCTGAACGTGAAGGTCATCGAGTTCAACGACTACGTGCAGCCGAACGCGGCGCTCGACTCGGGCGACCTCGACGCGAACAGCTTCCAGCACCAGCCCTACCTCGACAGCCAGGTGAAGCAGCGCGGCTACAAGATCGTCAGCGCGGGCCTGACCTACATCTCGCCGATCGGCGTGTACTCGAAGAAGTTCAAGGCGCTGAAGGACCTGCCGCAAGGCGCGAAGCTCGCGGTGCCGAACGATCCGTCGAACGAGAACCGCGCGCTGCTGCTGCTGCAGACGCAAGGCGTGATCAAGCTGAAGACGGGCGCCGGCACGGGCGGCAACAACGCGACGGTGCTCGACATCGCCGAGAACCCGAAGAAGCTGAAGATTTCCGAGCTCGACGCCGCGCAACTGCCGCGCGTGCTGTCGGACGTCGACGCCGCCGTGATCAACACGAACTACGCGCTCGCCGCGAACCTGCAGCCGACCAAGGACGCGATCGCGCTCGAATCGCTGACGAGCCCGTATGCGAACCTGATCGCCGTGCGCGCGAAGGACAAGGATCAGCCGTGGGTGAAGAAGCTGGTCAAGGCGTACCAGTCGGCGGAAGTGCGGGAGTTCATCAAGAAGCAGTTCAAGGGCTCGATGGTCGCGTCGTTCTGAACGCGATCGATTGACCGAACGAAGGCCTGCATGTGCGCAGGCCTTTTTTGTTTGTGCGGTGAGGGATGTTCTATTGACGCTGCGCAGGCGCCGCCTCGCTGGCTTTAACATGCCCGAGATTCGCCAGCGCAGGGAAGATCACACAACGCAATTGCTGCGTACTCGCTGGTAAGCGCCGTCTGGTAACGGTCTGTTACGTTGCCATCGAGCCGGTGCGTCGTTGCTCGAGTGCGGAACCGGTATGCCTTTTCTCGAGCCGGTATCCCGCTGTGCCCCGTCATTGCTCACGTCGAGCCGCATGACAAAAGTTTCGCGGGATATTCCACCGTCGTTGCATAGAGAGCGGCCGGAAGATCGGCAGGAATTTGTCCGCTCGGTAGCCATATGTCTTCGTTAGACTGAAAAACAGTTCTGGAAATTACACGCGAGGATATTGAATGGGGGCGGCCGAAAAGTTGGGCGGCGTTTACTATTATTATGGAATGGATAATCTGACTGCCGGGGAATTGTTCTTCTGGATAATGGTCGACGAATCCATGAATCAGTTGGGTGTCGACGATGCGGTGTCGGTTGGCATGCTTCTGCTTGGTAAAAACAATTTATCGACCCGTGTGAAACCCGGCGGAGCAATAAAAGGGACCTCGCGTGCAAGCCAGTTTTCGAGAAGGGTTTTTCAGAAGGCGCAGTTTCCGTTTGGTCTTAAGTTGCCCACCCTGGTGGGCGGGCCGGTGAAGGATCTGAAAGTCAGGATGGTGAGGAACATCGGCACTTTTGTGGGGAGAACGATACCCGTCGCAGGCTGGGTAATTCTCGCGAGTGACATTTGTATTATCGCTCATAAGGCAGCTAATCATTACAATAGGGTCGCGAGGGAGGGTGACAGGTTATGGTAGACATTGAGGATGAAGTAGTTGACTTCGTGAAGAAGAGGATTGGCTTCTCCATGTTGTCGAGGAATGTGGATATAACCGAAAATACCGATCTGGATGTTGACCTGGGCTTTGATGTTGCTGAAGTCGGAGAAATGATGAAGGAGTATTCGGAGGAGTTTGGTGTCGATATGAGTAGATTCGACATTAAAAAATATTACCCCGAAGAGGACTCTTCATTTCTTGACTTGATCAATCCGTTCAAGAAAAGAGTCGTTCATCATGTTCCGGACCTGAACGTCCGAATGTTGATTGCATCGGCCAAGGCTGGGCACTGGCTCTACAACTGACTGCTCACCGCTTTGCATTTGTCTGCGTCCGGGCGGCGGCATCGCGCCGACTCCTTTAGATGCGCTGCAGGCCCAGCGCCGGCTGACGCGCGCTACTCCCTCACATCTCGCCGCGCCGCGAGCAGATCGCCATGATCTGCTGGATCGCGTAGTTGTCGCGCACGCCCGGCAGCGACTGCACGACGCACTCGTGGAAGCGCCGCTCGCGCGGCAGCAGCATCGCGTTGTTGCGGTACAGCGCGTCGCACGAGCGCTGGATCAGCTGCGCGGCCACGCCGTTGCGGCTCTCACGCAGCGCGCCCAGCATGCAGTCGTCGTATTGCGCGTAGCCGTCGGTCAGTGCGAATGCCGCACCCGGCAGCGCCAGCGCGATGGCCGCGCATGCGATCGCACGGATCCCCCGTTTCATAGGCCCTCCGATGGTGTGGATCGGGTCGGCGGACAGCATAACGTAAAGCGGAAAGGGCGGCTGACGCGGTGCGGCGGGATCGGCGCGCCGGCGTCGCTTCGGAGCCGAGTTGCGGCGGGCGGTCGTTCCGCCCCGTCGGGTCGCGCGGTGGAAGCGGGCGACACGCGCCCGCCACGCCCGGGGCGGCTCGCCGTCACATGACGGGGGCGCCGGCTTTTCCTGCGCTTTTCATCTGACAAAACCCCCGTTTCGTACTAGTACTGTGCGACATGAACGCATTGCCATATACTGTATATCCATACAGTTGTGGGTGGCGTCATGCTCGCATCCTCCATTTCTCCCGAATCCCTTCATCCATCGCTCTGGCGCGGCTCGCAACTCGCGCGCGGCGGTGCGCGCACGATCGACACGGGTTTCGCGTCGCTGTCCGCCGAGCTGCCGGGCGGCGGCTGGCCGGTCGGCGGGCTCGTCGAACTGCTGGCCGCCCAGCCGGGCTGCGGCGAGATGCGGCTGCTCGCGCCGGCGCTCGCGCGCACCGTCAGCGCGCGGCGGCCGCTCGCGCTCGTCGCGCCGCCGCAGTCGCCGCATGCGACCGCGCTGGCCGCGCTCGGCGTGCCGGCCGACGCGCTGCTGTGGCTGCGCGCCGGCAGCCGTACCGATGCGTTGTGGGCCGCCGAGCAGGCGCTCAGGACCGGCTGCTGCGGTGCGCTGCTGCTCTGGCAGGACGCGCGGCCCGATGCGCTGCGCCGCCTGCATCTCGCTGCCGCGCGCACCGGCGACACGCTGTTCGTGATGCTGCGCCCGCTGTCGGCGGCCAAACAGCCGTCGCCGGCCGTGCTGCGCGTCGCGCTGCATCCGGTGCCGGGCGGCGTGTCGCTCGACATCGTCAAGCGTCGCGGGCCCGCGCGCGGCGAGCCGCTCGCGCTCGATTTGCCGTCGCCCATCGTGGAGAGCCGCTATGCGCGTCTTGCTCGGCATCCATCTGCCGCGCCTGCCGCTCGACGTGTGCGCCCCGCCGCCGTCTGACGGCGCGACGGACGACGCAAACGACGCAGGCTGCGCGGTGCTCGAGCAGGGTGTCGTGCTGATTGCCGACCCGCCCGCGCGCCGGCAGGGCGTGCGCGCGGGCATGAAGCGCGGCGGCGTGCTGACGCTTTCGCCCGACACGCGGCTCGTCGAACGCGATCCCGCCCGCGAGGCCGATGCGCTGCGCGCGGTCGCGCTCGCGTTGCTGCGCTTCTCGCCGTGCGTCGCGCTCGACGACGAAGCGACGCTGATCGTCGACGTCGGTCCGAGCCTGCGCCTGTTCGGCGGCCTGCCGTCGCTGTGCCGCCAGGTGCGCGCGACGCTCGCGGCGCTCGGCTATGCGGCGCGCCTGTCCGCCGCGCCGACCGGGCGCGGCGCGTGGCTGCTCGCGCGCACGTCGGCGCGTGCGCGCAGCCGGCGCCGCGTGGCCGGGCCGGCTTCGCTCGTTCGTACGCTCGATCGCTTGCCGTGCGTGCTGCTGCCCGACGCGCGCCCGTATGCGGGCTGGTTCGACGGCCTCGGCTGCCGCACGCTCGCCGATCTGCGCCGCCTGCCGCGCGCGGGGCTGCAGCGGCGCTGCGGTCCCGCGCTGCTGGCCGCGCTCGATCGTGCGTACGGCGATGCGGTCGAGCCGCTCGCGTGGATGGCGGTGCCGCCCGTGTTCGACGTGCGGCTCGAATTGCCGGAGCGCGTCGAATACGCGGAAGCCGTGCTGTTCGCCGCGCGGCGGCTCGTCGTGCAGCTCTGCGGGTGGCTGGCCGCGCGGCAGCTGTCGCTGGCCGCGATGACGCTCGATCTCGAGCACGAGCGCGGCCGCCAGGCGGTGCCGCCGACGCCGCTCGAACTCGCGTTCGCCGCGCCCGTGCGCGACGAGACGCACTTCATGCGGCTGCTCGGCGAGCGGCTCGCACGCGTCGAGTTGCCGGCCGCGGTGATCGCGGTGCGGCTGAAGGCCACGCGCGTCGAATCGGTCGCACCGCCGGCCGACGATCTCTTCCCCGAGCCGGGCGGCACGCGCGAGACGCGCGCGCGGCTGTTCGAACTGCTGGTCGCGCGGCTCGGCGCGGATAACGTGCTGCGCGCGGCGCCGGTGGCCGACTATCGGCCCGAGGCCGCGAACCGCTGGCTGCCGCTCGATGCACCGGCGGGCAAGCCGGCTGACGGACTGCCGGCTGCGCCGCCGCGTCCCGCGTGGCTGCTGGCCGAGCCGCTGCCGCTGCTGATGCGCGGGGAACGGCCGGTATTTCATACGCCGCTGAGAATGATGTCGTCACCCGAACGGATCGAGGCAGGGTGGTTCGACGGTCAGCACGTGGCGCGCGATTATTGCGTCGCGCAGGACGAAGAGGGCGCGTGCTATTGGGTGTTCAGGGAGCGGACGGGGAGCGAGGCCGAACCGCACTGGTTCCTGCACGGCCTGTTCGGGTGAGCGGCGATGGTTGCGGAATTCGGTTTGCTGCCCGATTACGCGGAGTTGTTCTGCCGCTCGAACTTCTCGTTTCTGCATGGCGCGTCGCATGCGGAGGAACTGGTCGAGCGCGCGGTGGAACTCGGCTATCGAGGGATCGCGATCACCGACGAATGCTCGCTCGCCGGCGCGCCGCGCATGCATGTCGCGGCAAAAGCGCAAGGGCTGCCGCTCGTCATCGGTTCGTATTTCGACGTCACGCCGGATGAAGTCGCCCCGGGTCACGATCCGGGCCCCGGTGCGTTCGGACTCGTGTTGCTGGCGCAGAACCGCGAGGGCTACGGCAACCTGTCCGAGCTGATTTCATGGCGGCGGATGGAGGCGCCGAAGGGAACCTACCGGCTGACGTCGAGGATGTTGTCGAGGCCGCCGGAGGCTTTCGCTCATCTGCGCGGCATGCCCGACTGTTTCGCGATTCTCGTGCCCGCGTATCCGGTGCGTGCGGAGGTACTCGATGCGCAGGTCGCATGGTTTCGCGCGACCTTCGGCGAGCGTGCGCGGCTCGGGCTCGTGCAGTTGCAGCGCGCGCTGGACGGCCCGCAGCGCGACGAGATTCGGGACGCAGGCGAGCGGCGCGGCGTACCTGTCGTCGCGCTCGGCGACGTGACGATGCATCGGCGCTCATGCAAGCCGCTGCAGGACGTGATGACGGCGATCCGCGTCGGGATGCCGGTGTCGGAATGCGGCTATGCGCTCGCGCCGAATGCGGAGCAGCATCTGCGTGCGCGCGGGCGGATTGCGAAACTGTTTGCGCCGGACGAGATCGCGGAGACCTGCGCGATTCTCGATGCGTGCGATTTCGAACTCGACTCGCTGCGCTACGAGTATCCGGACGAGATCGTGCCTGAAGGTCATACGCCGACGAGCTATCTGGAACAGGAAACCCTGGCGGGCGCGCGCCGTCGCTATGCCGGGGAGCCGCCGGCTCATGTCATGGAGCGGATCGGCTACGAGTTGACGCTGATCGCGAAGCTGAGCTACGAACCGTTCTTCCTGACGGTGTACGACATCGTCAAGTTCGCACGTAGCCAGAACATCCTGTGCCAGGGGCGCGGCTCTGCGGCGAACTCGGTCGTCTGCTATTGCCTCGGCATCACCGAAGTCGATCCCGACCAGAGCACGATGCTGTTCGAGCGCTTCATCAGCGAGAAACGTGGCGAGCCGCCCGATATCGACGTCGACTTCGAGCATCAGCGCCGGGAAGAAGTCATTCAGCATATCTACGAAAAATACGGCAAGCATCGCGCCGCACTCGCGGCGGCCGTTTCGACGTATCGCCCGCGCGGCGTGCTGCGGGAAATCGGCAAGGCGCTCGGCGTCGATCCGATGCTGGTCGATCGCGTCGCGAAGGGGCATCGCTGGTTCGACGGCAGCCGCGACCTGCTGCAGCAATTCGCGTCGACCGGGCTCGATCCGGCCACGCCGATCATTCGCGCATGGGCCGAACTCGCGGGGCGCTTGCTCAACTTTCCGCGCCACCTGTCGCAGCATTCGGGCGGCTTCGTGATCAGCCGCGGCAAGCTCACGCGGCTCGTGCCGGTAGAAAACGCGGCGATGGACGGGCGGCGCGTCATTCAGTGGGACAAGGATGATCTCGAATCGCTCAAGCTGATGAAGGTCGACGTGCTCGCGCTCGGCATGCTGTCGGCGCTGCATCGCGCGTTCGACATGCGCACCGCATGGCGCGGGCCAGAGGAGGACGGCGAGCCATTCACGCTGAAGCATATTCCGCAGGATGACGAAGCAACTTACGACATGATCTGCCGTGCCGATACGGTCGGCGTGTTCCAGATCGAATCGCGTGCGCAGATGTCGATGCTGCCGCGGCTGAAGCCGCGCAACTACTACGACCTCGTCGTGCAGGTGTCGATCGTGCGGCCGGGGCCGATCCAGGGCGGCGCCGTGCATCCGTATCTGAAGCGGCGCAGGATCGTGGCCGGCGAAGAGGAGGGGGAAGTCACGTATCCGAGCGAGGCGCTCAAGGAAGTGCTCGTTCGCACGCTCGGCGTGCCGATCTTCCAGGAACAGGTGATGCAGATCGCGATGGTCGCGGCCGGATTCACGCCAGGCGAGGCCGACCAGTTGCGTCGCGCGATGGCGGCGTGGAAGCGCAGGGGCGATCTCGACCCGTATCACGACAAGATCGTCGACGGAATGCTCGAACGCGGCTACACGCGCGAATTCGCCGAGCAGATCTTCGAGCAGATCAAGGGCTTCGGCGAATACGGCTTCCCCGAGAGCCACGCGGCCAGCTTCGCGAAACTCGCGTACGCGAGCAGCTGGCTCAAATGCCACGAACCCGCGATCTTCGTCGCGTCGTTGCTGAACAGCCAGCCGATGGGGTTCTACGCGCCCGCGCAGCTCGTGCAGGACGCGAAGCGCCACGGCGTGAAGGTGTTTCCGGCCGACGTCACGCGCAGCGGCTGGGAAGCGTCGCTCGAAGCGCTGCCCGGCCAGCCGCCGCCGCACGGCCAGCCCGCGGTGCGGCTCGGCCTGTCGCTGGTGCGCGGTCTCGGCGAGGCCGCCGCGCGGCGCATCGAGGCCGCGCGCGCGGCCGGCCCGTTCGAGAACGTCGACGCGCTCGCGGGCCGCGCGCAGCTCGAACGGCGCGATCTCGAAGCGCTCGCCGCCGCGAACGCGCTCGCGACGCTCGCCGGCCATCGCCGCGATGCATTATGGCAAGCCGTCGCCGCAGCCCCCGAACGCGACCTGCTCGCCGCCGCGCCGATCGACGAAACGGAGCAGCCCGTGCTCGGCGCGCCGTCGGAAGCCGACGACATCCTCGCCGACTATCACACCACCGGCCTCACGCTGAACCGCCACCCGGTCGCGCTGCTGCGGCCCGCGTTGCGCGCGCAGCGGCTGTCGTCCGCGGCCGAGTTGCGCGACCGTCCCGACGGCCGGCTCGCGCGCGCGTGCGGGCTCGTGATCGCGCGGCAGATGCCGGGCACCGCGAAGGGCGTGATGTTCATGACGCTCGAGGACGAGACGGGCTGCGTGAACGTGATCGTGCGGCCCGAACTGCTCGCGCGGCAGCGCCGCGAAACGCTCGATTCGCGGCTGCTCGCGGCGTCGGGCGTGTGGCAGGTCGTCAGCGACGTGCGGCACCTCGTCGCGCAGCATTTCGAGGACCTGACGCCGCTGCTCGGCGGCCTGCGCACGTCGAGCCGCGAGTTCCACTGACGCGGCGCGCCGGCACGCCGCCGGATGCATACCAGTCGACCGAACTGGTTCTATTCAGGTATCGATTCCAGCGCCCAAAACCCGTCAAATCTGGCACCGGAACTGTCCCCTTGCATACCAATCCGGGTAAATCCCTATTCTGCATCATGTTGTAAACAAAGGATTTCCCGCTACTAAACCGCTTGCCTGGCAAGGCTTCCGGCGATTTTCACCTCTCTAATACCAGTTCGTTGACTGGTATTATGGTGGTTATATAATGCGTTCACTTTCGACGGTCCGAGATCGTCGTCCGACACCCGGAGGCACATGGAAACCGGCTGGTCCGAACTGGCGCCCGATCCCCTCGACGACACGCCGCTGTATCTGCAGCTCGCCCGCAACCTGGCGCGCGCGATTCACGCCGGCGCGTGGCGCGCCGGCGAGGCGCTGCCGTCGGAGCGGCTGCTGTCGGGGTCGGTCGGCGTGTCGCGGATCACGGCCCGCCGCGCGCTCGCGCTGCTGGTGGAGCAGGGGCTGATCAAGCGGGTGCGCGGGGCGGGCAGCTTCATCACGCCGCGCGTCGCCGATCCGCTGTCGCGTCTCGTCGGCTTCACCGCGAAGATGCAGCAGCGCGGTTTCGTGCCCGATTCGGTGTGGCTGTCGCGCACGCTGCGCGCCGCGCGCCGCGACGAGATCACGCGTCTCGGCCTCGCGCCGGGCGCGACGGTCGCGCGGCTGGAGCGGTTGCGCCGCGCGGACGGCATCGTGATGGCCGTCGAGCATTCGACGCTGCCGGCCGCGGCGGTGCCGGATCCGCAGGCGCTCGGCGCGTCGCTGTACGAATACCTCGACGCCCGCGGGATGACCGTCGTGCGCGCGCTGCAGCACTTTCGCGCGTCGAACGCGACGCACGACATCGCGAAGTGGATGGCGGTGAAGCCGGGCTCGGCCCTGCTCGTGATCACGCGCATCGGCTACGGCGTCGACCAGCGCGCGATCGAAGTGACCGAAACGTATTGCCGCGACGACTATTACGACTTCGTCGCCGAACTGAAACGCTGACGCGCGAGACTGCCCGCGCGCCACGTGCAATGAAGCACAACGCATTTGCAAATCGCGACGCGGATGTCCGCGTCACCAGATCATCAAGAGAAACGTCATGCTGACTGGAAACATCCTCACCCCCGACGGCTGGATTCACGGCTCGCTCGACAGCGAGAACGGCCGCATCACCACGCTCGACGGCACGCCCGCCGATCCCGCGAAGAACGACGCGCCGTACATCCTGCCCGGCTTCATCGACCTGCACGTGCACGGCGGCGGCGGCGCCGACGTGATGGAAGGCGGCGACGCGATCGAGACGATCGCGCGCACGCACGCGCAGTTCGGCACGACGAGCCTGCTCGCGACGACGATGACCGCGCCGCGCGACGAACTGATGCAGGTCGTCGCGAACCTCGGCACCGTCGCCCGCACCCGCACGCAGGGTGGCGCGCGCGTGCTCGGCGTGCACCTCGAAGGGCCGTACATCAACCCCGGCAAGCTCGGCGCGCAGCCGGACGCGGCCGTGTCGGCCGTGCTCGACGAAGTGCTGACGTACCTGTCGATCGCGCCGATCCGCGTCGTCACGCTCGCGCCGGAAATCGCCGGCCACATCGAGATCATCGGCGAGATGGCCGCGCGCGGCGTGCGCGTGCAGCTCGGCCACTCGCTCGCGACCTACGACGACGCCGTCGCCGCGCTCAAGCACGGCGCGTGTGGTTTCACGCACCTGTTCAACGCGATGTCGCCGCTGCATCACCGCAACCCGGGCCTCGTCGGCGCCGCGCTCGCGCATGCCGAGTACGCGGAAATCATCCCCGACCTGCTGCACGTGCATCCGGGCGCGATTCGTGCCGCGCTGCGCGCGATTCCGCGCCTGTACGTCGTGACCGACAGCACGTCCGCCACCGGCATGCCCGACGGCGAATACCGGCTCGGCAGCCAGCACGTGACCAAGTGCCTCGGCGGCGTGCGGCTCGCCGACGGCACGCTCGCCGGCTCCACACTGACGATGGACCAGGCGCTGCGCAACCTCGTGTCGCTCGGCCTGCCGATCGCCGACGTGTCGAACCGGATGTCGCGCTATGCGGCCGACTACCTCGGCGTCACCGATCGCGGCCGCCTCGAGCGCGGCGCATGGGCCGACCTCGTCGTGTTCGATCGCGACCTGAACCTCACCGCGACCTACGTCGAAGGAGAATCGATTGTCGAATATGCTTAAGGAAGCGCGCGAGTCCGCCCAGGTCGTCGCCGCGCAACTCGCCGACACCACGCGCGTCGAAACGCTCGCCGCGCAACTGCTCGATCACCCGCCGGCCGTCGCGCTGACGGTCGCGCGCGGCAGCTCGGATCACGCCGCCAGCTATTTCGCGAGCCTGACGATGAGCCGCCTCGGCGTGCCCGTCGCGTCGCTGCCGATGTCGGTCGCGACGCTGCAGCAGGCGCCGCTGAAGGTGCAGGACCAGCTCGCGCTCGCATTCTCCCAGTCGGGCAAGAGCCCCGATCTCGTCAACACGATGGCCGCGCTGCGCGAAGCCGGCGCGCGCACCGTCGCCGCCGTCAACGTGCTGCCGTCGCCGCTCGCCGACGCGTGCGAGCACCAGCTGCCGCTCCTGGCCGGCCCCGAGCTGTCGGTCGCCGCGACCAAGAGCTACATCGCGATGCTGTCGCTGTCCGCGCAGATCGTCGCGTACTGGCAGCGCGACGCCGCGCTGATGATGGCATTGCGCGGCCTGCCCGACGTGCTCGCGCAGGCCGGCCGCCTCGACTGGTCGCCGGCCGTCGCCGCGCTCGCGGGCATCGAGCGGATGATCGTGATCGGCCGCGGCCTCGGGCTTGCGATCGCGCAGGAAGCCGCGCTGAAGCTGAAGGAAACCTCCGGCATCCAGGCCGAGGCATTCTCGAGCGCCGAAGTCCGGCACGGCCCGATGGAGCTGATCGACCGCGACTATCCGCTGCTCGTGTTCGCGCCGCCGGGGCCCGAGCAGGCCGGGCTGCTGCAGCTCGCGCAGGACATGCGCGCACGCGGCGCGGCCGTGCTGCTCGCGGCGCCCGCCGGCACGCCCGGCGCGACCTTGCCGCTCGCGCAGTCCGCCCATTCGGCGCTCGACCCGATCGCCGCCATTCTTTCGTTCTACGTGATGGCGGCGGATCTCGCCGTCGCGCGCGGCCGCAATCCCGACACGCCGCGCCACCTGAACAAAGTCACCGAAACGCACTGATAGCCGAGACAGCCGATGAGACGCGCCGAGGAGTCCCAGTTGAAGAGTTCCACCCATGATCAGATCGTCCTGCTCAGCCCCCTGACCGGGCCGATCGTCGCGCTGGCCGATGTGCCCGATCCGGTGTTCTCCGGCGGGATGTTCGGCGACGGCATCGGCATCGACCCGCTCGCGGGCCAGCTCGTCGCCCCGTGCGCCGGCGTCGTGTCGCATCTCGCGCGCACCGGCCATGCGGTGACGATCACGACGCCGCAAGGCGCGGAAGTGCTGCTGCATATCGGCATCGACACCGTCGAGCTGAACGGGCAGGGCTTCACCGCCCACGTCGAAGCCGGCGCACGCGTCGACGCGGGCGACCTGCTGATCGAGTTCGACCAGGACGCGGTCGCGCGCAGCGCGCATTCGCTGGTTTCGGTGATCGCGATCGCGAACTCCGACGCGTTCGACGTCGTCGAGCGCGCGAGCGGTTTCGCGACGGCCGGCGAGACGCCGATCCTGACGCTGCGCGGCAAGGGCGAAGCGGCCGCGCAGGCGGCGCAGGCCGGCGCCGCGGCGATGAACGAAGTGCGTCGCGAACTCGTGCTGACGCAGCCGGGCGGCCTGCATGCCCGGCCGGCCGCACGCGCACGCGAATCCGTGCGCGGCTTCGACGCGACGGTCGACGTGCAGTTCGACGGCCGCAAGGCGTCGATCGCGAGCGTCGTGGGCCTGCTCGCCCTTGGTGCCGGCGAAGGCGCGACGATCGAGCTGATCGGCCGCGGCGCGCACGCGCAGCAGGCCGTCGACGCGGTCGAGCACGAGCTGCTGCGCGAAGCGCACGGCGAAGTCGAGGAGAAGCCGGCGCGGCTGCGTTCGCCCGCACCGCAGCCGATCGTGCACGACACCGGCGCGACACTCGACCCGAACACGCTCGCGGGCGTGTGCGCGGCGCCCGGCATCGCGGTCGGCACGCTGGTGCGTCTCGACGATGTGGAGATCGTGCCGCCCGAACAGGCGAGCGGCACGCCCGCATCGGAAAGCCGCCGGCTCGACCAGGCGCTGACGGCGGTCGACGCCGAACTCGACGAAACGGTGCGCAACGCATCGGCGCGCGGCGCGGTCGGCGAGGCGGGGATCTTCGCGGTGCATCGCGTGCTGCTCGAAGACCCGACGCTGGTCGACGCGGCGCGCGACCAGATCAGCCTCGGCAAGAGCGCGGGCTTCGCGTGGCGCGCGACGATCCGCGCGCAGATCGACACGCTGTCGAAGCTCGACGATGCGCTGCTTGCCGAGCGCGCGGCCGACCTGCGCGACATCGAGAAGCGCGTGCTGCGCGCGCTCGGCCACACGAGCGGCGCGACCCGCACGCTGCCCGCCGAGGCCGTGCTCGCCGCCGAGGAATTCACGCCGTCGGACCTGTCGTCGCTCGATCGCCAGCGCGTGACCGCGCTCGTGATGGCGCGCGGCGGCGCGACGTCGCATGCGGCGATCATCGCGCGCCAGCTCGGCATTCCGGCGCTCGTCGCGGTCGGCGACGCGCTGTATGCGATTCCCGACGGCACGCAGGTCGTCGTCGATGCGAGCGCGGGCCGTCTCGAACATGCACCGACCGCACTCGACGTCGAACGCGCGCGCCACGAGCGCCAGCGCCTGGACGGCGTGCGCGAGGCGAACCGGAAGCTGGCCGGCGCCGCCGCCGCGACGGTCGACGGCCGCGCCATCGAGGTCGCCGCGAACATCGCGACGCTCGACGACGCGAACACCGCGGTCGACAACGGCGCGGACGCGGTCGGCCTGCTGCGCACCGAGCTGATGTTCATCCATCGCCAGGCCGCGCCGAGCGTCGTCGAGCACCAGCAGAGCTACCAGTCGATCGTCGATGCGCTGCAGGGCCGCACGGCGATCATCCGCACGCTCGACGTCGGCGCCGACAAGGAAGTCGACTACCTGACGCTGCCGCCCGAGCCGAACCCGGCGCTTGGCCTGCGCGGCATCCGCCTCGCGCAGGTGCGCCCCGATCTGCTCGACGATCAGCTGCAGGGCCTGCTCGCGGTGAAGCCGTTCGGCGCGGTGCGCATCCTGCTGCCGATGGTGACGGATGCCGGGGAACTCGTGCGGCTGCGCCAGCGCATCGACGAATTCGCGCGGGCGCAGGGCCGCACCGAGCCGATCGAGGTCGGCGTGATGATCGAGGTGCCGTCGGCGGCGCTGCTCGCCGACCAGCTCGCGCAGCACGCGGATTTCCTGTCGATCGGCACCAACGACCTGACGCAGTACACGCTCGCGATGGACCGCTGCCAGGCCGATCTGGCCGCGCAGTCCGACGGCCTGCATCCGGCCGTGCTGCGCCTGATCGACATCGCGGTGCGCGGCGCCGCGAAGCACGGCAAATGGGTCGGCGTGTGCGGCGCGCTGGGCGGCGATCCGCTCGCGGTGCCGATTCTCGTCGGCCTCGGCGTGACCGAACTGTCGGTCGACCCGGTGTCGGTGCCGGGCATCAAGGCGCGCGTGCGCCGTCTCGATTACCAGCTGTGTCGCCAGCGTGCGCAGGATCTGCTCGCACTCGACTCGGCACAGGCGGTAAGGGCAGCAAGCCGCGAGGTCTGGCCGCTCGACTGAACGTCGACGGCGGGCGCGCGACCCGTTTCACTACGCAAGCAATTAGGTCAACGACGCTTAATGACGAGACATGGATTGGAGGATTGAATGGACGGGAATCCGTTTCTGAAGATACAGGGCCTGGGCCGGGCGCTGATGCTGCCGATCGCGGTGTTGCCGGTCGCCGGCATCCTGCTGCGGCTCGGGCAGCCGGACGTGTTCAACATCAAGATGATCGCCGACGCCGGCGGCGCGATCTTCGACAACCTGCCGCTCCTGTTCGCGATCGGCGTGGCGGTCGGTTTCGCGAAGGACAACAACGGCGTGGCGGCACTCGCGGGCGCGATCGGCTACCTGATCGAAACCGCGATCATGAAGGACATCGATCCCAAGCTGAACATGGGCGTGCTGTCCGGGATCATCGCGGGTGTCGTTGCGGGCCTGCTGTACAACCGCTACAAGGACATCAAGCTGCCCGACTACCTCGCGTTCTTCGGCGGCAAGCGGTTCGTGCCGATCATCACCGGGCTCGTGTGCGTGGTACTCGGCATCGTGTTCGGATACGTGTGGCAGCCGGTCCAGCATCTGATCGACGCGGCCGGCCAGTGGCTGACGACGGCGGGCGCGATCGGTGCGTTCGTGTTCGGCTTCCTGAACCGCCTGCTGCTCGTCACGGGCCTGCACCACATCATCAACTCGCTCGCATGGTTCGTGTTCGGCAACTTCACGCCGCCGGCCGGCGGCGAGCTCGTGCACGGCGACCTGCACCGCTTCTTCGCGGGCGATCCGACCGCGGGCACCTTCATGGCCGGCTTCTTCCCGATCATGATGTTCGGCCTGCCGGCCGCGTGTCTCGCGATGCTGCACGAAGCGCCGAAGGAGCGCCGCGCGATGGTCGGCGGCCTGCTGTTCTCGATGGCGCTCACGTCGTTCCTGACCGGCGTGACCGAGCCGATCGAATTCAGCTTCATGTTCCTCGCGCCGGTGCTGTACGTGATCCACGCGGTACTCACCGGGCTGTCGCTCGCGATCTGCCAGATCCTCGGCGTGAAGCTCGGCTTCACGTTCTCGGCCGGCGCGATCGACTACGTGCTGAACTACGGGCTGTCGACGAAGGGCTGGATCGCGGTGCCGCTCGGCATTGCGTACGGCGTCGCGTACTACGGGCTGTTCCGTTTCTTCATCCGCAAGTTCAACATGGCGACGCCCGGTCGCGAGCCGGCCTCGGCCGACTCGGCAACCGAGTCGTTCGCGTCGGGCGGTTTCGTCGCACCGGCGGCCGGTGCCGCGGCGGCAGCGCCGCGTGCGCAGCGCTACATCGCCGCGCTCGGCGGCGCGGGCAACCTGACGGTCGTCGACGCCTGCACGACGCGCCTGCGCCTGAGCGTCGTCGATCCGGAGAAGGTGTCGGAGCCGGAACTGAAGTCGATCGGCGCGCGCGGCGTGCTCAAGCGCGGCGGCAACAGCGTGCAGGTGATCATCGGGCCGGAGGCGGACATCATCGCCGACGAGATGCGTTCGGCGATCGGCAGCGGTGCGGCCGGTGCCGCGGCGGCGGCGGCGGTCGCGCCCGCGCAGCCGGTCATGGGCGCTGCGGCCGGTCCGCTCGATCCCGATCCGCTGCGTTGGCTTGCGGTGTTCGGCGGCGCGACCAACGTCGCATCGCTCGACGCGATCGCGACCACGCGCCTGCGCGTCGTCGTGCGCGACGCAGCGGCGGTCGATCGCGATCGGCTCGGCGCGCTCGATGTCGCATGGGTGGCGCCGGACACGTTCCACATCGTCTGCGGCAACGCGGCGGCGCGCTATGCGGAACAGCTCGGCGCGCGCCTGCCGTCGACGGGCGGTGGTGCGGCCGTGCAACCGGCATGATCTGACGAGACCGGCCCGATCCGCCTCGCGGATGCGGGCCGCCGGTCGGTAAAACGAAAACGGCTTGCGACGCGTGTGTCGCAAGCCGTTTTTCTTTGTCGGCGCGCGGGCGCGATGCGTGCATCGGCATCGCGCTCAATTGGCTTCGACGTGCCGCGCGTGCCGAACGAATGTCCGGACGAAAAAAAACCTCGCACGTAGCGAGGTTCGTTCCCGACGGCGGGCGGCGGGGCGATCAGCCGCCGCCGCGCCGGAGCGGTCAGTCGCGGCGTGCGCGCACCGGCGCTTCCTGCGGCTTCTGCCGCGCTTCGAGCCACATCGCGTTGACGATGCCGAACGACAGCGCGACGCCGATACCGAGAATCCAGCTGAAGTACCACATGATCCGACTCCTTGCGAAACGGTGGGCGAGGGCGCGTGCGCGCCCCGGCCGGGTTCAATACATCGAGTGCTTGTTCTCTTCGAGCGACTGGTGCGTGACCTTGCCGCGCATCACGCGGTACACCCAGCTCGTATAGAGCAGGACGATCGGCAGGAACACGATCACCGCGAACAGCATCACCTGCAGCGTCATGTGGCTCGACGTCGAATCCCACACGGTCAGGCTGCTGCGCGGGTCGAGCGACGACGGCATGATGAACGGGAACATCGAGAAACCCGCGGTCAGGATCACGCCGGCGATCATCAGGCCGGTGCAGAAGAACGCCGTCTTTTCCTGCTTCGAGCCGGCGAGCAGCAGTGCGAGCAGGCCGCCCGCGATCCCGACGACCGGCGCCGCGATCATCCACGGATACTCGCCGTAATTCGCGAGCCACAGGCCCGAGCCGGCCGCCACGTCCTTCAGCAGCGGGTTCGCGACCGTGTCGGTCGGCGCGGCGTGCGTGATGTGGAAGCCGCCGATGGTCGACGCGATCAGCACGCCGGCCAGCACGAACAGCACGACCGCGACGAGCGCCGACACCCGCAGCGCGATCGACGCGCGGCGTGCGATCACGCCGTCGGTCTTCATCTTGATGAATGCCGCACCGTGCGCGACCAGCATCGTGAGGCTGACGAGCCCGCAGAGCAGCGCGAACGGGTTCAGCAGCGCCCAGAAGCCGCCGTAGTAGGTGACGCGCAGGTCGCTGTCGAACTTGAACGGCACGCCCTGCAGCAGGTTGCCGAACGCGACGCCGAACACCAGCGCGGGCACGAAACCGCCGACGAACAGGCCCCAGTCCCAGCCCGCGCGCCAGCGCGGGTCGGGCCGCTTGCTGCGATAGTCGAAGCCGACCGGCCGGAAGAACAGCGCGAACAGCACGAGCAGCATCGCGAAGTAGAAGCCGGAGAACGACGCGGCATAGACGAGCGGCCAGGCGGCGAACATCGCGCCGCCGGCCGTGATCAGCCACACCTGGTTGCCTTCCCACGTCGCACCGACCGTGTTGACGATGATGCGGCGCTCCTCGTCGGTCTTGCCGAGGAACGGCAGCAGCGCGGTCGCGCCCATGTCGAAGCCGTCGGTGACGGCGAAGCCGATCAGCAGCACGCCGACGAGCAGCCACCAGATCAGCTTGAGAGTTGCATAGTCCATAGCGATTCCTTGTTCCGTTGCGGGGGCGTGCTCAAACCGCGGCACGCTCGCCGGCTGCGGCGAGTTCGTGGTGATAGCGGCCGGTATGCAGCGACGACGGGCCGAGCCGCGCGTACTTGAACATCAGCTTGATCTCGATGACGAACAGTGCCGTGTAGAACGCGATGAAACCGGCGAGGCTCAGGTACAGGTCCGTCGACGTCAGGCTGGACGCGGACAGATGCGTCGGCAGGATGCCCGCGATCGTCCACGGCTGGCGACCGAGCTCGGCGACGACCCAGCCGAATTCCGCGGCGAGCCACGGCAGCGGGATCGCCCACACCGCATAGCGCAGGAACCAGCGGCGGTTGTCCTGCAGCAGCTCGCGGCGCGCGCAGAACCAGAACGCGGCGACGAAGGTCGCGAGGAACAGGAAGCCGAGGAACACCATGATCCGGAACGAGAAGAACACGGGCGCGACCGGCGGAATGGTCTTCTTCGCGGCGGCCTTGATCTGATCCGGCGTCGCATCGGTCACGTTCGGCGTGAACTGCTTGAGCATCAACCCGTAGCCGAGATACTGCTTGTGCTGGTCGAACAATGCGCGGGTCGCGTCGCTCGTGTCGCCCTGCTTGATCTTCTGCAATGCGCCGTACGCGACCATCCCGCTCTGGATGTGCTCCTCGCTGCGCTTCGCGAGCTCGCGCAGGCCGATCACCGGCTCGTCGATCGAGCGCGTCGCGATCAGGCCGAGCGCGTACGGGATCTTGATCGCGTAGTCGGTGCGCTCTTCCTTCTGGTTCGGAATGCCGATCAGCGTGAACGACGCCGGCGCCGGCTGGGTTTCCCATTCCGATTCGATCGCGGCGAGCTTCATCTTCTGTACTTCGCCGGTCGTATAGCCCGACTCGTCGCCAAGCACGATCACGCAAAGCGTCGACGCGAGACCGAAGCCGGCCGCGACCGCGAACGAGCGCAGCGCGAAGTCGGTGTCGCGCTTCTTCAGCAGGTACCACGACGAGATACCGAGCACGAACATCGCGGCCGTCACGTAGCCGGCCGACACGGTGTGCACGAACTTCACCTGCGCGACCGGGTTGAACAGCACGTCGAACAGGTTCGTCAACTCCATGCGCATCGTCTGATAGTTGAACTCGGCGCCGACCGGGTTGTTCATCCAGCCGTTCGCGACGAGGATCCACAGCGCGGACAGGTTCGAGCCCAGCGCGACGAGGAACGTGACCATCAGGTGCTTGACCTTCGACAGACGGTTCCAGCCGAAGAAGAACAGGCCGACGAACGTCGATTCGAGGAAGAACGCCATCAGGCCCTCGACCGCGAGCGGCACGCCGAAGATGTCGCCGACATAGTGCGAGTAGTACGACCAGTTCGTGCCGAACTGGAATTCGAGCGTGATGCCGGTCGTCACGCCCATCGCGAAGTTGATCCCGAACAACTTGCCCCAGAACTGCGTCATGTCCTTGTAGACCTGTTTGCCGGTCATCACGTAGACGGCTTCCATGATGACGAGCAGCCAGGACAGGCCGAGCGTCAGCGGCACGAACAGGAAGTGGTAGAGCGCCGTGATGCCGAACTGCAGACGCGACAGATCGACGACTTCGCTACTTATCATGGTGGTCTCCCTCGGTAGATGCAGGCGCCGGCACCGAGAGCAGCTTCTCGGCGACGACGGCAGGCGGCAGCGACATGTGCTCGGCCTGCGGATGATTGAAGAATGCGTATTTGAGCGACATCAGGAGGATCAGCTTGACGATCAGCACCAGCGTGATGTCGCGCATGAGGGTCGGCCCGCGCGCCCACGCGGCGATGCGTGCGCGCCAGCCGCTGCCTGTGGCCTGCGGGGGACGCGGCGCAGGCGCTTTATTGATCGAGATCAAGGTGATTATCCTGAATCGATTTACATCGGTTTTGGGGCGACTTTACGTCGGATTTATGACGGCAGTTAAGCTGTTTTAATCCTTTTGAGCCGACATGCCAATTTTAAAATGCCGGCTTTCCGATGCCGAGTGCGGCGATGCGGCAGACCGTCGCGAAGCGCGTGCCGAAACTTGAGGCAGATCAAGGTTATGCGGAAGGGGCCGGAATTCGCCCGATACCCGATCAACAAGGTCGATTAATCAGACACGATCGAGGCTAAAAACGACAGACGAAAAAAAACCGCTGCCGGGCGGGCAGCGGTTTTGGGTGAAGCGCTCTAAATTGCGGATTCAGGCGTATTCGGCAAGTGCGGTGCGCATCTTCTTCATGGCGCTCGCTTCGATCTGGCGGATGCGTTCCGCCGATACGCCGAACTCGGCCGCGAGATCGTGCAGCGTCGAGCCGCCCGAGCCGTCGTCGTCGACGTTCAGCCAGCGCGCCTCGATGATCCGGCGGCTGCGGGCGTCGAGCGCCTCGAGCGCCTGCGCGATGCCGTCCGTCTGCAGCATGTCGCGCTGACGCGCGGCGAGCACGGCGGTTGGCTCGTTGTGCGAATCGGCCAGGTAGGCGATCGGCGCGTACGACTCCTCGCCGTCTTCCACTTGGCCCTCGAGTGCGATGTCGCCGCCCGACAGGCGCGTTTCCATTTCGGTCACGTCTTCGCGCTTGACGTTGAGCTCCTGCGCGAGGCCGTCGATTTCCTCGGGCGTCATCGCCTGCATGCTCTTCTTGTGGCTGCGCAGGTTGAAGAACAGCTTGCGCTGCGCCTTCGTCGTCGCGACCTTCACCATCCGCCAGTTGCGCAGGATGTACTCGTGGATCTCGGCCTTGATCCAGTGGATCGCGTACGACACCAGACGCACGTTTTGCGCCGGGTCGAAACGCTTCACCGCCTTCATCAGGCCGATGTTGCCTTCCTGGATCAGGTCGCCGTGCGGCAGGCCGTAGCCGAGATAGTTGCGCGCGATCGACACGACGAGCCGCAGGTGCGACAGCACGAGGCGGCGTGCCGAGTCGAGGTTGTTGTCTTCGCGGAATTCGGTCGCGTACTGGCGTTCCTCTTCGGCGCTCAGCAGCGGGATCCGGTTGACGGCCTGGATATACGCGTCGATGTTGCCAAGCTGGCCCGGCAACATCGATTGAGTCGCGAGCGCCAGCGAGCCTGCCGATTCGGCCTTGGCCGGCGTCGGGCTCAGGGTATTCGGAAGGGTCAGGGCGTGGCTCACTAAAAAACTCCTTTGGAATCAGGGACAAACCCCTGGTCTCGGATGAGATTCCGGGGCCCATCTTAGCACTCCCGTAATCCGAGTGCTAATTCCTTAGAGGGCACGGGGGCATCCGAGTTCCCAGTTTTCTATCGAACTTGTCGAGTCGATAGTCTAATTTGCGACCGGGCTGGCGGAGGGAAGTTCCGTAAGCCATTGTTTCTGATGGTAATCAGTAGACGATTTCGATTTTTGTAGTTTTGGAAGCAAACAATTTCGCTTCGCGATGCCGATCCGAAAAGTCCTTTACCATACCATTCAGTTCGCTCGGGCCCGGCCGCTGCGGCAAGGCTCCATTCAACCCACAAAGTTGGAGTGTCAGATGAACAATAAGAAGAATCGCCGGCCCCATAGTCGGCTTGCGCTGCACGCGTTGCTGGCGGCGTCGCTGCTGGGCGGATCGGGTGCCGCGTTCGCGGATCGATGGGGAATCCAGGCCGGCGGCGGGTTTTCCGATCGCCACGGGATCGACAAGGGCGATCTCGGCGTCGTATGGGATCCGGGCTGGAACTGGTGGGAAATCGGCGGCTGGCACTTCGCGTTCGTGGTGGAAGGGCACGCCGGCTACTGGCATACGGGCGGCAATGTTCATGGCAGCATCGGCGAATTCGGCGCGCAGCCGATGTTCCGCTTCATCAAGAGCGCGGGCCAGGTGCGTCCGTTCATCGAGGCCGGTGCCGGCATCCGCTTCCTGACTTCCCCGACGATCTCCAACAATCTGTCGCTGGCGACGTCGTTCCAGTTCGTGGACGTCGCCGGCGTTGGCGCCCAGTTCGGAGAACGGCAACAGTATCAGGTCGGTTACCGTTTTCAACATGTGTCTAACGCGGGTATCAAAGAGCCGAATCCTGGTATAAATTTCCACCAGTTCTACGTGCAGTACAACTTCTGATCCGCACGCCGGCGCACGGCGGGCGCGTTGCCGAGGAGTCAGGCGATGGCGAAGGTGGTCGATGCGGTTCGCGCGCTCGAGCGCGATCGGTTCCGGGCGATGGTCGACGGAGACGGCGAGGCGCTCGACGCGCAATTGTCGGACAAGGTGTTCTTCGTGCACACCAACGGCAAACGCGAAACCAAGCAGCAGTTCATCGACGCCATCGTCGCCGGCCGCCGCCGCTATCGCCAGATCGAAATCCAGTCGCAGGACCTGCTGCCCGTCGGCGACGCGACCTGCGTCGTCACCGGGCGCGCGTTGATCGAGATGGAAACGAACAACGGCGGGCTGGTGTTTCCGATCGCCTATACGGCCGTCCACACGCATGAGCAGGGCCACTGGCGCCTGCTCGCGTGGCAGGCGACGCGGTGCGCGACCGAGACATGAGCGCGCCTGGCGCTCCTTTTCATGTCCCGACCGAAGCGGCCTTCTGGGCCGCTTTTCATTGGCCCGTGCGGCGCGGATCGCGCGGCGCACGGGCGGTCACGCACCGCTCGCTGACGTTCGAACCCTGAAGCGAAGCCTGCCGTCAGGCCGCCGCACGGCGGTCGGCGCAATGCCAGGCCGAGCGGTTGATCGCGCTGACGACCGCATCGAGCGCGGCGCTCGCCGCGTCGTCGTGCACCCCGACACCATGCCGCAGCGGCGCGTCGCCGACCCGGCAGCCGACCGATACCGCGATCCGGCCGTCCGTCGTGCGCGCGTGCTCGCACGAGGCGACGTCGATCGTCGCGCCGGCTGCCGTCGCGAAGGCCGCGGCCATGCGCTGCACGGCGTCTTCGGGCGTCGCATCGGCCGGCGGCGCGCTCGCGATGTCGCGGTTCTGCCAGCGCGCCCCGTTGCCGTGGCGCGCGGCCGGGCCGTCGGTCTCGAAGAATTCGCGCGCGAACAGCGCACAGATCGCGTCGCCGGTCACTTCCTCGCCGGATGCGTCGGCGAGCGTCTGCACCGCGTGGCTGAATTCGATCTGCACGCGGCGCGTCGGCGTGAAGCCCATCCCGCGTTCGAGCAGGAACGTCGCGCCGCCCTTGCCGGACTGGCTGTTCACGCGGATCACCGCGTCATAGCTGCGGCCGAGGTCGGCCGGGTCGATCGGCAGGTACGGCACTTCCCACACCGCGTCCGGGCGCTGCTGCGCGAAGCCCTTGCGGATCGCGTCCTGGTGCGAGCCGGAGAACGCGGTGAACACGAGGTCGCCCGCGTACGGATGGCGCGGATGCACCGGAATCTGGTTGCAGCGCTCGACCACGCGGCGCACCGCGTCGATGTCGGAGAAATCGAGGCCCGGGTCGATACCCTGCGTATAGAGGTTCAGCGCGAGCGTGACGAGGTCGACGTTGCCGGTGCGCTCGCCGTTGCCGAACAGGCAGCCCTCGATGCGGTCGGCGCCCGCGAGCAGCGCGAGTTCGGCGGCGGCGACCGCGGTGCCGCGATCGTTGTGCGGATGCACGGACAGCACGATGCTGTCGCGATACGCGAGGTTGCGGTCCATCCACTCGATCTGGTCGGCGAACACGTTCGGGCTCGCGGCTTCGACGGTCGCCGGCAGGTTGACGATCATCTTGTGATCGCGGGTCGGACGCCACGCCTGCGCGACCGCGTCGCATACTTCGCGCGCGAACGTCAGCTCGGTCATGCTGAAGGTTTCAGGAGAGTACTGATAGGTCCAGTGCGTGTCCCGGCGGGCCGCCGCGTGTTCCTTGATGAGTCGCGTGCCCTCGACCGCGAGCGCCTTCACGTCGTCCTTCGACATCCCGAACACGATGCGCCGGAACGACGGGCAGATCGCGTTGTACAGGTGCACGATCGCGCGCGGCACGCCGTCGAGCGCGTCGAAGGTGCGCGCGATCAGGTCTTCGCGCGACTGCACGAGCACTTCGATCGTCACGTCGTCGGGGATCCGCTTCTCGTCGATCAGCTTGCGGACGAAATCGAAGTCGGTCTGCGACGCCGACGGAAACCCGACTTCGATCTCCTTGAAACCGATCGCGACCAGCATGTCGAAGAACTCCAGCTTCTGTTCGATGCTCATCGGCTCGATCAGCGACTGGTTGCCGTCGCGCAGGTCGGTGCTCATCCAGACCGGCGCACGCTCGATGGTGCGGGTCGGCCAGCGGCGGCCATTGATGCGGACGGGTTCGAACGGACGATACTTGTCTTGCGGGTTGCGCTTCATCTTCTGGACCTCGGGTCTCAAGTCGCGAGCGAAGACGGGCGGCATGGGCGACGGTAGGCGCTGCCTCGCACCGTGGCGCCGGAAACGCGCTGCGGATGCGGATGATCTTCGCGAATCGACCGACGGATAGACGGACGAATGCTGACGACTTCGGGTTGTAAAAACTGCGAGAAGGGTGCTGCGAGGAACTGCAGGGAGGGACCGTGCGGACAGCACACGGCGCTAAGACAGCCTTAGGCTAGTCGTAGCGATAGCGACCGCGCTAGGCGGCCGGAGGTAATTCGGAGGGTGTTCGGAAAGGAACGCATGGCGACAACTCTATGCCAGGATGCGGGTGCGTGTCAAATGGTCGGTTGAAAAGGCCGGCGCGACAGCACGCCGGCCCGGGATGCCGGTCAGGGTGCGATCCGGGCGATCCGCACGATCGTGTCGACCTGCCGCGCAAGCGCGTCCGGCACCGGAACTTCGCCGCGCAGCACGGCGTCCGTCCACGCGGCCGTGGTCGCCGCGTCGCGCGATTCGGGCAGCGCGACGGGCGGTGCGTCGCTCGACGAGCGCTCGGGCTCGATCAGCGTGTCGCACATGCCGTCGTGCAGCCAGTCGACCTGCACCTGGCGCCGCGTGTCGGCCACCGCTTCGCCTTCGGTGCCGCGCGCGAGCAGCGCACCGCCGCGCGCGGCGTCCGGATGATCGCGGAACAGTTGCGCGAGGCTGTCGCGGTACGGCGGATGCGTGTAGTTGACGAGCCGCAGCCCGGCCGGCGCGAACGGCTGCAGGATCTTCACGAGCGTGTGCGTGGAGTTGCGCACGCCGAGCACGCCGCGCAGCGCCAGCAGACGCGCGATGCGCGGCGCCAGCGCGTCGATCGGCGCAAACGCGACGCGGCGCTCCGCGAGCATGTCCTCGATCGCGTCGTGCGACTTCGACGGCGCGATCGACAGCGCCGAGAAGATCTCCCCGCTCGTCACGCGGCCCGGATCGCGTTCGACGCCGTGCACGAGCACCGGCACGCCTTCGCGCGCGAGCAGCAGCGCGAGCAGCGGCACCAGGTTCGGCTGCTTGCGCGCGCCGTTGTAGCTCGGGATCGACACCGGGCGGAAGGCGGCGTCCTGCACGTGCACCGGTTCGAACGACGCCTGCGCGGCGGCGAGCATCGCGGACAGTTCGTCGGCGCTTTCGCCCTTCAGGCGATACGCGATCAGGATCGCGCCGAGTTCGACGTCCGACACGCGCGCGTCGAGCATCGCGCGATAGAGCTCGAACGTGTCTTCGGCGGACAGCGCGCGTGCGCCGTTCGGGCCGCGGCCGATTTCCTTGATGAAGCGGGCGCAGGGGAACGGCGAGGCGGCGGAGTCGTGGGGAGCGGTCATCGGGGCGTGGGGCGGGCGGCCGGCATCGGGCCGCGCGGTGAGCGGTAAGGAATGCCCCGAGTATCGCATGGGCGCGGCTCGCCCAAGCGCGGCTGCGCGCCACCGCCGCGCGGCGCGCTAAACTCGGGTTCCCGGCGGTGCCGTGCGTGCGCTGCAGGCGCCGTTACCGGCCGAATACGACCAACAGAGAGACACCCATGAAGCTTTACAGCTATTTCCGCAGTTCCGCGTCGTACCGCGTGCGGATCGCCCTGAACCTGAAGCAGCTGCCGTTCGACACGGTCCCCGTGCACATGCTGCGCGACGGCGGCGAGCAACTGAAGGACGCGTATCGCGCGGTGAATCCGGATGCCGTCGTGCCGACGCTGATCGACGGCGATGCCACGCTGCAGCAATCGCTCGCGATCATCGAATATCTCGAGGAAACGCATCCCGAACCCGCGCTGCTGCCGAAGGCGCCGGTCGACCGCGCGTATGTGCGGGCGATCGCGCTGCAGGTCGCGTGCGAGATCCATCCGCTGAACAACCTGCGCGTGCTGAAATACCTGAAGCACACGCTGAAGGTGCCGGAGGAAGCGAAGAACGAATGGTACCGGCACTGGATCGAGGCGGGTTTCGCGTCGCTCGAGACGCGCCTCGCGAGCGATCCGCGCACCGGCAAGCTGTGCTTCGGCGACACGCCGACGCTCGCCGATATCTGCATCGTGCCGCAGGTGTTCAACGCGAACCGTTTCTCGATCGACACGACGCGCTTTCCGACGATCCAGCGGATCGCAGATCATGCGTCGACGCTCGATGCGTTCAAGGCCGCCGAGCCTGGCGTGCAGCCCGACGCCGAATGACATCGAATGACGTCGCGGGGCCGCCGGCTTCCGGCTGACGGCTTCCGGCCGCGCATGTAAAAAGGGCGCCCGAAGGCGCCCCGTGCGATGCGGGCCGGCGGCGTTCAGCCGAGCAGCGCGTCCGCGAATTCCACTGCGTTGAACGGCTGCAGGTCCTCGACCTTCTCGCCGACGCCGATGAAGTAGACGGGCACCGGGCGCTGCCGCGCGATCGCGGCGAGGATCCCGCCCTTGGCGGTGCCGTCGAGCTTCGTGACGATCAGGCCCGTGAGGCCGAGCGCTTCGTCGAAGGCCTTCACCTGCGTGAGCGCGTTCTGGCCCGTGTTCGCGTCGATCACGAGCAGCACCTCGTGCGGCGCGCCGTCGTGCGCCTTCGAGATCACGCGCTTCACCTTCTTCAGCTCTTCCATCAGGTGCAGCTGCGTCGGCAGGCGGCCGGCCGTGTCGGCCATCATCACGTCGATCTTGCGGGCGCGCGCGGCGCTGACCGCGTCGAAGATCACCGCGGCCGGATCGCCGCTTTCCTGCTGGACGACCGTCACGTTGTTGCGCTCGCCCCAGACCGCCAGCTGTTCGCGCGCGGCCGCGCGGAACGTGTCGCCCGCGGCCAGCAGCACCGACTGGTCGAAGCTCTGCAGGTGCTTCGCGAGCTTGCCGATGCTGGTGGTCTTGCCCGCGCCGTTCACGCCCGTGATCATCATCACGAGCGGTTGCGCGCGACCGAGCATCAGCGACTTCTCGAGCGGCGTCAGCAGTTCGACGAGCAGGTCGTGCAGCGCGCCCTTCACCTGCTGCGGATCGGTCAGCCGGCCCGCGCGCACCTTCTCGCGCAGCGCGCCGAGCAGGTACTCGGTCGCGTCGACGCCGGCGTCGGACATCAGCAGCGCGGCTTCGAGCTCCTCGTACAGATCCTCGTCGATCTTCGTGTTGACGAACACGCCGGTGATGCTCGAGCCCGTCTTCGCGAGCCCCGACTTCAGGCGCGCGAGCCACGACTTCTTCGCGGACGCGTCCTGCGTCGGCGGCGGCACGATCTCGACCGCCTCGACGACTTCGTCGCTGCCGTCGTTGGTCGGCGTGACCGTCATCACGACGGCCGGCGCGGCCTGTCGCGGTTGCGCGGGCGCTTGCGGTGCTTCGACCGCCCGGCGGGGCTCGGGGGCGGGCGCGGGCGCGTCGGACGGCTCGTCCGGTTGCGGCGCGTCGGCTGATTGCGATTCCGCGGAGTCGGGCTCCTGCGTTTTCTTGAATCGTTTGAAGAAGCTGAACATGGTCTGACGTCGGGAAGAGGGCGGGGCGCCGCCAGGGCGGAGCGCCGGAGAGGCCGGCGCGCGTGCGCACGACGGCCGAAACCGTGCATTTTATCAGTGCGGCGAGGCACTCGCGTCAGTCGGTGCCGCCGCTGTGGTAACGTGCGCCTGTTTGGCGGTGCGCCCGCGTGCGCACCCGTTCCCTCCGTTGTCGATATTCCGTATGTCCCGTTCCTCTTCCGGCCGCCCGGCGGCCCCCGCCGGCCGCGGCAAGCCGCACACGATCCGCATCATCGGCGGTGACTGGAAACGCACGCCGCTCGCCGTGCTCGATCTCGACGGCCTGCGGCCGACGCCCGATCGCGTGCGCGAGACCCTGTTCAACTGGCTCGGCCAGGATCTCGAAGGCCGGCGCTGCCTCGACCTGTTCGCGGGCACCGGCGCGCTCGGCTTCGAGGCCGCGTCGCGCGGCGCGACGAGCGTCGTGATGGTCGAGCGCCACCCGCGCGCGGCGCAGCAGCTGCGCGCGATCAAGGACAAGCTCGGCGCACGCTCGGTCGAGGTCGCGGAAGCCGACGCGCTGCGGCTCGCGGCCGGGCTGACCCCGGGCGCGTTCGACGTCGTGTTCCTCGATCCGCCGTTCGGCGAGCCGGCCGTGCTCGACCGCTCGATCGCGCTGGCGGCGCCGCTCGTCTCGCCGGATGGTGCGCTGTACGTCGAAACGGGGGCGGAGCTCGACCCGGCCGCGCACGACGCACTGGCCGGCTGGCAGATGGTGAAGCACGGCAAGGCCGGTGCGGTTCACTATCATTTGCTGCGGCGCGAAAATGATGAATAATGCGCGTTCCATACGAGGCGGCGCGCGGCAAAGGCGACGCATGCCCATCTCGGCAGTGGCGTGCGCGTCGCACGGCTGCCACCCCGTTTGCGTGATGACAGGAGGAGCGACATGGTAGTCGCCGTGTATCCCGGTACGTTCGATCCGCTGACGCGCGGGCACGAAGACCTCGTGCGGCGTGCGTCGAGCATTTTTGATACGCTGGTGGTGGGTGTCGCCGACAGCCGCGCGAAGAAGCCGTTCTTCTCGCTGGAAGAACGTCTGACGATTGCGAACGAGGTGCTCGGTCATTATCCGAACGTGAAGGTCATGAGTTTCACGGGCCTCCTGAAGGATTTCGTCCGCATCAACAACGCGCGCGTGATCGTGCGCGGCCTGCGTGCCGTGTCCGATTTCGAATACGAGTTCCAGATGGCGGGGATGAACCGCTATCTGTTGCCCGACGTCGAGACGATGTTCATGACGCCGTCCGATCAGTACCAGTTCATCTCGGGGACGATCGTGCGCGAAATCGCGCAGTTGGGCGGCGATGTCAGCAAGTTCGTGTTCCCGTCCGTCGAGAAGTGGCTGACCGAGAAAGTCACTGCGATGGGAGGCCCGGCCGCGTGACGCGGCGCCGGCCGGTTTCGTCGTGAAGCCGGCCGCCGGCCTGAAGAAGTGAGATCAGTATGTCTTTGATGATTACCGACGAGTGCATCAATTGCGACGTGTGCGAGCCCGAGTGCCCGAACGGCGCGATTTCGATGGGCCCGGATATCTACGTGATCGACCCGAACAAGTGCACCGAGTGCGTCGGCCATTTCGACGAGCCGCAGTGCCAGCAGGTGTGTCCGGTCGAATGCATTCCGCGCGATCCGCAGCACGACGAATCGCACGCGCAGTTGATGGCGAAGTATCACGCGTTGACCGCCGCGAAGGGCGACGACGTGCGGTGACGCCCTGCTGACGTCGCGCGTCTCGACGTCACGATTTCCTCGGCCGGCGCCGTTCGGCGCCGGTTCCGTTTCAGCTTCCGCTACCGTTTCAGCCGATCAGCTCGCGCAATGCCGCGACGAGCGCGTCGCATTCGGCGTCGGTACCGACGGTGATGCGCAAGTGCTGGTCGATGCGCGGCGCCCGGAAGTGCCGCACGAAAATTTCCCGATCCTTTAGCTGTGCCGCGATCGTGCCCGCATCGTGCGCGGGATGGCGCGCGAACACGAAGTTCGCGGCCGACGGCACGACGTCGAAACCGAGCGCCTCGAGCGCGTGCGTGAGCCGCGTGCGGCTGTCGATCACGCGCCGGCAGGTCGCGCCGAAATAGTCGGTATCTTCGTATGCCGCCTGCGCCGCGGCCTGCGCGAGCCGGTCGAGCGGATAGGAATTGAAGCTGTCCTTCACGCGGTTCAGTGCGTCGATCAACGCGGCATCGCCAAACGCGAAGCCGACGCGCATGCCCGCGAGCGAGCGCGCCTTCGACGTCGTGTGCACGACGAGCAGGTTCGGATGGCGGTCGATCAGCGTGATCGCGGATTGCGCGCCGAAATCGACATACGCCTCGTCTATCAGCACGACAGACGACGGGTTCGCGGCCGCGATCCGCTCGATGTCCGCGAGCGGCAGCGCGCGCCCGGTCGGCGCGTTCGGGTTCGGGAACAGCACGCCGCCCGCGTCGTCGAGATAGTCTTCGACCCGGATCGAGAAGTCGTCCGCGAGCGGCACGATCGCAGTCTCTACGCCATACAGGCGCGCGTAGGTCGGGTAGAAGCTGTACGAGATGTCGGGAAAGCGCAGCGGCCGGTCATGCTTGAGCAGGGCCTGGAATGCGTGCGCGAGCACTTCGTCGGAGCCGTTGCCGACGAAGACCTGTTCGGGCTTGATGCGGTGATGGGCCGCTACCGTCTCGCGCAGTGCGCGCGCGAGCGGATCGGGGTAGCGGCGCAGTGTGTCGCCGGTATCGCCGAGTTCGCGTGCGATCGCCGCGACGACGCGCGGCGAAGGCGGATAGGGATTCTCGTTGGTGTTCAGCTTGACGGGGTGTGCGAGCGCGGGCTGTTCGCCCGGCACGTAAGGCACGAGTTGCTGAACGACGTCGCTCCAGTAACGGCTCACCGCTTGGCTCCTGACGGGCAAAAACGACCAGATTACCGCATGTGGGCGTTGCAGTGCGCAATTGCGCGGCAGGACGGGGCTGCCCGGCGCAACCGGGCGGCACATTGCACCGCACCGGTGCAGCGCGGGTTCAGTTGCGATGCAGCTGCATCGTCGCGCGGTCGAGTTCGCCCTTGACGACCATCGGCATCACGGCGAGCGCGCGTTCGATCGATGCGTCGATCACGTCCTGCTCCTCGCGGCGCGGCGGCTTCAGCACGAAGTTCGCGACGTCGGGTTTCGCGCCGGCGCGCGCGCCTTCCGGAATCAGGTCGCGCGGATGGCCGATGCCGATGCGCAGGCGCCAGTACTGTTGCGACGACAGATGCGCGGAGATGTCCTTCAGGCCGTTGTGGCCGCCGCTGCCGCCGCCGAGCTTCAGCTTCACGGTGCCGGGCGGCAGATCGAGTTCGTCGTGGGCGACGAGGATCTGGTCGGGCAGGATCTTGAAGAAATTCGCGAGCGCGACGACTGACTGGCCGGAGCGGTTCATGTAGGTTTGCGGCTCCAGCAGGTGGACTTCCTCGCCGTGCAGGCGCGCTTTTGCGTAGAAGCCGTGAAAGCGGCGCTCGTCGCGCAGCGTCGTGCCGGCTTCGCGGGCGAGCTGGTCGATCAGCCAGAAGCCGGCGTTGTGGCGCGTCGCGGTGTATTCCGCCCCGGGATTGCCGAGGCCGACGATCAGTTTGATCATGACGTTTCGTAGGCGGCAGCGCCCGCCTGGGCGCAGAAAAAGAAAAACCCGCCGGGCAAGCCGCGGCGGGTTGCATCGACCGTTTCGCGAAACGGATCGAATGGCGCGTGGGCAGCCGCTTAGGCAGCCGGCGTTTCGCCTTCGCCTGCTGCGTCCGACACGGCACCAGCCGGGACCGTCGCCGATGCGACAACCGGGTTTTCCGCGTCGACGTGCGCGACCAGCGTCACGCCCTTCGGCAGTGCGATGTCCTTCGCGTGCAGCGACTGACCTGCTTCGATCTTCGACAGATCGACTTCGAGGAATTCCGGCAGAGCCGACGGCAGGCACTCGACTTCGATTTCCGTCGCGACGTGCGAGACGATTGCGCTCGACAGCTTCACTGCCGGGCTGACTTCAGCGTTCAGGAAGTGCAGCGGCACCTTCGTGTGCAGCTTCTTCTTCGCGTCGACGCGCTGGAAGTCCACGTGCAGCACGAGTTGCTTGAACGGGTGGTATTGCACGTCGCGCAGCAGAACCTGTTGCGACTGGCCAGCGACTTCCAGGTCGAGGATCGACGAGTGGAAGGCTTCCTTCTTCAGGGCGTGCCACAGCGCGTTGTGATCCAGTTCGATCTTTTGCGGGGCTGCTTCGCCACCGTAGACGATACCCGTGGTCTTACCGGCGTTGCGCAGGCGGCGGCTCGCACCCGTACCTTGCTGTTGGCGCTCGAAAGCGACGACTTTCATGTGATTCTCCATTTGCTGCCCGCGACCAGGCAGTAAAACGGGGCCGGCGAAATGGCGGCCCCCGATGAAACGGACGGGGTTTCGTCTATCCCGTCCGATTGTGCAAAAAGCGAAGCGTTGCCGCTTCGCTTTCTGCGCATGCTATATCGTGTCGTTCCGCGATCAGGATTCCGCGAACAGCGACATCACCGAGTCGCCGCGGCGAATCCGCGAGAACGTTTCTGCCAGCAGGCTCGCGCTCGTCAGCGAGCGGATCTTCGAGCAGGACAGCGACTCGGCCGACAGCGGGATCGTATCGGTGACGACCAGCTCGTCGAGTGCCGATGCGGCGATACGCTCGGCGGCACCACCCGACAGAACGGGGTGCGTCGCGTACGCGAACACCTGCTTCGCACCGCGATCCTTCAGCACTTGCGCGGCCTTGCAGAGCGTGCCGGCCGTATCGACCATGTCGTCCATGATCACGCAGGTGCGGCCTTCGACTTCACCGATGATGTTCATCACTTCGGCGACGTTCGCCTTCGGGCGACGCTTGTCGATGATCGCGAGATCGCAGTTGAGTTGCTTCGCGAGTGCCCGGGCGCGGACCACGCCGCCGACGTCCGGCGACACGACGAGCAGATCCGAGTAGTTCTGCTTGCGCAGGTCACCCAGCAGGATCGGCGTTGCGTAGATGTTGTCGACCGGGATGTCGAAGAAGCCTTGAATTTGGTCGGCGTGCAGATCCATCGTGATGATCCGCTCGACGCCGGCGATTTCCAGCATGTTCGCGACGATCTTCGCCGAGATCGCGACGCGCGCCGAACGCGGGCGGCGGTCCTGGCGGGCATAGCCGAAGTAGGGGATGGCAGCGGTGATCCGGCCGGCGGATGCGCGCTTGAGCGCATCGACCATGATCATCAGTTCCATCAGGTTGTCGTTGGCCGGCGCGCACGTGGATTGCAGGACGAAGACGTCCTTGCCGCGCACGTTTTCCTGGATCTCGACCTGGATCTCACCGTCGGAGAAACGGCTGACCATTGCTTTGCCGAGGGGGATTCCAAGGATATTGACGACTTCCTGGGCGAGCGCGGGATTCGCGTTGCCAGTAAAGACCATCAAGCCATCATGGCTGTGGCTGCTCATCGTGCACCTGCTTCAGGCTTAGGCGGGAAATGCGGGAAAATTTTTGGCAGGGGAGGAAGGACTCGAACCCTCGCATGCCGGAATCAAAATCCGGTGCCTTGACCAACTTGGCGACTCCCCTACACTCAACTGATAACTTCACCGGACTTGTAGGCCATCCGGCAAAGCAAAACTTCATGACGCGAAAGCGAAGAGCGGATGCTCGTTCAGGCTCTCGGCAACTGCACCGTTCCAACCGGTGGGCAGCCTGGCTTGCGCCGCTTCTGCCTCGTGCTTGCTATGAAACGCTGCAAACACGCTTGCTCCGGAGCCGGTCATCCTCGCGGGGGTCACATTATACAACCATTTGACCACCTGCGCAACTTCCGCGTACTTACTTGTCACAACTTGCTGCATATCGTTCCGGCCGAAGCTATCTGGCCATCCCGCATCGCTGTTTTGCTGTGCAAGAAAGTCTGTAATTGTGACTCGCTTTGTATCTCTTGTCAACAACTCGTCTGAAAAAATTTCAGCGGTGGGGACATGAACTCGCGGCGTCACAACCAAAAACCAGCGAGTCGGCAATTCTACCTCAGCTAATTCTTCTCCGATACCCTCTGCGAACGCATTTTTTCCAAAAACAAAAAACGGAACGTCGGCACCGAGTTTCACCGCGAGCGACTGGAGTTCCGCGCGCGGCAGGTTCAGTTGCCACAGACGGTTCAGCGCGAGCAGCGTCGTTGCCGCATCGGAGCTGCCGCCGCCGAGGCCCGCGCCCATCGGCAGGCGCTTGTCGATCTCGATGTCGACGCCGGCCGCGGTGCCCGTGTGCGTTTTCAGCAGGTTGGCCGCGCGCACGACGAGATCGCTTTCCTCGGGCACGCCCGGCACGTCGGTGACGCGTGCGACGCGACCGTCGTCGCGCAGCGTGAAATGCAGCGTGTCGCCCCAGTTCAGCAGCTGGAACACGCTCTGCAGATCGTGATAGCCGTTCGGGCGGCGGCCGGTGATGTGCAGGAACAGGTTGAGTTTCGCGGGCGCAAGGCAGTTGCGCAGCGAGCGGATCGAATCGGTCATGCGTATGTCGGGGCTAGGTTCACGTGCTTACTGGTCGAGCACGAGCTTGATGTCGAGCGGCGGCGTCGCGCGCACGAGGTTGACGCGTTTGACGCCCGTGGCCGGTGCGTCCGCGTAGGCGAGATAGTCGATCGTCCAGCCGTCCTGGCGGATCTGCTTGACGTGCGTCGTGTCGGCCGGGTCGCGCACCGTCTGCGCGGGCGTCGCGGGCGCGGGCGTCGGCAGCAGCCAGTAGCGCAGGCCCGCCAGCGGCAGCGAGAAGCCGAGCGTGTTCTGCATCAGCTCGCCGACGTCCGTCGCGTATTGCGGCTGGCGGTTCGGCAGTTCGAGCGACGCGGCCTGCGGTGTCGATTTCACGACCGCGAGCGTCTGGCCGAGCGGGCTGCGCAGCTCCAGCGACACGTCGTCGCCGTACTCCTGCCAGTCGAAGTTGCCGTACACGTTCTGCGGTCGGCCGAGGCGATCGTTGTACTGCACCGCGAAACGGCCGTGGTACGCGTGCGTCGCGGCCGTTTGCAGCACGGCGCCCGCCGGCGCATTCGCCGCCGGCGGCGTGCTCGCGCAGCCGGCGAGCGCGAGCGCGGCGCCGGCCGCGGCCAGCGTGCGCAGCGCGCGGGAAGACAGGGAAAGCATCGGGAACATCCGCATCAGAGGCCGTTGATCTGCAGGCGCTTGAGCGTCTGCACGAGCGTGTCGTTGTCGGGCTCGAGCTTCTGCGCGGCACGCCACGCGGTGCGCGCGTCGTCCTGCGCGCCGCTCTTCCACAGCACTTCGCCGAGGTGCGCGCCGATCTCGGCGTTCGGCTGCAGCTCGTACGCGCGCCGCAGCACCTTCGCCGCGCCGGCCGCGTCGCCCATCCGGTACTTCACCCAGCCGAGGCTGTCCATGATGTACGCGTCGTTCGGCGCGAGCGACAGCGCCTTGTCGATCAGCTTGCTGGCTTCGGGCAGGCGCTGGTTGCGATCGGCCAGCGAATAGCCGAGCGCGTTGTACGCCTGCGGGTTGTCGGGCTGCGTGCGCATCAGCTCGCGCAGCTGCTTTTCCATTGCCGCGTAGTGGCCCGTCTTCTCGGCGGCCATCGCGTAGTCGTAGCGCAGGTCGGGATCGTCCGGGAAGTCCTGGACTGCCTGCGCGAGTCGCGCCTCGGCTTCCGGATAGCGCTTCGCGGTAAACAGGATCGACGCGTCGGTGCGTGCGACCACGGCCGCATCGCGCGGATCGCTGATCGGCAGGTCGTCGAGCACCTTGCGGGCCTCGTCGGTCTTGCCCTGTTTCTGCAGGAGCTGCGCGCGCGTGATCTGCGCGGGCAGGTAGTGCTGGCTCGTCTGGTCGACCTTGTCGAGCCATTGCGACGCCTGCGCGTCATTGCCCTGTTCGATCGAGATCTGCGCGAGGTAGATGTAGCCCTGGCCGACGTCGAGGTTCGGCTGCTTGTTGCCGAGCTGCACGTACTGCTTCAGGTATGCGTTCGCGTCGTCGAGTTTCTTCTGCTGGATCTTGATCAGCGCGAGCGCCATCAGCGGCGTCGGGTCCTTCGCGTCGAGCTTGCGCATCGTCTCGAACTGCTTCTGCGCGTCGTCGAGGCGGTCGTCGGCGAGGTAGAGCTGCGACAGTGCGAGGCGCGCATCGCGCGACTTCGGATTCTGCTGAACATATTTCTCGAACGACGTGATGCCGGCTGCGCGCTCGGCAGGCCCCATCTGCGACAGCATCAGCGCCGCCGGCAGATAGTCGGGGCGGATCTGCAGCGCCTGCTTCAGCGACTGCGCGGCGCCTTCCTTGTCGTCGACCGCGAGCTGCTGCCGCGCGATCGCGAGCTGCGCCTCGGGACGGTTCATGTCGTTCTTCAGCATGTCCTTCAGCACCGCGAGGCCGCCGACGCGGTCCGCGCCGCGCACCAGCAGCGCCTGCAGCGCGAGGATCGCGGGGCCGCGCGTTTCGCCGGTCGCGCGGGCCAGTTCGCGCGCGAGCATCGGCTGCGCGTCGGCCGGCTTGCCGGCGAGCACCAGCAGCGCGGCGTCGACTTGCGATGCGCGGTTCGAATCCGGTGCGTACTGGCGCCAGAGATTGGCCGCGGACAGCGCGTCGGCCGGGCTTTGCGCGCCGAGCGCGATCTCGGTCGCACGCTGCGCCATGCGCGGATCGCGCGTGTCGCGGGCGAGCGCGAGGTAGGTCTGGTAGGCCGGCGCCGGCTGGTTGCGCTGAAGCGCGACTTCGGCGGCCAGTACCTGGTAGACGATCTGGCTCGTCAGCGGCACGCCCGGGAGATTCTTCTGCTCGTCCGGCATCACGTGCTCGAACGCGCCCTGCGGCTCCGCGTCGTCCGATGCCGGATCCTGCGCGTGAGCCGGGATGGCGGTGAGGGTCCAGGCGGCGAACAGCGCGGCGCCGAGCGCACGGCGGACCGGGAAGGCACGCACGCCGCGCTCGGCGGCGGGGCGCTTCAGAAGCAGCTTCGAGGGCAGGGTCATGGAAATCCGTTCGATGTTTCAACCGATTGTAACGCGCTCGCTACAATACACGCACGATCGTGAATCGAGTTTCAGACCCGTAGAACATGCCAGAGTTGCCAGAAGTCGAAGTCACGCGCCGGGGCATCGAGCCCTTTGTCGCGGGCCGCCGCGTCGAGCGTGTCGACGTCCGTACCGCGATGCTGCGCTGGCCCGTGCCGGCGGGGCTCGCCGAGCAGTTGCGCGCGCGCGAGGTGCTCGCCGTCGAGCGTCGCGGCAAGTATCTGCTGTTCGAGGTCGACGCAGGCTGGTTCATCGTCCATCTCGGGATGACGGGCACGCTGCGCGTGCTGCCCGCGGCCGGCGTGCCGGTGGCTGCGAAACACGACCACATCGACTGGATCTTCGACGAATTCGTGCTGCGGTTCCGCGATCCGCGCCGTTTCGGCGCCGTGCTGTGGCACCCGCGCGAAGCCGGCGACGTGCATGCGCATCCGCTGCTCGCGAGCCTCGGCGTCGAGCCGTTCTCGCCGGCGTTCACCGGCGCGCTGCTGCACGCACGCACGCGCGGCCGCACGGTGTCGGTCAAACAGGCGCTGCTCGCGGGCGACATGGTCGTCGGCGTCGGCAACATCTATGCGTCGGAGAGCCTGTTTCGCGCGGGCATCCGGCCGACGACCGCGGCCGGCAAGGTGTCGCTGCCGCGCTATGAGCGGCTGGCCGACGCGGTGCGCGCGACGCTCGCCGACGCGATCGAGCGCGGCGGCAGTACGCTGCGCGATTTCGTCGGCAGCAACGGCGAAAGCGGCTATTTCCAGCTCGACTGCTTCGTCTACGACCGTGCGGGGCTGCCTTGCCGCGTCTGCGGCACGCCGATCCGCCAGATCGTGCAGGGTCAGCGTTCGACTTATTACTGCCCGACCTGCCAGCGTTGAGCCCCGCGTTGCAACCTTTTTCCGAAGATTCGAACACTTGAAGCCGCCCCGCATCGCCCCCGCTCCGTTCCCCGTCACGCCGCTGCATCGCACGTTCGCCACGCGACTGATCGCCTGGCAGCGCGAGCACGGCCGCCACGACCTGCCGTGGCAGAACACCCGCGATCCCTACTGGATCTGGCTGTCGGAAATCATGCTGCAGCAGACGCAGGTCTCGACCGTCGTCCCGTATTACACGCGCTTTCTCGAGCGCTTTCCCGACGTCGCTGCGCTCGCGGCCGCGCCGTCCGACGACGTGATGGCGCTGTGGGCCGGGCTCGGCTACTACTCGCGCGCGCGCAATCTGCACCGCTGCGCGCAGGTCGTCGTCGCCGAGCATGGCGGCGTATTCCCGTCGACGCCGGAAGCGCTCGCCGAACTGCCCGGCATCGGCCGTTCGACGGCCGCGGCGATCGCGTCGTTCGCATACGGTGCACGCGCGACGATCCTCGACGGCAACGTGAAGCGCGTGCTGGCGCGCGTGTTCGGCGTCGAGGGCTTTCCGGGCGAGAAGCGCGTCGAGAACGACATGTGGGCGCTGGCCGAATCGCTGCTGCCGGATGCCGCGAACGCGGCCGACGTGAGTGCCTATACGCAGGGGCTGATGGATCTCGGCGCGACGCTGTGCGTGCGCGGCAAGCCGGATTGCGCGCGCTGCCCGTTCGCGGGCGACTGCGTCGCGCAATCCACGGGCCGCCAGCGCGAACTGCCGGCCGCGCGGCCGAAGAAGGCCGTACCGACGCGCAAGACCTGGATGCTCGTGCTGCGCGACGGCGACGCCGTGCTGCTCGAACGGCGTCCGCCGGCCGGCATCTGGGGCGGCCTGTGGTGCCTGCCGCAGGCGGACGGCGACGCGGCGCTCGCGGAACTCGCGCGTGGCTTCGGCGGCGGCGGCCCGGTGCCGCTCGCGCCGTTCACGCACACGTTCACGCATTTCCGGCTCGAGATCGAGCCGCGGCTGAGCGACATGACGAACGGCGGCCTTCCGCTTGCGCATGCACGGGATGCCGAGACGGCGTGGGTGCCGCTCGCCGGGCTCGATGCGTACGGCGTGCCGGCGCCCGTGCGCAAGCTGCTCGATGCGCTGAGCGGGTCGTTGCTGTAACGATGGGGAAAGGGCGCGGCGCGGGCCGTGCTTACGGAAGTGCCGCGCCGACGCGGTCGGCTCGCCCGTCAGGATGATCCGCCCGGCGACGCCGGTGCGACGCGGCTGGCCGGCCGCGCCTTACAGCCAGCCGTGCCGGTCGAGCACGTGGTGCACGGCGTCGATCCGCGCGCCGACATCCGGAAACTCCATCAGCTTCTGCCGTGCGCGCAGGTCGAGCGGCAGCAGTTCCGCGAGTCGGTTCGACACCCAGCTCGGGTCGTCGAGGCGGAACGGTTCGCCGAACGGCATCTTGTCCGGTTCGGACTTCTTCAGCGCTTCGATGATGCGCTCGAGCACCTCGGCGCACGAGCCGAATTGTGCGAGCGCCTGTTCGCCTTCGAGCGGGATGTCGTCGGGCAGCGGCTCCGCGATCCCGACCAGCAGCCCGTTGCTTTCGACGCGATACGACAGCAACTCGAATCGCTGCGTGCCGATCGCCTGCAGGTACAGCATCCCGAATTCGCCGGTGTCGCACTCGGTGATGCGCGCCATGCAGCCGATCGTCTCGGGCACCGACACGGCGCCGTCCTGCGCGACTTCGGGCCCGCTCTTCAGGAGGCACACGCCGAACGGCGCGTCGTCGCGCAGGCACGCGCGCGACATGTCGAGATAGCGCGCCTCGAATACCTTGAGCGGCAGCAAGCCACCGGGGAACAGCACCGTATGCAGCGGAAACAGCGGTAGGTCGATCAGGGTGGTCGATAGGGTGGACATGGCGCGCCGGCGAGAGGGCGGTGTCGCTAAGGTCGTTCGACCTCGGTGACGAGCCGCGACGACGCGTCGACATCCACCGGCGCGTCACGATGCCGCACGATCACGTTCGCATCGTGCGCGAGGCGCGCGGCGAGCGTTTCCGCGATGAACACCGAGCGATGCTGACCGCCCGTGCAGCCGATGGCGACGGTCAGGTAGCTGCGGTTGTCTTCACGAAAGTGCGGCAGCCATTTCATCAGGAACGCATGGATGTCGTCGATCATCTGGTGGACGATCGGCAGTGCGTCGAGAAAGGCGATGACCGGCTGGTCCAGCCCGGTGAGCGGGCGCAGCTCATGGTCGTAGTACGGGTTCGGCAGCGCGCGTACGTCGAACATCAGGTCGGCATCGAGCGGCACGCCGCGCTTGAAGCCGAATGACTCGAACATCACCATCAGGTCGTTGTTCTTCTGCTCGATGAAGCGCTTGACCCACGTGCGCAGCACGTTCGCGCGCAGCGTGCTCGTATCGATCTGGTGGCCGAATTCTGCGAGCGGCGCGACCAGCTCGCGTTCGCGCTCGATCGCTTCCTCGAGCGACGACAGCAGTCCGACGTTCGCGTCGTGCGACGGCGAGCCGGACAGCGGGTGGCGCCGGCGCGTTTCGGAGAAGCGCTGGATCAGCGCCTGCGTGCTTGCGTTGAGGAACAGCACGCGGACATCGTGCTCGAGCGACAGCGAGCGGATCAGGCCGGGCATTTCGTCCAGCGATGCGCTCGAACGCGCATCGATCGCGACCGCGAGCCGGTGCTGGCCGCCGTCGGCCAGGTAGCGGGCGAGTTCGGGGAGCACGTGCGGCGGCAGGTTGTCGACGCAGTAGTAGCCTGCGTCTTCGAGCGCGTTCAGCGCGACGGACTTGCCTGAGCCGGAGATGCCGGTGATGAGGACGATGCGCATGGGAAGCAGAGAATCCTGACGTTTCATCATAGCACCGGCTCGACGCGTCGGCGCTGCGAGGCCGGCGCCGGGCGGTTACACGAGCTTGCCGGGGAACTGGCTGTCGGGATCCTGCATCGCGAGTCGTTGCCGATCCATGAAATCGCGCAACGTGTCGATGCCGCGCAACTGCAGGATCGTGTTCCGCACGGCCGCCTCGACCAGCACCGCGAGGTTGCGGCCGGCCGCGACCTGGATCGTGACCTTGCTGATCGGCAGACCGAGCACGTCGACCGTCTGGCTTTCCAGCGGCAGCCGCTGGAATTCGCCGTCCGGGCGGCGCACGAGCTGGACGATCAGCTTCAGCTTCATTTTCCGGCGCACCGCGGTTTCGCCGAAGATCGTCTTGATGTCGAGCAGGCCGAGGCCGCGCACTTCGAGCAGGTTCTGCAGCAGCGGCGGGCAGCGGCCTTCGACGAAATCGGGGCCAAGTCGGACGAAGTCGACCGCGTCGTCGGCGACGAGGCCGTGGCCGCGGCTGATGAGTTCGAGGCCGAGTTCGCTCTTGCCGAGCCCGGAGTCGCCGGTGAGCAGCACGCCCATCCCGAGGATGTCGAGGAACACGCCGTGCAGTGTCGCGCGCGGCGCGAGGATGCGCGACATGTAGAGCCGCAGGCTGTCGATCACGGCGGCCGCCGACATCGGCGTCGTGAACAGCGGCGTGGACGAGCGCGTGCAGCGCAGCACGAGCTCGGGCGGCGCGGCGGCGCCGCCGGCGACGACGAGGAACGGCGGTTCGAGCGCGATCAGCTCGGCCATGTGGCGCGAACGGTCTTCGTCGGTCTGCCGCTGGTAGTAGTCGATTTCGGCTTCGCCGAGCACCTGGATCCGGTTCGGGTGGATCAGGTTCAGGTGGCCGACGAGGTCGGCGCTCGACGTCGCGTTGCCGACGGTGTCGGCCGAAAAACCGCGCTCCCAGCCTTCATGCCCCGTCAGCCAGCTCAGTTTCAGCGTGGCCGCGTTGTCGTCGAAGATGCTCTGGGCGTTGATGCTGGACGTATCCATGACTCTCGTCACTCCAATGAGCCGGTGCATGCGCGCGGCGACGGGCGTCGCCATGCCGGACCGGCGCCGGGCGGCCCTGGTCGGCGGCGTGTGCCGCCTCGTTCGGGAAAATAATCCGCCCGGATCAACTCAAGGTTGCCACTGAGTGAGCAGGCGATGCAACTCGGCGAGATCCGTTTCGTTGTGCAGACGCTCTCGCGCGTCGCGATCGGACAGCAGTTGCGCGATTTCCGACAGGATCTCGAGGTGCTGCTGGGTGGCTTGCTCGGGGACGAGCAGGAAAATCAGGAGACCGACCGGCTGGCCGTCGGGCGCTTCGAACGGGATCGCGTCGGCGAGCCGCACGAAGGCGGCGAGCGGATGCTTGAGCCCCTTGATGCGCCCGTGCGGAATCGCGACGCCTTCGCCGAGCCCGGTCGAGCCGAGGCGCTCGCGCGCGAACAGGTTGTCCGTGACGGTGCTGCGGGCGATGCCGTTCTGATTCTCGAACATCAGCCCGGCTTGTTCGAAGACGCGTTTCTTGCTGGTGACGGAGAGGTCGATGACGACGTTCTCTATGGGCAGGATTTTGGCTAGGCGATTCATGTTGGCAGGCGATTGGGCGGCCTGGGGTCTCCTTGCGGCGGCAGACTGATTTTCCATGTTCGGCGATATCAAGGCGTTCGGCATCGGAAACCTGCACGACAGCTACCGCACCCAACGCCCCCCGGCGATAACCGGAACATTATAGAGCACAGCCGCGTGCGTGGCGCGGCATGGACGGACCGGTCGCACCACTGCCGCGTGGACGCAAAAAAAACGCCCGGCGAACCGGGCGGCGTGTGTGTTGCGGTGAACGTTATTGCGGCGGCAGTTCGATCTGGTCGATCGACGGCTGCAGCTTGATCGGGTCGTGCGCATGGGTCTGCAGACGCTCCATGTGCTTGACGACCTGGCGATCCAGCTTGTCGATCAGCAGATCGATCGCAGCGTACAGGTTGCCGTTTGCGCTTTCGACGAAGATGTCCTTGCCCTTCAGATGCAGGTTGATTTCCGCGCGCTGCTGCTTGTCCTTTTCCTTGTGATTGTCGACCGAGAGGATCACAGTGCCATCGATCACCTGATCGCTATGCCGTAGCACCCGGTCCAGCTTGGTGATCACGTATTCGCGAATTGCAGGCGTGACTTCGAGATGATGTCCACTGATCTTCAGGTTCATAGTGCTTCTCCAAGCGAGTGACCACCCGGCCGCATCGAGGCGGCGCTCCGGTCGACTTGCCCCTGCCGCATGGCGCGGCAAATTCGCGGACAAGTCGCCCGGCCTGTTCCCCGAGTGCGCGGTGGCCGGAACACGCCTGCCGCCGGGCAGGCAGCAGGCTTAAAGAGACTTGCGCAGATTCACTGCCGGGATCTTGAGGGCTTCGCGGTACTTGGCAACCGTGCGGCGCGCAACCACGAATCCCTGTTCTGCCAGCAGCTCGGCAATGCGGCTGTCCGAAAGTGGCGATTTGGGGTCTTCAGCTCCTATCAGTTGCTTGATCAGGGCTCGGATGGCGGTCGACGATGCGGCGCCTCCGGTGTCGGTCGAAACGTGTGATCCGAAGAAGTACTTGAATTCCAGCGTCCCGAACGGGGTCAGCATGTACTTCCCGGTTGTCACACGGCTGACAGTCGACTCGTGTAGGCCCAGCGTATCAGCTATTTCCCGCAAAACCAAGGGGCGCATGGCAATTTCGCCATGCGCAAAGAAGTTCTTCTGACGTTCGACAATAGCCTGCGCGACACGCAGGATCGTGTCGAATCGCTGCTGGATGTTCTTGATCAGCCAGCGTGCTTCCTGGAGCTGTTGTTTCAACGATCCGGCCGACGGGTCGCCGCGGCTGTTGCGCAGGATGTTCGCGTACAGGTTGTTGATCCGCAGGCGCGGCATCACTTCCGGATTGAGTTCCGCGAGCCAGCCCTGGCCGGCCTTCTTCACGATGATGTCGGGCACGACGTAGTCGGCCTCGGCCTTGCCGTAGGCAGCGCCGGGGAACGGCTCCAGCGAGCGGATCAGCGCGTGCGCGTCGCGTAGCGCGTCGTCGCTCGCCTTCAGCTGCTTGCGCAGCCGCGTGAAGTCGCGCGCGGCGAGCAGTTCGAGGTGCTGCGACACGATCTCCAGCGCGAGCGTGCGGGTGGGGGACGGATCGAGGCGCAGCAACTGCAGCTTCAGGCATTCGGACGCCGAGCGGGCCCCGACCCCGGCAGGATCGAAACTGTGCAGCAGCGCGAGCGCCGCATTCAGTTCGTCGCAGTCGATTTCCAGTTCGGGCGGCAGGTCGGCGAGCACTTCGTCGAGCGTGGCGGTCAGGTAGCCGTCGTCGTCGAGCGATTCGATCAGGAACATCACGAGCGCGCGGTCGCGCGGCCCGGCCTGCGTGACGCGCAATTGCGCGGACAGGTGGTCGCGCAGCGACGTCGCGGCTTCCTGCACCTGCAGCGGCGGGAGATCGTCATCGTCCGAGGCGCCGCTCGAGCGGCCGAACTCGTCGAGATTCCACTGCGGGCCGTCGCCGGCGTCGCCCGATGCGTATCCGTCGTATTCGTCGGCGCCGGCCGGCTCGTCGCGCTCGGCGCGTTCGCTCGACTGGCTGCTGCCGTTCGTGATGCCCGGTTCGGTGTTCTGTCCGGGCGGCGTCTGCGCGATCAGCGATCCGTCCGCCGCGACGCGCAGCGGGCTCGCGATCCATTCGTCGTCGTTCTCGAGCAGCGGATTCTGCGCGACGGCCATCGCGACTTCCTGCTGCAGTTCGAGCGTCGACAGCTGCAGGAGCCGGATCGACTGCTGCAGTTGCGGTGTCAGCGCCAGGTGTTGCGACAGGCGGAGTTGAAGGCTGGCTTTCATGGCAGAGAGGGAGTCATACCGGCAGTTTGCCACGACCCAGGCGCCTTGAGCCATCCGCGATTACGCGCGGCGCGGCGCCCGGCCGCGGCGGGGCCGCAGGACACGCGGGCGCGCCCCGCGCGGCGATGCCGGGCGGGGGCGGCCAGCCACGGGGGATTTACATGCGGAAGTGTTCGCCGAGGTACACGCGGCGCACGCTTTCGTTTTCGATGATTTCGCTCGGCGCGCCGGCGGCGAGCACCGAACCGTCGCTGATGATGTAAGCGTGGTCGCAGATGCCGAGCGTTTCGCGGACGTTGTGATCGGTAATCAACACGCCGATGTTGCGCTGCTTCAGGAACTTGACGATCTTCTGGATCTCGAGCACCGCGATCGGGTCGACGCCGGCGAACGGCTCGTCGAGCAGGATGAAGTTCGGATTGGTCGCGAGCGCGCGCGCGATCTCGACGCGACGGCGTTCGCCGCCCGACAGCGACAGCGCCGGGTTCTCGCGCAGGTGGCCGATCTGCAGTTCGTCGAGCAGCGCCTCGGTGCGCGACGCGATCGCGTCCTTCGACAGCCGCTTGCCGTCTTCGCCGTGCTGCAGCTCGAGCACCGCGCGGATGTTTTCCTCGACGGTCAGCTTGCGGAACACCGACGCTTCCTGCGGCAGGTACGACAGGCCGAGCGACGCGCGCTTGTGGATCGGCAGCAGGCCGATCGAGCTGCCGTTCAGCGAGATTTCGCCCGCATCCGTCGGCACGAGGCCGACGATCATGTAGAACGACGTCGTCTTGCCGGCGCCGTTCGGGCCGAGCAGGCCGACGACCTCGCCGCTCTTCACGTCGAGCGACACGTCCTTGACGACGGTGCGCGAGCCGTAGCGTTTCTTCAGGTTGCGCACGACGAGCGAGCTCGTCGTGCCGGCCGGCTGGCGGTTCGGAAGCGCGTTCATTGGGCCGGCGCTCCCTGGATCGTGGTCGACGGCGACAGCTTCGCCGGCGCGCCGTTCAGCTGCCCGGGGCCGCCGTTCTTCGGCGACAGCATCGCGCGCACGCGGCCGTTCGGGTTGCCCGGCGCCGCGACGTCCTTGCCGCCCTTCGCGGTGTAGAAGTCGCGCTGGCCGTCGTACGTGATCACGCTGCCGTGCACGGTGTCGGCGATCGTCGACGTGCCCTGCAGGCGGCGCACGGTCGCGGCGGTCGTCAGCGTCGTCAGGTCCTGCTTGCCGTCGTAGTCGATGCGCTCGGCGTCGCCGTCGATGTATTCGTCGAGGCCTTCGCGCTTCTGGCGGAACGTCGCGTGCTTCTTGCCGCTGCCGAACGACGTCGCGTACTGATAGCCTTCCGGATCCTGGCGCACTTCGACGCGGTCGCCCTTGATGATGATCGTGCCCTTCGTGATCACGACGTTGCCGGTCGCGACCGTCACCTGCTTCAGGTCGTCATAGGTCAGGTTGTCCGCCTCGACGTTGATCGGCTTGTTCTGGTCGGCCTTCTCGGCATGGGCGAGCGGCGCCAGCCCGACGAGCGGGAGCGCCACGAGCGTCGCGGCGAGCGCGGCGCGGACGGCGCGCGCAGCGCCGCCGGAATTCTGTCGAGGGAACGGTTCGTTCATGCAGTCACGTGAGGGATGCGTCACCTGGATTGACCTTTCGAGCCGCCGGACGTGTCCGCCGCGGCGATCGTGCCGCGCACGTTGCCGTAAAGCTCGATGACCCGGGTGACGTTGTTGTACTTCATGCCGTCGGTCGCGTTGACGAGCGACAGGCCGCGCTGAAGTTTAACCGGCTTTTCGGTCTGGATCACATCGTCATTGACGAAGATCCGGAAATGCTGGGAATCGGCCTGCATCTGCGGATCGCCGCCGCCGGCCACGCGCAGGATGCGCGCATCGTCGTACAAGTCGACGATCGACACGTCGCCGTTGACGGTGCCGCGCTTCGCGGTGGTCGTCACGACCGGCTTGCCGGGCTGGAACGCGCGCATGGCCGGATCGGTCAGGTCGCTGTTGTCGGTGTCTTCGTAATGGATCAGCTTCGCGGCCGTCAGCCGGTATTGCGTCGAGCCGGACTGGTCGAGCTCGGTGACGGAAAAGTTGTCCGCGAAATAATCGGGCGTGTGGCGCTTCGGCCGCACGGCGCCCTCGCCGGGCGGCGGCAGCGTCGCCTGCAGCAGCCACCACGTGATGCCCGCGAGCGCGGCGACCGCGACGAGCGGCAGCAGCTGGGTCCAGCGGAAATGCGTGTTCATCCGTCAGGCTCCACAGGCAGCCGCAAGCAGCGCGTCGTAGCGGCGCTGCGCGCGCAGGATCGCGTCGCAGACCTCGCGCACCGCGCCGTGGCCCCCGCGGGCCTCGGCCACCCAGTGCGCACGCGCGATCACCTCGGGGTGCGCGTTGGCCGGTGCCGTCGCGAAGCCGCAGCGCAGCATCACCGGCAGGTCGGGCCAGTCGTCGCCCATGTAGCCGCAGGCGTCGGCGGTGATGCCGAGCGATGCGATCAGGTCGGCGAACACGGCGAGCTTGTTCTCGACGCCCTGGAACAGGTGCGCGATCTTCATTTCCTTCGCGCGTGCCGCGACGATTTCCGAGCGGCGGCCGGTGATGATCGCGGTTGCGATGCCGGCTTCGCCGAGCAGCTTCACGCCGTGGCCATCGAGCGAATTGAATGACTTCATCGCGTCGCCGGCCGCGGTAAATAGCAGCCCGCCGTCGGTCAGCACGCCGTCGACGTCGAAAATCATCAGCTTCACGCGGCTCGCGCGTTCGGCCGCAGTCAGCGCTGCGCTCATCAGATCACCTTCTTCGAAAACAGGTCGTGCATGTTCAGCGCGCCGATCAGCGCGCCGTCGGCATCGACCACCAGCATCTGGTTGATCCGGTGGCGCTCCATCAGTTCCACGGCCTCGACCGCGAGATGGTCGGGGCCGATCGTGCGCGGCTCGCGCGTCATCACGTCGACGATCGGCAGCGTGCGGAAATCGCCGTCGCGCGCGAGCACACGGCGCAGGTCGCCGTCGGTGAAGATGCCGGCCACGCGGCCGTCGGGCTCGACCACGGCGGTCATGCCCAGCCGCTTCGCGGTGATCCGGAACAGGGCGTCCGACAGCGTCGCGTCGAGCCCGACGCGCGGCACGTCGTCGCCCGAGCGCATCACGTCGCGCACGTGGGTGAGCAGGCGCCGGCCGAGCGCGCCGCCCGGATGCGAGCGCGCGAAATCCTCGGAACCGAAGCCGCGCGCGTCGAGCACCGCGACGGCGAGCGCGTCGCCGAGCGCGAGCGCGGCGGTCGTGCTCGCGGTGGGGGCGAGGTTCAGCGGGCAGGCTTCCTTCGACACCGCGGCGTTCAGGTTCACGTCGGCGAGCGTGCCGAGGCTCGATTCCGCGCGGCCCGTGATCGCGATCAGCTTCGCGCCGATCCGCTTCACGAGCGGCAAGATCGCGACGAGTTCTTCCGATTCGCCGGAATAGGAGATGCCGATGAAGACGTCGTCCGACGTGACCATGCCGAGGTCGCCGTGGCTGGCCTCGGCCGGGTGGACGAAGAAGGCCGGCGTGCCGGTGCTGGCGAGCGTGGCCGCGATCTTGCGGGCGATATGCCCCGATTTGCCGATGCCGGATACCACGACGCGGCCGCGGCAGCCGAGCAGCAGCGCGACGGCCTGAACGAAGTCGCCGTCGAGCTGGTCGCGCAGCGCGCGCACGGCGTCCGCCTCGATGTCAAGCACGTCGCGGGCGAGCGCGAGCGCCCGATCATCATTGATTTTCGCTATCATGCGCGGAGTATAGCAAAGGCGTTTGTTCGCCGCGCCGCGCCTTCGGACTCGTCCGATGCCGCTTGCCTACCGCCACCACCTGCGCCCGCCTTGCCGTGGCCCCGACGAACGAGGACGCTTCGCCCGTGATTTCCCCGCTCGAAATGACCCTGCTGCTGCTGCTGGCCTCGGTAGTGGGCGTCGTCGTATTTCGCTCGCTGAACCTGCCGCCGATGCTCGGCTACCTGACCGTCGGCATCCTGGTCGGCCCGCACGCGTTCGGCATTGCCGCGGACCTCGAACGGGCCGAGCATCTCGCGGAATTCGGCGTAGTGTTCCTGATGTTCTCGATCGGCCTCGAATTCTCGCTCGCGAAGCTGCGGGCGATGCAGCGGCTCGTGTTCGGGCTCGGGCTGCTGCAGGTGGTCGCGACCCTCGCGCTCGCGGTTGTGCTCGGCGCGCTGTTCGAGCGCTGGGTGCACATCACGTGGCAGGGCAGCGTCGCGCTCGGCGGCGCGCTCGCGATGTCGTCGACGGCGATCGTGTCGAAGATGCTCGCCGAGCGGCTCGAGATCGAGACCGCGCACGGCCGCAACATCTTCGGCGTGCTGCTGTTCCAGGATCTCGCGGTGGTGCCGCTGCTGATCGTGATCGCCGCGTTCGGCGCCGAGTCGTCGAAGGATCTCGCGCTCACGCTCGGGTTCGCGGCCGTCAAGATCGTGATCGCGCTCGCGCTGCTGCTGATCGTCGGCCAGCGTTTCATGACGCGCTGGCTCAACGTCGTCGCGCGGCGCCGCTCGCAGGAACTGTTCGTGCTGAACCTGCTGCTCGTCACGCTCGGCGCCGCGTTCATCACCGACCGCTTCGGCCTGTCGCTCGCGCTCGGCGCGTTCATCGCGGGGATGCTGATCTCCGAGACGCCGTTCCGGCATCAGGTGGAAGAGGACATCAAGCCGTTCCGCGACGTGCTGCTCGGCCTGTTCTTCGTGACGACCGGGATGCTGCTCGATCCGCGCGTGATCTGGGAGCATCCGTTGCTGGTGCTCGGCTTCTTCGTCGGACAGATCCTGTTCAAGGCGACGATGATCGCGGGGCTCGCGCGGCTGTTCGGCGCGACGCCGGGCGTCGCGATGCGCACCGGCATCGGCCTCGCGCAGGCCGGCGAATTCGGCTTCGTGCTGCTGAACCTGATCCTCGACCGGCATCTCGTCGATTCGACGCTGCTGCAGGCGATCCTCGCGTCGATGCTGCTGTCGATGCTCGCCGCGCCGTTCCTGATCCAGAACGCCGACCGGATCGTGATGCGGCTGTCGTCGACGGAATGGATGCAGCAGTCGCTGCAGATGACGCGGATCGCGACGCAAAGCCTCAAGCAGCGCGGCCACGTGATCATCTGCGGCTACGGCCGCGCGGGGCAGAACCTGGCGCGCATGCTCGAGCAGGAAGGCATTTCGTATGTCGCGCTCGACCTCGACCCCGATCGCGTGAGCGCGGCCGCGACGGCCGGCGAATCGGTCGTGTTCGGCGACGCGGCGCGCCGCGAGTCGCTGCTCGCGGCCGGTATCCATCGCGCGGCGGCCGTCGCGATCACGTATGCGAACACGCCGTCGGCGCTGCGCGTGCTGCACCACGTGCACGAGCTCGAGCCGACGCTGCCGGCGATCGTGCGCACGGTCGACGATGCCGATCTCGAGAAGCTGCTCGCGGCCGGCGCGACCGAGGTGATTCCGGAGATCGTCGAGGGCAGCCTGATGCTCGCGTCGCACACGCTGGTGCTGGTCGGCGTGCCGATGCGCAAGGTCGTGCGGCGCGTCGAGGAGATGCGCGACGAGCGCTACAGCCTGCTGCGCGGCTATTTCCGCGGCGCCGACGACACGGACGACGACGATCACGAGCAGGTGCGGCTACAATCGGTGCCGGTCGACGCGCGCGCGGATGCGGTCGGGCGCTCGCTGGAGGAGCTCGGGCTGTATGCGCTCGGGCTGGAAGTCACGGCGATCCGCCGGCACGGCATCCGCGGCGTCGAACCCGACCCGCAGACCAAGCTGCGCGCGAGCGACATCGTCGTGCTGCGCGGGCTGCCCGAAGCGCTCGCGCTCGCGGAGGAACGGCTGTCGCGGCATCGGCGCGAGCCGCCGGCCGCGCTCGCCTGAGTCGCGCTTCGATAACCTGACCCGTATTTATTCGAAACGGTGCCCGATCTTCGCGCACCGTTTTTTTCGGAGAGTTTCATGCCGCATTCGTCGCCGGGCGCACCGCTCGATCCGGTCGCCTTCATCCACAGCCAGATCCGCACCGTGCCCGACTGGCCGCAGCCGGGCGTGCAGTTCCGCGACATCACGACGCTGCTGCAGAGCCCGAAGGCGCTGCGCATCCTCGTCGACCTGTTCGTCGAACGCTATGTCGATGCGAAGCTCGACTACGTCGCGGGGCTCGACGCGCGCGGCTTCATCATCGCGCCGATCGTCGCGTACGAGCTGAGCGTCGGCTTCGTGCCGATCCGCAAGCTCGGCAAGCTGCCGTACAAGACGCGCTCGGAATCGTACGACCTCGAATACGGCAGCGCGACCGTCGAGATCCACGAAGACGCGTGCCGCCCCGGCGACCGCGTGATCATCATGGACGACCTGATCGCGACCGGCGGCACGATGATGGCGGGGCGCAACCTGCTGCAGCGGCTCGGTGCGGTCGTCGTCGAAGGCGCGGCGATCATCGACCTGCCCGATCTCGGCGGCTCGACGCTGCTGCGCAACGCGGGGCTGCCCGTCTATACCGTCACCGAATTCGCCGGCCACTGAACCACCGGAGCCGGCCCACGCCGCGAGGTCACGATGCCCAACTTCATGCTGTTTCTCGCCACGTCGATCGCGATCACGTTCGCGCCGGGTCCCGACAACCTGCAGGTGCTCGCGCGCGGCATCTCGCAGGGCCGCGCGGCCGGCTTCGTCGCCGCGCTCGGCTTCACGGCCGGAATCCTGTTCCATACGACGCTCGCGGCGCTCGGCGTCGCGGCGGTGCTGCGCTCGTCGCCGGTCGCGTTCCAGACGCTGAAGCTCGCAGGCGCCGCGTACCTCGTGTGGATCGGCATCAAGGCGCTGCGCAGCCAGGGCCTCGCGAACGCGCACGAGCGCCCGCCGCAGCCGCTTGGCGCGATCTTCCGGCAGAGCGTGATCGGCAACCTGATGAACCCGAAGGTCACGTTGTTCTTCGTCGTGTTCCTGCCGCAGTTCGTCGATCCGCACGGCGTGCAGGGCGTGACGCTGCAGATGTTCGAGCTCGGCGCGCTGTTCATGCTGCAGACGGCCGCGATCTTCTCGCTGTTCGGCGTCGGCGCGGGGGCGATCGGCACATGGCTGAAGCGCCGCCCGAAGGCCGGTGTGTGGCTGGACCGGATCGCCGGCGCGACCTTCATCGCGATCGGCATCCGCGTCGCGCTGAAGGACTGAGCCCGATGACGTTTCCGTGCATTGCGGCCGCGCGCCGCTTCGATCCGGCCGCGCACCTGCGTTTCGAGATCGCCGGCGTGGCCGTGGGCTGGGTGCGCCGCCAGGACGTCGCGAAGCTCGCGCGCTGGCCCGACGTGTTCGAGCTGACGGACGCGCGCGTCGTGCTGTCGGCGCGCTATGACACGGTCGACGCGCGCAGCATGGCGCTCGCGAGCGCGATCGGCGCGCTGGCGGCCGAAGGCGCGATTCCCGGCTGGCGCGACGAGATCTATGCGATCCGCAACCGCTTCGACGATCCGCCGCTCGCGTACATCGAGCGCGCCGCGTCGCGCTTCTTCGGCACGCAGACTTATGCGGTGCACCTGAACGGCATCGTAGAATATGAGGCTGCGCCGGGTTCGGCGGCCGCGCCGCAGATGTGGCTCGGCCGCCGCAGCGCGACCAAGGCCACCGACCCCGGCATGCTCGACAACGTCGTCGCGGGCGGCATCGGCTGGGGCCTGGGCGTTCACGAGACGCTCACGAAGGAATGCTGGGAAGAGGCCGGCATGCCGGCCGAACTGGCGGCGCGTGCGATCGCGGGCCGCGCGGTGCAGGTACTGTGTTCGCTGCCGGAAGGCACGCAGTCCGAACTGATCTTCGTGTACGACCTGCCGCTGCCGCGCGACTTCGCGCCGCACAACCAGGACGGCGAAGTGGCCGAGCACCTGCTGGCCGGCGTGCCCGAGGTGATCGGCTGGCTGCGCGAAGGCCGCGCGACGATGGATGCGAGCCTCGCGATGCTCGACACGCTGCTGCGCCACCGCTGGCTCGCGGCGGCCGACGCGGCGGGCATCGACGCGCTGTTCGCGCCGGCCGCCTGACGCGCCACTGACGCGCCACCTGCCTGCCCGGGCTTGGGCCCCAGGGTAAGGCCGGACGAACGGCCTATTTGACGAATACCGAAACGAAGGGAGTAGCGGTCATGTCGACCGATCACAGCTTTATCTTGAAACTGTCGTGCCCCGACCGGCATGGCATCGTCCACGCGGTCTCGGGCTTCCTGTTCGAGCGTGCCAACAACATCCTCGATTCGGCGCAGTTCGGCGACAGCCGCACCGGCGAGTTCTTCATGCGCGTGCACTTCGTGCAGGACGGCGAGGGCGCGGATGCCGCGTCGGCGCTCGACACGCTTCGCAAGGAATTCGCGCCGCTCGCCGAGCAGTTCGGGATGCGCTGGGAAATGCACGACGCGGCCGTGAAGCCGCGCGTCGTGATCATGGTGTCGAAGATCGGCCACTGCCTGAACGACCTGCTGTTCCGCTACCGCACCGGCCAGCTGCCGATCGAGATTCCGGCGATCGTGTCGAACCACAAGGAGTTCTACCAGCTCGCCGCGAGCTACAACATCCCGTTCCATCATTTCCCGCTCGTCGGCGGTTCGTCCGATGCGGCGAAGGCCGCGCAGGAAGCGCGGGTGCTGGAAGTGATCGACGAACACCAGGCCGATCTCGTCGTGCTCGCGCGCTACATGCAGATCCTGTCGCCGAACATGTGCCAGCAGCTCGCCGGCCGCGCGATCAACATCCACCATTCGTTCCTGCCGAGCTTCAAGGGCGCGAAGCCGTACTACCAGGCGTTCGACCGCGGCGTGAAGCTGATCGGCGCGACCGCGCACTACGTGACGACCGACCTCGACGAAGGCCCGATCATCGAGCAGGAAGTCGAGCGCGTCGACCACAGCATGACGCCCGACCAGCTCACCGCGATCGGCCGCGACGTCGAGTGCGTGACGCTCGCGCGTGCGGTGAAGTGGCACGTCGAGCACCGGATCGTGCTGAACGGGACGAAGACCGTCGTGTTCCGCTGATCGGCTGATCGGTGATGCGCGCCGGCCGGCCTGCGCAGGCCGTCGGTTGCCGCAAACAAGAACGCCGCGCCCTTGACGGGGAGCGGCGTTTTTTTATCGCGTGATGCGCGGGGATCGGGTTGCGTCGGGTACGGCGCGTCAGATCAGCCGCAGCATGTACAGCTCGCGCTTCATGTACGCATAGAAGATCGGCGCGGCGATCACGCCCGGCAGCCCGAACGCGGCTTCCATGATCAGCATCGCGAGCAGCAGCTCCCACGCGCGCGACTCGATCTGGCCGCCGATGATCTTCGCGTTCAGGAAGTACTCGAGCTTGTGGATCACGACGAGGAACGCGAGCGACGCGATCGCGGTGCCCATGCTGACCGACAGCGACACCGCGACGATCAGCGTGTTCGAGATCAGGTTGCCGATCACCGGCAGCAGGCCGACGATGAACGTGACGAGCACCAGTGTTTTCGACAGCGGCAGCCGCTGGTGGAAGATCGGCAGCGCGACGAGCAGGTAGATGCCGGTAAAGGTCGCGTTGATCGCCGAGATCTTGATCTGCGCGAACACGATCCGGCGGAACGATTCGGCGAAGCGCGACACGCGCGTGACGAGCGCGGTCGACAGCGGCCGACGCACCTTGCCGTGCTCGACGCCGATCGCGATCATCGCGCCGATGATCATCCCGAACACCACGTGGCCGAAGCCGCGCGCGACGCTCTTGCCGCCTTGCTGGAGCTGGTCCATGTGCGAGTGCATCAGCAGCGCCGCCTTGGTCTTCATCTGTTCGACGTCGACCGGCAGCAGGTTCGCGATCCAGGCCGGCGTGCGGGCGCGCGTCTGCTCGACGATCTGCATCAGCTGGCCAAGGAGACTCTGCAGGTTCGGCACCGTGTGCTCGAAGTGGTCGATGATGCCGATCGTCAGGCCCGTGAGCCCGCCGACGATCGCGATCGACAGCAGCACGACGGCGACCCAGCGCGCGCGCATGCTCGTGGTGTGGCGTTCGATCACCGGGGCGATCGTATGGATCAGCTGATAGACCAGCATGCCGGCCAGCAGCCCGCCCAGCAGCTTGAGTTCGATGACGAGCACCATCGCGACGAGGGCGAACAGGTAGCTGCCGATCTCGATCGCCGACAGCTTCGGCAGGCTGAAGTCGCTCGTCAGCCGCACGCTGCGCAGGTGCGGCTCGCGGTTCTGCGCGTCGCGCGACTCTTGTTGCTTCTCCATCATGGATTCCTGTCGTTCGTGTGCCGTGCCGCGCGGTGGGCGACACGGCGGCGATCGCCCGGCGCCGCACCGGATTGGTGCGGATGGCGAACCTTACGACCGTAAAGTATAGCTTCCATTATGGTCTGCCACGGGGCTGTTTGGCTCGTGGTGTAAACGCAGAGGGGAAAACCGCAGAAGGGAAAACGAGGAGGCCGGCGCCGCCCCGCTGCCGGGCGCGCGCGGCCGGGCAGCCGCGCGCGGGAACGGAAAGTGTCAGCCGGCCGCCGCCTTGCGGGCCGGGCGCTTGAGCAGCGGCGCGAGGTACTTGCCGGTGAAGCTCGCCTTGGTCTTCGCGACCTGCTCGGGCGTGCCCTGCGCGATGATCTGGCCGCCGCCGGCCCCGCCTTCGGGGCCGAGGTCGATCACCCAGTCGGCCGTCTTGATCACATCGAGGTTGTGCTCGATGATCACGACCGTATTGCCCTGGTCGCGCAGCCGGTGGATCACCTCGAGCAGCAGCGCGATGTCGTGGAAGTGCAGGCCGGTGGTCGGCTCGTCGAGGATGTACAGCGTGCGGCCCGTGTCGCGCTTCGACAGTTCCAGCGACAGCTTCACGCGCTGCGCCTCGCCGCCCGACAGCGTCGTGGCCGACTGGCCGAGGCGGATGTAGCCGAGGCCGACGTCGAGCAGCGTCTTCAGCTTGCGGGCGATCACCGGCACCGCGCTGAAGAACTCGTACGCGTGCTCCACCGTCATGTCGAGCACTTCGCTGATGTTCTTGCCCTTGTACTGCACTTCGAGCGTTTCGCGGTTGTAGCGCTTGCCGTGGCACACGTCGCACGGCACGTAGACGTCCGGCAGGAAGTGCATCTCGACCTTCAGCACGCCGTCGCCCTGGCACGACTCGCAGCGGCCGCCCTTCACGTTGAACGAGAAGCGGCCCGGATCGTAGCCGCGCTCCTTCGCGGTCGGCACGCCCGAGAACAACTCGCGGATCGGCGTGAACAGGCCCGTGTAGGTGGCCGGGTTCGAGCGCGGCGTGCGGCCGATCGGCGACTGGTCGACGTTGATCACCTTGTCGAAGTGCTCGAGGCCCTCGATCGCCTCGTGCGGCGCCGGCTCGGCCGACGAGCCGTACAGGTGGCGCGCGACCGCGTGATACAGCGTGTCGTTGATCAGCGTCGACTTGCCGGAGCCCGACACGCCGGTGATGCAGGTCAGCAGGCCAACCGGCAGTTCGAGATCGACGTGCTTCAGGTTGTTGCCGTGCGCGTCGACGATGCGCAGCATCCGCTCGGGATCGGGCGCGAGCCGCTCGTCCGGGTATTCGATCGTGCGCTTGCCGACCAGATACTGGCCCGTCAGCGACTGCGGGTTCGACTGCACCTGCTTCGGCGTGCCTTCAGCCACGATCACGCCGCCGTGCTCGCCGGCGCCCGGGCCCATGTCGACGACGTAGTCGGCCGTGCGGATCATGTCCTCGTCGTGCTCGACGACGATCACCGAGTTGCCGAGGTCGCGCAGGTGCTTGAGCGTCGCGATCAGGCGGTCGTTGTCGCGCTGGTGCAGGCCGATCGACGGCTCGTCGAGCACGTACATCACGCCGGTCAGGCCCGAGCCGATCTGCGATGCGAGCCGGATCCGCTGCGCCTCGCCGCCGGACAGCGTTTCAGCGCTGCGCTCGAGCGACAGGTAGTCGAGGCCGACGTTGTTCAGGAAGGTCAGGCGCGCGACGATTTCCTTGATCACCTTGTCGGCGATCTCGCGCTTCGCGCCGTCGAGCGACAGGCCGTCGAAATAGCCGAGCGCGTCGCGCAGCGGCCAGCCGCTGATTTCATAGATGCCGCGCGCGTAGTCGCCGGTGCCGACCCGCACGTGGCGCGCCTCGCGGCGCAGCCGCGTGCCGTCGCACGACGGGCACGGCTGGTTGTTCTGGTATTTCGCGAGCTCTTCGCGCACCGCGACCGAATCGGTCTCGCGGTAGCGGCGCTCGAGGTTCGGGATGATCCCTTCGAACACGTGCTCGCGGATCGTCGTGCGGCCACGCTCGTTGATGTACGAGAACGGGATCGTCTGCTTGCCCGAGCCGAACAGCAGCACCTTGCGGATCTTTTCCGGCAGGTCCTCGAACGCGGCGTCGATGTCGAATTCGTAGAACGCCGCGAGGCTCTGCAGCATCTGGAAGTAGAACTGGTTGCGGCGATCCCAGCCCTTCACGGCGCCCGCGGCGAGCGACAGCGACGGGTGCGCGACGACCCGCTTCGGGTCGAAGAACGTGATCTGGCCGAGGCCGTCGCATTCCGGGCACGCGCCCATCGGGTTGTTGAACGAGAACAGGCGCGGCTCGAGCTCCTGCAGCGAGTACGAGCAGATCGGGCACGCGAACTTCGAGCTGAACAGGTGTTCGTGGTCGGTATCCATCTCCAGCGCGATCGCGCGGCCGTCGGCGAGGCGCAGCGCGGTCTCGAACGATTCCGCGAGGCGCTGCTTCATGTCCGGCCGCACCTTGAGACGATCGACGACGACGTCGATCGTGTGCTTGTCGTTCTTCTTGAGCTTCGGCAGCGACTCGACCTCGTAGATCTTCGCGACGCCTTCGTTCGCGGTGCCGCCGCCCGAGCGCACGCGAAAGCGCACGAAGCCCTGCGCCTGCATGTCCTCGAACAGCTCGGCGTGCTCGCCCTTGCGGTTCGCGACGACCGGCGCGAGGATCATCAGCTTGGTTTCCTCGGGCAGCGCGAGCGCCGCGTCGACCATCTGCGACACGCTCTGCGCCTCGAGCGGGATGTCGTGGTCGGGGCAGTACGGCGTGCCGACCCGTGCGAACAAAAGTCGCAGGTAGTCGTGGATTTCGGTGACCGTGCCGACGGTCGAACGCGGGTTGTGGGACGTCGCCTTCTGCTCGATCGAGATCGCGGGCGACAGGCCCTCGATCAGGTCGACGTCGGGTTTCTCCATCAGCTGCAGGAACTGGCGGGCGTACGCGGACAGGCTCTCGACGTAGCGGCGCTGGCCTTCGGCATAAAGGGTGTCGAACGCGAGCGACGACTTGCCCGACCCGGACAACCCGGTAATCACGATCAGCTTGTGGCGCGGCAGGTCGAGATTGACGTTTTTCAGGTTGTGGGTGCGTGCCCCACGGATACGGATCTGTTCCATGAACCTGGCGAAAATGGAGGGAACCAAACCTGCTACTATAACGGCTTTTCGAGGCCGTCGTTGGGGGCCCCCAGCCTTTGCAGCAGCTGGCAGCAAGGCGGTGTCCACGCCGGGAAGGCGGCCGCGCCGCACGGCGCGAGGCGGCCCGCAGGCTGCCTGCCCGACGTCCCGGAAAGCGGCCCCGGAAAGCGCGCCTGCCAGGCCTGCCGGGCCGGTGGCCCTGATCTTCCGCCGCCCGCCGCCGGGCGGACATTCCGATCATTCGAAATTCATTCCCGATGTCCAATCCGTCCGCCACGTCTTCCCGCATGAGTGCGCCCGAACTGCGCGCGACCACGTCGCTCGCGGCGATCTTCGCGCTGCGCATGCTCGGCCTGTTCATGATCATGCCGGTGTTCTCGGTCTACGCGAAAACCATCCCGGGCGGCGACAACGTGCTGCTCGTCGGCATCGCGCTCGGGGCGTACGGCGTCACGCAGTCGCTGCTGTACATCTTCTACGGGTGGGCGTCGGACAAGTTCGGCCGCAAGCCCGTGATCGCCACCGGCCTGCTGATCTTCGCGCTCGGCAGCTTCGTCGCCGCGTTCGCGCACGACATCACGTGGATCATCGTCGGCCGCGTGATCCAGGGGATGGGCGCCGTGTCGTCCGCGGTGCTCGCGTTCATCGCCGACCTGACCTCCGAGCAGAACCGCACGAAGGCGATGGCGATGGTCGGCGGCTCGATCGGCGTGTCGTTCGCGGTCGCGATCGTCGGCGCGCCGATCGTGTTCCACTGGGTCGGGATGAGCGGGCTGTTCGCGATCGTCGGCGTGCTGTCGATCCTCGCGATCGGGGTCGTCGTGTGGATCGTGCCCGACGCGGCGAAGCCCGTGCACGTGCCGGCGCCGTTCGGCGAGGTGCTGCACAACGGCGAGCTGCTGCGCCTGAACTTCGGCGTGCTCGTGCTGCACGCGACGCAGACGGCGCTGTTCCTCGTCGTGCCGCGCCTCTTGGTCGACGGCGGGCTGCCGGTCGCCGCGCACTGGAAGGTCTACCTGCCGGTGATGGGGCTCGCGTTCGTGATGATGGTCCCGGCGATCATCGTCGCGGAAAAACGGGGCAAGATGAAGCCGGTGCTGCTCGGCGGCATTCTGGCTATCCTGATCGGCCAATTGTTGCTCGGCAGCGCTCCGCATACCATCCTGATTGTGGCGGCGATCCTGTTCGTGTACTTCCTGGGTTTCAACATCCTGGAAGCGTCGCAGCCGTCGCTCGTGTCGAAGCTCGCGCCCGGTTCGCGCAAGGGCGCGGCCACGGGCGTCTACAACACCACGCAATCGATCGGGCTCGCGCTCGGCGGCATCGTGGGCGGCTGGCTGCTGAAGCACGGCGGCGCGAACACCGTCTTCTACGCGTGCTCGGGGCTCGTGGCGGCGTGGCTTATAATCGCGGCCAGCATGAAAGCGCCGCCGCGCAAGGCCTGAACCTTCTTTTCGGGCAGGCACCGGCGGCGCTCGCCGGCTTGCCCGGCGGGCCGCTCCGACGACATTCGCGGGCGGCCCGGCATCGAATTTACTGGAGAAACACATGGCATCCGTCAACAAGGTCATCCTCGTCGGCAATCTCGGCGCCGATCCTGAAGTCCGTTACCTGCCGAGCGGCGACGCGGTTGCGAACATCCGTCTCGCGACGACCGATCGCTACAAGGACAAGGCAAGCGGCGATTTCAAGGAAATGACCGAGTGGCACCGCGTCGCGTTCTTCGGCCGTCTCGCCGAAATCGTCAGCGAGTACCTGAAGAAGGGTTCGTCGGTCTATATCGAAGGCCGCATCCGCACGCGCAAGTGGCAGGGCCAGGACGGCCAGGATCGCTACTCGACCGAAATCGTCGCCGACCAGATGCAGATGCTCGGCGGCCGCGGCGGTTCGGGCGGCGGCGGTGGCGGCGGTGACGAAGGCGGTTACGGCGGCGGCTACGGTGGTGGTGGCGGCGGCCGCGGCGGCGAACAGATGGAACGCGGCGGCGGCGGTCGTGCCGGCGGCGCGCCGCGCGGCGGTGCAGGCGGCGGCCAGAGCCGTCCGAGCGCGCCGGCAGGCGGCGGCTTCGACGAGATGGACGACGATATTCCGTTCTAAGCGGAACGCCGGTTCCCGATGTAAAGAGGGGCCCGAATCTCCACGCTGAATCACTGGTTCAGCCTGGATCTTCGGGTCCTTTTTTCGTTTACGCGTTTTTTGGGCTTTGGGCGGAACGTGCCCGATCGGGCGTGAGGAGCGTCGTGGTGGCGTCGTGCAAGGCGGGGAGAAGCCGCTGGCGCCGGCCGCGTCGGATGGGCGAGACTTGAGAATGGACTCCCCCGTCAGCGGACGTTCGTCGTCGCGGGCGCGATGGCCCTGACGTCTGTTGTGCTTACGTGGCGAGCATGCCGACCGCAAACTTCAACCGACGCAACCGCGCCGGTGAGCAGGTTTCCTGAAGCCTGCAACGGCGCATTCCCGACATGGGGGCCGTGGCATTCACGCCCGAGTCGCCTGCTTCGGACGGTGCGGACCATGACAAGAGCGGCGCCGTGGCCGCCGCAGAACAGAACCGCTTACGCTTCCGTGACGATCGCGACCAGATTGCTGACGCGCTCGACGGATTTTCCACCCTTCGGCCAGCGGACCAGCGCGTCGCTACCGTTGATCGACAGGATCACGCCATCGCTGCGGTCCACGGCACCCGTGAACGTGACACGGTTTACTTTTGCCGACGGCGAAAACGAAGCCGCGCTGCGGCCCGGCAGCAGATCCATCAGGAACGAAAATACGGGGTACACGACTGCTCCTTCGCAAGCTTGAACTACGGGTTTTCCCTAGTTTAACAGTTCGGATGTTGCGTCGCAACATTAGCCCTTGTGCCCGTTCCTCGTGCGCGCGTCTTCCGTCGTGATTTCCAGTCGTTCGTCGCGCCGCTCAGCAAATCTCCCGGGCGGTTCGTGTATCTGATCGATGTCACGCGGCCGCCACGATTGACCGGCTAAGCTCGATTTTTCGACGTTTCGATCGAAGGAGACACAATGCGGCGGGTCGTATTCAACCAGAAGGGCGGGGTGGGCAAGTCGACGATCGTCTGCAACCTGGCGGCGATCAGCGCGAGCGAAGGGCTGCGCACGCTCGTCATCGACCTCGACGCGCAGGCGAATTCCACGCACTACCTGCTCGGCGACCGGGCCACCGACGCGCATCCCGGCGTCGCCGAATTCTTCGAGACCGCGCTGACCTTCAACTTCCGGCCGGTCGACGTCGCATCGTTCATCCATCCGACGCCGTTCGACGGGCTCGACGTGATGCCCGCGCATCCGGACCTCGACACGCTGCACGGCAAGCTCGAGTCGCGCTACAAGATCTACAAGCTGCGCGACGCGCTCAACGAGCTCGACACCTACGATGCCGTCTACATCGACACGCCGCCCGCACTGAACTTCTACACGCGCTCGGCGCTGATCGCGGTCGAGCGCTGCCTGATTCCGTTCGATTGCGACGACTTCTCGCGCCGCGCGCTGTACACGCTGCTCGAGAACGTGAAGGAAATCCAGCAGGACCACAACGCGGCGCTCGAGGTCGAAGGGATCGTCATCAACCAGTTCCAGCCGCGCGCGAGCCTGCCGCAGCGGCTGGTCGACGAACTCGTCGAGGAAGGGCTGCCGGTGCTGGCGTCGCGGCTCTCGGCATCGGTGAAGATCCGCGAATCGCATCAGCAGTCGACGCCGGTGATCCATCTCGAGCCGGCACACAAGCTCGCGCAGGAGTTTCGCGCGCTGCATCGCGAACTGGTCGGGTGAGAGTGTCGGCGCTGGCCCGGCTCGGCGGTTTATATACGATCATTGAATTCGTCATTAATAATCCCGGTAACGATTTCAAAATAAATCTGGAAAAACGATTACAGGGGAATCTGCCCTATTTTCCAATGCGCACCTGTTTTTCAAATAACCGGAATAATGACGGGGTAAATGTTACGGACGTCGCGGTGCGCCATGCCGTAAAAAAGTAAAAATCATTTCGGGACAAGGCGTTGCGACGTGGCCCCATTGTGTGCGGGCGCAGATGCGAGGAGATCAACCCGATCGATAAGGGTTTTTACCTACCATTAATGCCATTTAATTGACAATTAATCCATCTAGAATGGCAATCTTCAACTCCCCGCAGTCAATCGTGCCTGCGGGTTGTGAATAAGGAAGCGGACCTCGATCTGGCTTCCATTTTTTTCGTTCGTCTCTCGCATTGCTAACAGGAGCGTGCCCGATGTCCGTATTTGCCCCCGAAAAATTCGCCGCCGATTATCAGTCCGGAATTGCCGCCTGGTTCGCGATTGCGCGTCCGGCAATCAATGGTTTCGAGGCCGTCGTCGAACTCAACCTGCAAGCGGCCAAGACGGCGCTCGACGAATACGAGGACAAGCTGAAGAACGCGTTCAACGCGAGCAACCCGGCTGCGGGCTTCGCGCAGCAAGTCGCCGCACCGCAGGAAGCTGCCGGCAAGGCCGTCGCGTACGGTCGCCATCTGTTCGACATCGCGGTGTCGACGCAGGCCGAGTGGGCGAAGGTCGCGCAGGCGCAATACGAGCAGACCGACAAGCGCGTGAAGGAGGTGGTCGGCGAGCTGACGAAGCATGCGCCGGCCGGTTCGGGCGCGGTGGTCGCCGCGCTGAATTCGGCGCTGTCCGCGGCGACTGCCGCGGCAGACTCCGTGCGCGCAGCGACGGGGCAGGCAATCGAAGCCGCACAAAGCGGTTTCGACGCGGTCAGCGAAACGGCGACGCGCGGTGCCAAGCAGACGGCGGCTGCCGCACGCAAGGAAGCCGCTTCGCGCGAATCGGCTGCATGAGCGCGTGTCGCGCGCAGGCGCGACACCATTGATCGAACGGCGCCGGCGGGCGCCGGCCGCCGCGTGTGCCGCGTGGTGGCCGGCGGCGTCCGGCTCGCCGCAACGTGTCCGGGCCCGGCTGGAGCGGGCGAATGGGCGGCGCGCATGAAAGCGCGAGCCCTGAGCCGCATCGCGGGTCGTATGGCGCTCAAGCGCCGACGTCGGCCGCCGTGCCGCCCGGCCCCGGCACGCGATACAGCATGCAACACGGATCGACCCACTGATTTCGATGCAGGAACAAAACATGACGGACGTAGTGATCGTATCGGCCGCGCGGACCGCGGTCGGCAAATTCGGCGGCTCGCTCGCGAAGATCGCGGC